>DASXSR010000167.1:0-12437 GCA_036505875.1 Blastocatellia bacterium | reverse complement strand
GAGGAATATTTGTACAGCAACTCTAACTACTTCCTTCTCGCCCAAATAGTAAAGAGGGTTACGGGTCAGTCCTTGCGCGAGTTTGCCGAGGCAAACATCTTCAAGCCGCTGGGAATGGTGAACACCGGTTTCCATAACGACGGCACCGAAGTGATCACAAATCGAGCGACCGGTTATTCCTCTCGAAGTGGTGGAGGTCTTTCTGTCGATACACTAGCGTCTTACCACGTAGGCGAAGGTGGTCTGTTAACTACCATTGATGACCTGCTGCTCTGGGATAATAATTTTTACAATAACAAGTTGGGCGGCGGCGCAGAGTTAATCCAGGAGTTTCTCACTCCGGGCCCACTCAACAGCGGCGCAAAAACTGATTACGCCTTTGGCCTTGATGTCGAAACGTATAAAGGATTGAAGATGTTCGGACACGGGGGCATCTACAATGGGTTCAACGCCGCCATGATTCGATTTCCTGAGCAGAGATTCTCAGTAATCTGTCTCTGCAATCTAATGAGCATCCAGTCGGAGTGGCTAGCGCGGCAAGTTGCTGACATTTATCTCGCCGATGAATTCAAACAGCGAAAGACTGGCAGCAGCAACAAGAACGCCTTGCCAGAGCTTAAAGTTGTGCAGGTTCCCGAAAAGGAATTGGCAGCGCTGGCCGGTTCTTACTTTGCTTCGGCGAATAACAACTTCAGACGACTGTACGTGAAAAATGGCAAATTGATTTATTCGCGGGGCACAAGCGAGAGCGAGTTAGCGCCGCTTGGCAACAATCGCTTTGTGATGCTCGGAACTCCCGACAGAGTAGAGATCACTTTCAAGGCGCCGCGGCCGGGTGCGCCGCTGCAAATGATCACCGCAGTCAATGGTGAAGTGGCGATGACGCACGACTCTGTGGAACCGGCTGCTTATAGTTCGTCCCAACTGCTCGAGTTCTCGGGCAGCTACTACAGCAGTGAAATAGACGCGACTTACACTATAAGCATGCAAGACGAGAAGTTGGTGTTAAGAAGGAAAAACGTTGACGGCGTGACTCCAATGGTTGATCAGTATGCCGATGTCTTTTCCGCAGTGGGAACCGGCATCATCCGCTTCACCCGTAACGACCAGAAGCGTGTGACAGGTTTCTTGTTGAGCACAGGGCGTGTGAGAAGGTTGCGTTTTGATAAAACATAGCGGCTTTGCTGTGACCGACCGCATAACAGATCATTGGACGCGACCGGCGGGAGCATGTTTCGCAACTTGATTCGTCCGGCGATGCTTGAATAAATTCGCGCCGCCGCGTCAACTCAGACGTTATCCCGCTTCGCTCTTTGAAAACCAAAACAAACAGCGCGAGGCTTGTCGCTGCGGCGCGTCGCGCGGGCAAGCGGGTTCGCAGAGACTTAACCAATGGAATCTCAGCCGTCGCTCTCCCCAAACGCGTCGCCGTCACCAGACGCCCGTCAGCCGCAGCAGCGCGTAGATGAACAGCAAGGGCAGCGCGAGCGGCACACCGACCGCCACGGCGTAGGTCGCCGCGCTCGCGAGCGCCCACGCGGCGAATGCGATCACGTCGCGCGCGGACGCTTTCGCGCCCGCCTCCGCGCCTTCGTTCTCCAAAAACAACTCGCGGCGCATCTCGCCGACCCGGCGCGAGAGCAGCGTGTCGTTGAAAGTCGCGCCGAAGAGGTTGCGGCAACGACGACCGCGCACAAAGGCGCGGAACGCGCCGCGCGGGTTGACGATAAGCCCCTGCGCAACGTTCAACAGATCGAGCAGCCAGCCCGCGTAGTACCGGCGCAAGCCCCCGGAGGCGACCTCCCAGGCCGATATCTCCGCCTCGCCGCGCCAGGTCGTAGGGTATTCCGTCACGACGTGATGCAGGTCGTGCAGCCTGACGGCGCGCCGCCGCCCCTGCGTGTTCGGCAGCCAGACGGGGATGCGCCACACCTTGACCTTGATCCAGCGTTCATCGTACCCGCCGTCCGCGCCGAAGTTATTCAGCGCGAAATAACGCGCCCGCGCGTCGCGCAAAGTCATGTCGGGATCGTAGATCATCACGCGCCCCTCTGCTCTTACGAACGCCTCGGCAAACGGAAAGCAGCAACAGCGCAAATTATAGGCTTCGGGAGAATATAAAGTGAAATGAATTAACTTGCGCCGTCTCGTGAGAGATTCTTATATTAGCGCGGCGCGGCTGGAGCAGGAAAAGGAAAGCCAATGCCACGGACGCTCACCGGCACAGTCAGCGGCACGGTGCACGTGGCGATTGTCTATAGCATCGGACTGCACGAGCTACCGCCCGCCATTCGCCGCTTCATGGTCAAGCGATGCAAATGGCTGCGCTTTAGTTCTCTGCTAGGTTTATTGCTCGCGAGGGCGACGCGGGATAACAAACCGTTGGACGCGAGTCCCGATGTATCGGGAGAGCGTGTTTCGCATCATGACTGGTCCGGCAATGCTTGATTGAATTCGCGCCGCCGCGTCAACTCAACCGTTGGGCGCTCCGCCGGCAGGTGAGGAGTGTCTGGAACGGTTCTCATTGAACTGCGTTCATTGCTACATGAAAAGAACAAATCCCATCGCGTTACTTGCCCTACTCGTCAGCACGATTAGTTTCAGCTTTCCGCCTCTTTCGAACGCTCAACAGGTTGGTCCTGGCGTAGGTGCAGGCACGGACGACCCAAAGCGGATCTTATACGAGGCTGATCAAGCCATCCGCAAAATACAGAGCTTGTCTTACGAAGCCACTTACCAAGGTTCCGGTTCCTTATCTACCCACAGCCCCACATCCAGCGGCCGGGTTAGATTGAGTAGACTCGAAGCCAATAATCCCTTGAAGGCAAGACTGTCAGCTCAAGGAGATTTTCTCGCAACCGGCAGCGCGGATGCACAACCATTCCAGGTCGCGTTCGACGGCAAGACTATGAGGAAGGTTCGACCAAGCGAAAAAGCCGTGATCTATAAGACACTCGCGGGAAACGATCCGGCAGAACGAAGTTTGGGGGTGGTGACTGGTTTCTTCGGTTGGGGAGCTTACTCGCTGCTCATGTTGGAATACATCCTCGACCAACCGTTCAAACGACAATTATCCGCGCCGGTCGTTGAATACGAAGGCAGAACCACAGTCAACGGAGTCTTATGCCATGTTGTATACCTCGAGTATCCCGATGCTAAACGCATCACAAGGGAACGATGGTTTTTTGGCGTGAGGGATTACTTGCCGCGCAAGCTTGAACAAATTGCTATAGACAACAACGGTAGGTACGGCGCAAACGTGCTCACTCTGTCAAACTTGAAAGTCAACCCTCTTTTGGGTAACTGGACATTTCAGATTCGTGTTCCAAAGGGTTACGCGATCAAGCCGTATCACGCTCCGGAACGGCTGACGCTATTAGCCGTTGGTGATCTTGCTCCCGACTGGACACTTAATGATGCCGAAGGTAGAGCGCACTCGCTGTCTGAATATCGGGGGAAGGTGATCGTTCTGGACTTCTGGGCAACTTGGTGTGGGCCATGTATTCGGACCATGCCTGAGATACAACGATTGCACGAAAAGTATTCGAGTAACGATCTAATTGTTTTTGGTGTGAACTGTTGGGAGGAAAGTAATTCGACGACCTATATGAAGGCGCAAGGATTTACTTATGGTTTACTCCTTAAAGGTGAGGACATAGCGAAAGCATATCATGTGGACACTTTACCGACGGTATATGTAATTGGTGGCGATGGAAAGATTCTCTATCGTTCGATCGGTGTCGGCGACGACTTGAGTTCTTTTCTTGCTAAACACTTTGAAGCAAAATGAGGCTTCTTGTCTTGAGGTTGACATTGATCATAAGGTAGCGCCCAACAAATCGTTGGACCGGAGCGGCGTGAGCGACTGAGCTAAGGGGCAAGGGCAAAGGGCAAAGGGAAAAAGAAATCGCGCCGCCGCGTCAACTCCGCCGTTCGACGCTGTTGGCACTCCTCACGGAAGGGAGAAAACCATGAGAAAAACAACTCTATTTCTCAGAGTTCTTTGTTTTTGCTTTGTGCTTGTATCTCCAGTTGAAGCTCAACAGCAGACGCAATCATCAGAAACAAAATCGGTCATCGCACTTGTAACGTTGCTAGATGGCTCAACGCAAGAATGGAAGAAAGTAGAATTTGTTTACGCGGACAGAACTTTGTCGCACCTTGAATACGTGGCGGGCGCTTTCGGGAGCATGGTCATCAACGACCGCGTGGCACCAGAACCAGGTGTTTCCATCAAGGCAGAATACTCGGATCAACTCGAATTCAAGGATTTGGTCCTGACCGCCAAACCAGAAATAGACAATCGGGTCATCGGTACAAACTGCGCAAGCACGCCGTGCATCGAAGCGGGCATAAGACTCAAGGGCTCGTGCCAGGTTTCGGGAGAGGCTAGAGATTGCTCCGTCTACCTGATTCCTGCGCGCGGCAGCAAGGTCACTAACAAAGCGAACTTCATTAAGGACATTAATTTCGTTTTGCGTTGAAGATCGCTGTTCCCTGACCGCACCGCCGAACAACTCGTTGGACGCGAGTCCCGATGTGTCGGGAGAGCGTGTTTCGTATCATGACTGGTCCGTCCCGATGTTATCGGGATTGAATGAAATCGCGCCGCGGCGTCAACTCTGTCGTTCGGCCTCACTGCTCAACGAACCGCGTAGCGGTGGCAGAAATTAGCCAGGGGTAAGCGACCGAAGGTCGCGCCACCCCTGGATCACGTCAGAAAAGATTTCCGCGCCCTGTAGGGGCGCAATAATCACGGATTCGATCGGCCGCACAACGTTTCGCCGGCTGAAGCCGGCGCTGGAATCAAAGGGGAGCTGATCCCCGGGCTACGCTCGCTGCGCTCGCTCACCCGGGGCTACTATCTGTCGCCGCGCCGCGGCTCGTTGACGCGGACATCTGCATTGACTCTTTGCCGAGTTGGCGTTATCACTTCGGGCGCAACCCAACAAATCGTTGGACGCGAGCGGCGGGAGCGACTGAGCTAAGGGGCAAGGCCAAAGGGCAAAGGGAAAAAGAATTCGCGCCGCCGCGTCAACTCTGGCGTTAGGGCATCTGCACGCACCGTTGCGACATCGGAAGTGATGTTCCGAGCACGTCTCTCCCTTGCAGTTAACTGATCTCAACTGAAAAGAGGTGTAACATGCGTAGACTTACCATCGCGTTGTTTTTGGCTCTAGCAGTCATCCCATCGAACGTCTCAGCCAAAACCCATTCACAAGGTCGGCCAATGGCCCTTCACCTTGTCCAGAAGATTTACGTAGAGGACATGGGAACGTCGCCTGAGGCCGCGCGCTTTCGATTGCTTTTGGAAGATCAGCTTTCCGAGAACGGCTTTGTGGTCGTTGCGAAGCGCGAAGAGGCGGACGCAGTTCTAAGCGGCGCAACTTCTGTTTCACGATCGGGGTTCTACGGAGGTCCGGCGGACATAAGCGTTACCGCCCGACTCGTTTCTTCTGACGGCGACCGGTTATGGAGTACTAATATGGGGGGACCAATATATATTCTTAACCCGGTTAAGTCTTGGAAGTTCAGAGAGCCGGTTGAATACCGCGCCCAGGAATTGGCCAAGAAATTGAGGCATGCTCGCGAGCAGTCAGCGAAAGCAGCCGGCATCAAACGCCACTAAGTGAACTACATCACGGCATCGCGCGTGTGAGAACTCTCCCCGACACCCAACAAATCGTTGGACGCGAGCGGCGGGAGCAAGAGCAAGGATGAAGGATGAATTCTGAAGGATGAATCGGCGGGATGTTCATACTTCATCCTTCCGCCTTCATCCTTGCTTTTCAGCGCCGCTGCGTTTACTCAGACGTTAGGCGCCCCTACATGCGCGGTTGCCGGTGGAAGTAGCCCTGAACCGGGCTAACCTTGCTCGCCTACCACGTCAGCGATACTCTTGCGACGTGCGACCTCTTCGGTATTCCATCAACGTCACATTGGACGGATGCTGCGATCATCGTGCAATACCCGCGGACGAAGACTTGCATCGTCACGCGATCGAGAACATCGCTCAGGCCGATGCCCTCCTCTTTGGCCGGGTGACCTACGAAATGATGGAGGCAGGGTGGCGCGCGCCGGCGCGGCCGGGAGCGAGGCCCGATTGGATGGAGCCTTTCGCCCGGACGATCGACGCGGCAAAAAAGTACGTCGTGTCGAGCACTCTGGACCGGGTCGATTGGAACGCGGAGCTCGTACGCGGGGATCTGGGGAAGGCCGTCCAGCAGCTCAAGCGGGAGTCGGGCAAGGGTCTGTTCGTGGGGGGTGTGACGCTCCCGCTGGCGTTGGCGGAGTTGGGATTGATCGATGAGTACGAGTTCGTGGTGCACCCCAGGCTTGCGGGTCACGGGCCGACATTGTTCGCGGGTCTATCGAAGCGTATCGACTTGAAGCTCATAAGCCGGCTTGAGTTCGGCTCAGGGGCAGTGGCAATGCGGTATGAGCCGAGAAGGTAGCCATCGGGCTTGTCACGGCCGAGCCTATGGCCGCTGCCGTCTGCCTCGAGCAGGGCATTTACGCATCTCAAGACAATAACTGAAACCGGCGGTGCCCTCCTCGACGCACGGTCGCTTGCCCTCCATGGCGTGTCACCCGAAAGATTCCGCAATCAACACGGCACAAACGGAGCGAGTATCACGCAGGGTTATCGCTACATCCGCATGGCCACCGAGGCCGGAACTCATGCGTGCGGCCAAAGCAGGGGCGCCTAAATCGACGAAGCTTCGCCGCTTGCAATTGAAGGTCTCGCTCTCGAAATGCTGGCAGAAGTCTCACGTCGAAAGGTGAAGCGGGCCGACGGCGATCCGATGTGTTGGCGACTTCAGTCATGACATAGACTGCGCGGTGCCAGTAGTACCTCTATGACAGAGAAGGTGACAGGTGAGGCAAAGCTGGATGGAGTTCAGGTGAAGCAAATCGGTCAAAATAAAAACAACAGGAGGAAAGTGTATGGCAAAAATTACGGGAATCGGCGGGGTATTTTTTAAGAGTCGGAACAAGGGCGGCGAACTGGCGTTGTGGTATCAGAAGAATCTCGGCCTCGATCTTGAGAATTGGGGCGGTGCGATATTGAGATGGCCTGACGATAAGGCCGAGGACGGCGGCCTCACGGTATGGAACCCAGCGGACCACGACACCAAATGGTTCAGCCCGAGCGAGTCTTCCTTTATGATCAACTACCGAGTTGATAATTTGGACGAATTGCTCCATCAGCTAAAGCAGAACGGCGTCGAGATCGTATCGGGGCCGGAATCGCACGAAAACGGAAAATTTGCATGGATCATGGATCCGGACAAGAACAAGGTCGAGTTATGGGAGCCGATGATTTTTGACGAGAAGAACAAGGCTTGAGCTGAAATCGACACGCGCGATCGGCAACAGTACGATTCATGGCGGCGTGATGAATCTAAATAACACCGTTATCGAACAGATCGTTGGACGCGTTCGGCGGGACGTATGAGCTAAGGGGCAAGGGCAAAGCGCAAAGGGGAGTGAAATCCGCCGCCGCGTAAACTTAGAGGTTATGCGGCGCTTATCAGCATGTCTTAACGTGTGGAGGTGAGCATCATGAAGGCGAAACAGTCGTTGACGTCGATTGCGCAGCCGGTGCCGGAGCTACCAGTTGAGGACGTGGAACGCTCGCAGCAGCACTATCGAGACGCCCTCGGCTTCGAGATTTCGTGGCTCTACCCCGGCAAAGAGATTGGGGCCGTGTCACGCGGAAAAGTGGTGATATTCTTTCGGAAACGAACTCAACCATTTGAGCCTGCGGTTCACTGGGTGTTCGCTGAAAATCTCGATGCGACGTATCAAGAACTTCAAGCGTTGGGTGCTAACATTGTTCAGCCCCTAGAAGAGAAGCCCTGGGGGTTAAGACAGTTTACGGTCGAGGATCTCGACGGAAACCGCTTCTACTTCCACCATGACTAACCAAGCTTGGATGTTCATTGGCCTTCACCGATTGGAACTATCAATGTTTGTTTTAAGGTTACTGATCAGGGAAAAAGCAGTGATGGGTGATGAGTTATTAGTGATGAGTGAATTCGCGCCGCCCGGTCGACTCAGACGCTAAGTATGCTGAGACCATTAGCATCAACCGCCAACATATTTGTTGCTCTCCTCCGTGGGGTGAATGTGGGCGGCAACAACCTGATCAACATGAAGTCACTCAAAACCAGCTTTGAGAAGATGGGCTTTAAGGACGTGACCACTTACATCAATAGCGGCAACATCATATTCAAGACAAGAGAACGAGATGGCCGAAAGCTGGAAACGAAAATAGAGCTGATGCTATCGAGAGAACATAAACTCGAATGCAGAGTAGTGGTGCGGAGCTTTTCCGAAATGGCGAAGCTAGTTGAGAGCCTGCCGGCAAACTGGGATGGCGACAAGGGCTGGAAACATAACGTGATTTTCCTAAGACACTCAATCGACTCCGAAAGCGTTGTGGAGGCGCTGGCGCCCAAGAACGACATCGAGACGGTGGTCTACCGGCCGGGCACGCTTTTGTGGTCGGCGCGCCTGAGCGACATGAGCCGGACCAGCATGCAAAAGCTCTCGAGCCGGAAGATTTTTCAGGAGATGACTGTGAGAAATCCGAATACGACCAGGAAGCTTTACGAGCTCATGAAGCAAATGTCGCAAGCTTAACGAGTTGATAAGAAGTTGGCTTCGTACGACTTCAGATCCCGAGAACATCCACTAATTCCTGCACCGCCGCAGCGCTCTTTTGCAAAGCGATCCGCTCTTCGGAAGTCAGCGTAATCTCGATCACTTGCTCGAGTCCTTTCGCGCCGAGCTTGCACGGCACGCCAACGTACAAGCCGTTGACGCCATATTCGCCCTCGAGAAAAGCCGCGCAGGGAAGAATCTTTTTCTTGTCCTTCAAAATCGATTCGGTCATTTCCACCGCGGCGGCGGACGGCGCGTAGTAAGCCGAGCCGGTCTTGAGAAGATTGACAATCTCCGCGCCACCGTTCGCGGTGCGCTTCACAATCGCTTCGATTTGTTCTTTCGAAAGCAACTCAGTGACGGGAATTCCCGCGCACGTTGAATAGCGTGGCAGCGGCACCATCGTGTCGCCATGCCCGCCGAGCACAAACGCAGTGACGTTTTCGACCGAGACGTCGAGCGCTTCTGCCAGAAAACATCTCATGCGTGCTGAGTCGAGCACGCCGGCCATCCCAATCACGCGATGCTTCGGGAACCCGGAACGACGCAAGGCTACCTGGCACATCGCATCCAGCGGATTCGACACGATGATCAGAATCGAATTCGGCGAGCGACTGACGATTTCGTCAACGACTTTTCCGACGATGTCAGCGTTGGTGCGTAGAAGGTCATCGCGGCTCATGCCCGGCTTGCGCGGCAGGCCGGCAGTAATGATGACGACGTCCGAATCTTTCGTTTCGTCGTAGCCGTTGCTGCCCGTCAGGTGCACGTCGAAGCCTTCGATCGGCGCAGCTTCAGCTAAATCCAGCGACTTGCCCTGCGGCACGCCTTCGACGATGTCAACCAGAACGACGTCGCCCAATTCTTTTGAGGCGAGCCAATGCGCCGCAGTCGCGCCCACGTTTCCGGCGCCTACTACGGTAATTTTATTTCGCGTTCCCATAATTAGTCCTTTCGAGTCACGAAGACTCATGTGGATTGAAATAAAAAACGCTTGTTTTGAATGCGAAACGCCGTTAGGCGTGCAATGTTTATAGTTCAATCGTTTCGTATTTTCAAAGTGTTTCTCCTCCCTCTCCCCGTGGGAGAGGTGCGGGGTGTGGGTTTACAACGCCGTAACTTACGCCCCTCTCCCAAAGGGAGAGGGAACAAGCTGATTACAAAGTGAAAGCTTCGCTGCTATAAATATGTCGCTCCTCCGGAGCGATGACGCGAACATGGCATCCACGCCGTCAACTGATCTCACGACCAAATCTGCGACTGAGCTAGTTCGGCTGATTCGCACGCGCGGGGTTTCGCCGGTCGAAGTTGTCGAAGCCCACCTGCGACGAATTGAACAACTCAATCCATCTCTCAACGCGATTGTCACTTTAGCGGACAATCTAATGGATCGTGCGCGCGCCTGTGAAACCGAGCTGATGAGCCGCAGAGATGTAGGTTTGCTGCACGGGCTACCGATCACGATCAAAGACACAATTGATACGGCTGGTATTCGCACAACGAGCGGCTCTCGGATTCTTTCGAACCACGTTCCCACTCGCGACGCGCCGGCTGTGGCGCGATTGAAAGCCGCCGGCGCGATTGTTCTGGGCAAGACAAACGTGCCGGAGATGGCGATTCCTTACGAAACGGACAATCCAGTCTTTGGCAGAGCTAATAATCCTTATAACCCGTTGATGACGCCCGGCGGATCGAGCGGGGGTGAAGCGGCGGCGATCGCGGCCTGCCTCTCGCCGGCGGGAATCGGCAGCGACCTTTCGGGATCGATTCGAGTGCCGGCACATTTCTGCGGCATTGCTGGGTTGAATCCGACGACCGGACGCGTACCGATGCAAGGACACACGCCTTCCGCTTCCGGCGTGGTCGCGCTCGGTGCATGCATCGGTCCCATGGCTCGGCGAATTGAGGATCTCGCATTGCTTTTTGGCGTGCTCGCGGAGCCTACGCAGTTTGAAGCACAAGAGGAGAGCGAAATATTTGATATCAAGAAGCTGCGCAGCGCTCGTGTGGCTTGGTATACGGATGATGGAGTTGTTCCCGTCGCCGATGAAATCAAGCTGGCCGTCAACTCGGCCGCGCAGGCGCTTGCCGATGCGGAACTCGAAATTATCGACGCGATGCCCCCAGGTATTTCCACGGCGCCGCAACTGTGGATCGATCTGTTTTCACATGCCGCGAACAGCGAAATCGCGGCGCTGTATCGCGAAAGAGAGGACGAAGCCGGGCCGCAAGTCGCGCGATTGCTTCGCAGTTTCAGTGAAGAGTCGAACGAATTCGAAGATCGGATCGAAACTGCGGAACGACTAGCCGGCGCAGTGCTCGAGCGCGAACGCGCACGAGAGGAGTTGTTGCGTTGGATGAAAACGACGCCTCTGATTCTTGCGCCGGTGGGCGCGACCGCTGCATTCGCGCACGGCGCGGCGCGCGTCAAAATCACGGGCCAATCGACTAGCGTATTTCGTGCTTTCAGCTATTCGCGAACCTTCAATGTTCTGGGACTTCCGAGCGTCGCGGTGCCCGCAGGCCAAGCATCCACAGGTCTGCCAATCGGCGTGCAAATCATTGGCCGTCCGTTTGAAGAGCGCACAGTCTTAGCGGCGGCGTCGATAATTGAAGAAGCACTTGGCGGGTGGAAAGGACCGGCTGAGATTCAGCGGATGTTGGAAAACTAGACTGGCTTTTGAACTGCCGAGGCTGCTGATGAGGCCTTGGCCTTTTGCTGTCGTTCGCGAACGACTGTCGTGAAAAACGCCCTGAAATATCCCCACATTGAATAGATCGCCGAAAGCACCACGACCCACAACATCGCGCGGCCCATCGTATAAAGGAGCACTTGCCAGTCGGCCCAGGTTGTATTTCCCGGACCGGTCAAATGGCCCCAGGCCGTCTGCAATTCCGGAACAGTCCAGAATTTGATCGCCGGAAATGGCTTACCGAAGTTTGAAACAGGCGCACCGCCTCCGGAGGGCGACAGCGAAAGAATCAGTAATCCAACAGTCACGACCTGCGCGACCATCTTGAACTTGCCCATCCGTGACGCAGCGATCACGACACCCTCAGTCGCAGCAATCGACCGCAAACCTGTCACGGCAAACTCGCGTCCGACAATGATCACGACCGCCCATGCCGGCGCGAGGCGATTTTCGACGAGGGCGATCAACGCTGCCGAAATCAAAAGCTTGTCCGCGATGGGATCGAGTAGCTTGCCGAGTTTCGAAACCTGTTTGCGGCTGCGCGCAATTTTTCCATCAAAAAAATCTGTCAAGGCGGCGGCGACGAAAATCGCGACGCCCAGAATGTGTTGCGGCACACCGAGGCTTTGCGACAGCGGCGTCAGCAGAACGACGACCAGCAGCGGCACAATAAAAATTCTTGAAAGTGTCAGCGCGTTCGGCAGATTCACGACACTTCGGAGTCTAGGTTCGCGGATTATGAGTGTCAAGAAACGCTAATATCGCCATTAGGGGGACGGGGGCCGTCTTCGTCGGACCTCAATGCGATTGATTGGCAAGCCAATGCGATTTGATAATCAATGTCCTTCGATCTTCTTAAGAGCAGCTACGGCTCCTGACTTCAACAAGGACTCTTTGCCGCTCGCCTTGGCACGAAGTGCCGGCACCGCGGCATTGGCCGCAGGTCCAATATTTCCGAGGACCATGGCAGCCCGATAACTCACTTGTGTATTCTCGCTGTCGAGTTTTGTTATTAGTACTGGCACGGCATCTTTGGCGGCTGGTCCGATTTTGCCGACCGTTTCGATCGCCAAT
>DASXSR010000166.1:0-21033 GCA_036505875.1 Blastocatellia bacterium | reverse complement strand
TGGCGCGATAGCTTACTACTTGGACCATCAGGACGAGATAGACGAGTACATCCGACAAGGTGAAGCCGATTACGACGCGAGACGTGAAGAAGCTCGCAAGGCTGATCCGATGTTCTATCAAAAGATGGCTGAGCGCCGCCGCCAGATGAAGACTCCTGTCTGAGGCTGATGCCGATTTCAAGCACGCCATTGTTAGCGGCATCCTGCGCCGCGAGCCGATGATCGACTTCCAAACGGCAACGTCGGCTGGCCTGGTTGGTCTTGACGACTTGGAAGTGCTAACAGCAGCGGCTCGGGAAGGACGACTATTAGTTACACACGACAACACTCGGCCAGCATGAGAAACGGTCTTCGATTGAAAGAAAATTTCGGTCAACACGCGAAAGTATGAAATCCACGCGCGTGCCAGACTTCTGAACCTCTACAGGAAATTCCGCGACTTGAAAGACCCAACGTGAGCGGTTTTGCTCGAATAGTTCTGTAGCACACTTGATTACGGCGTATTGGAATCCGTAACCATGACGGTTAAGAGCTTTCTCGAATCCCGCTCGCAACCTCTCCGCGTACGCTTTGTCTTCAGAGTCTGTCATGCATAGTACCCAACTTCGTTTCCAGGCCGCGAAGTCGCGCTATCGGATATGTACCCAAGGCCACAGGGAATATATCACAGCCGGAGTTTCAAGCGCACAGCACTGCTATTGTTTATCGAGCACTCGTTGTAAGGACTCGCGGAGCGCTGTTAAGATTCCCAGCGACACGGTGGGTAAGAACGATGCGCGGTGACATTCAAATCGAGATTCCGAAAGAGCAGATAGCCGCATTCTGTCGACGCAATCATATTCGCAAGCTGTCTCTATTCGGGTCAGTACTCCGCGATGATTTCGGCCCTGATAGCGATGTCGATGTCCTGGTAGAGTTCGAGCCCGGCCACGTTCCAGGCTTCGCCTTTTTCGAGATGGAAGAGGAGCTCTCTCGCATACTTGGCAGAAAAGTTGACTTTGTGGAATCGTCTGGACTGCGCAATCCCTTCCGAAGACACGAAATCATGCGCACACAAGAGGTGATCTTTGGCGTTTGAGTCCCGAGACCCGGCGTATCTGTGGGACATGCTCGAAGCTGCGCGGAGCATTGAGCAGTTCACCGCGGGAATTTCGGCAGACGAATACCAGCATAACAGGATTATTCAGCTTGCAGTTGAACGTGAGCTTGAAATCTTAGGAGAAGCTGCCCGTAATGTCTCGGACGCCTTCAGGGCGGCGCATCCAGAAATACCGTGGCAGCCGATCATCTCACAGAGAAACGTTATCGCTCATAAATACGGCGAGATCAGCCACGAAAGGATATGGCAGGTCGTCGAGATTCACATTCCTGACCTTGTTTCGATGCTGGAGCCTTTAGTCCCCGCGCCTCCGGAAGAGTCATAGCAGGTTATCACTCTCCACCGTACTTGATTTCCATCCGTCGAATACGAAAACTTGCGAGCACCAACACTGCGGCGGTCACGAGGAGCAAACCTGGGATTGAAAGATAAGCGGGCGTGGGCTCGATCGATATCGCGAACGGCCCTTCAGAAATCGGCACCGGTGAAAGCGAGTGCAGATAGTGAATGATGCTGATCTTTTTCAGCACCGGCGGCAGGAGAAAGTTGATCCACTCCCAACCATACGCAAGAAGCGCTGGGATGATGGGGTTGCGGAAGAACAATCCGATCACAAGGAAAGCAGCGCCGTAACCTATGCATCCAAGCACTGTGATGCCAAGATAGGCCAACGCCTGGTTCTTGCCCGCGCCCCCAAAGTAGCTCGCTCCGGCCGACCCCAGTCCGATGTACAAAAATAAAAGCGACCCTGCAGTTGTTATCGTGAACAGCGCGACAGAGGCGACAAGACCCGAAAGATATTTCCCGCACACCAGCACTTCGCGGCGGAGCGGACACAGAAAGTAATAATGAAGACTGCGGTCGACTATCTCGCCGCGAAACAGATTCATGAATACCCACGCGCATCCGAAAAAGACAATCGTTCGGAGGATCAAGCCTTCATACAGGTTCGCGAAGACGATGTTGACCTCGCCGATGTTATTGTTGCGCGACTGCGCCCAGCTAATCTGCGCCGAAAGCGCTGCCATCAACAGGATTGGCGTCGCGGCGAACAGATAGATCAGAATCGCGCGGCGGCCCAGGAAGTTCTTTCTGACTTCAAGCCGCAAGATTGCCGCGATCTGGCTCGCCCACGACGACCAAGGTCGCGCGGGCGAAGGTTGTATGTTGGCAATGGCTTCGGTTGATGCGCTCACGACGCTTCACCTCCTCCGATCAAATACTGATAGACCGCGTTCAGGTCGTCATCAACGGGCGCAACCGATTCCACCTTCAAGCCGTCCTCGACAACGATGCGATTCAGCAACAAATAAAATGCGTCAGCGTCGCGAGTCTTCACGAACAAGCCGTGCTTGTCCTTGTGGATCTTGGCTTCGACGACTGAGTCCTGCTCGAACACTCGCGCCGCCAAAACCCCCGGGCGGTCGCATCGAATTAGGATCTGCATCGGGTGTTCTTCCATCTCGTCGCGCACGCCGTGAACTTCTCCCTCGGCAACGACGTAGCCGTTGTTCAACAGGATCACCTGGTCGCTCATCATATCGACTTCGTGGAGAATGTGGCTCGAGACGATCAGGTGCAGTCCTTCCGCCGCGAGCTGGCGGAACAAGCGAATCGTTTCGGCTCGCGCCATCGGATCGAGCCCGTTCAGTGGCTCGTCGAGAATCATCACCACCGGCTCGTGCGCGATCGATTGAGCCAGCCGGACGCGTTGGCGCATTCCCTTGCTGTAAGCTCCGATCTTGAGGTGTGCCGCATCCAGAAGATCGACTCGATGAAGCGCTTTCCACGCAAGGTCCTGAGACTCTTGTTTCGAGCGCCCGTGAACGCGGAGATAAGAACCGATGAACTGGAACCCGGTCAGCGCGCGCGGGAAGGAATCGAACTGCGAGCAGTAGCCGATTTTGCGAAAGAAAACTTCGGGATGATCGGCTCTGAGACCGAGCACGCTCACTCGCCCGCGAGTCGGCCGGATCAGGCCGGTCATCAAATTCATCAGCGTGGTCTTGCCCGAGCCGTTTGGACCGACAAGGCTGGTGATGCCTGGCTCGATTGTAAGGCTGACGCGATTCACGCCGAGTATCTCGCCGTAGAACTTCGAGACGTCATCGAAGATGATTGTGTTGTCGAGCGGCTTTTCCATCAGCACACTATCTTGTAATACTCCACACAGCAGTGTGGGGATCGTTCAATTCCAGCCTACAGCGGAAGGCGGCACCAGTTTCTCGTTTCACCTCACCACCTCATAGGCCCGGACTCTTCGGGTGAGTAGAAACAGACACATCACCAGAAACAAACAAAGCATAATCCAGGCCGCTGGACTGGGGAGCACCATCCAATGAGGCAAGCCCATCGAGTTCGGATCACGGAACAGGCTGTCTTCTATTGTTCTCATTATCATGTTCAGATTGAAGAGGCTGCCCCACCGGGTTTGAAGGACGCCATTCACCATAAATCCGATTGCGCTTGAAATGATGAACAAACCGAACAACGCGGCACTCGCGGCAAGCCGCCACTTCACCCACGCCGAGATTGCGACTGACAATAACGCAAGCAATAAGATCCAGGTCCAGCTTCCGATGAAGATCGCCCCGGCTATCCACAGATTGCTCGCGAACCAACCCGCCCCTTCCAAATAACTTTGAAACAGGAACAACAGTTCGCCGGGAATCCACGTGATCGCCGAGATCAGGATGACGAGCACGCTCATTTTCCCTATCACGTATTCGGCTCGCGAAAATGGACGGCACAAATAAAGCGGCAGCCCGTTGTTTGCCAGATCGCGTGAGATCAGCGGTGGTCCGATCAGCACCGTCAGCAGAAATGCCAGACTTGTTTGAACCGACACGAACGTTTGAAAGAATGGGCCGTTAATCGGGAGCGCCTTTCGCAAATCCAGGGGGTTGATGTTAAAGAATCCCAACGCGGACAGGTTGTGATGAAGATAGATCAGAATCGCCATCACCAGCGGGCAGACGAAGCACAGCGCGAAGAAGCCGGTGAACAGCTTCGATCGGAACACGTCGCGATACGCGTGACGCGGGATGATCAGGAAGCGCGACCACTCGGGCGTCAGCGGGCCCGCGTATGGTTTGTAAGCGTGTTCGTAAACGGCCATTTCATTTCTCGACCTCGCGCAAGCTGAAGCTTACGCGACACCGTCCTCCATCGCCTTCAGGAAAATGTCCTCCAGCGAATCGCGTTTGAAGTTGAGCCGGCGAATCTGAACCTGATGCTCGGCTGCAATGCGGTACAGGTCGCGAATCTCTGCGCCGTTCTGCAGCACCACCTTCAATCGCCGTTCACTCGTCAGGGCGTATTCGCAACCGAGCGTGGCGACGGCCTCGACGAAGGGTTCGCGATCGCCCCGCGTCTCGAGCTCAAGGAATTTGAGATTCGCTTTGCGTTCTTCTTCCAGGTTGCAATAAACGGCGATGCGGCCTTGCTTGATGATCAGAATCTCCTCGCAACACTCTTCGACGTCGCGCAGCAGATGAGACGATAAGAGTATATTAGCTTTGCCGCTGTCGCGAATCTGGCGAATCAGCCCGAGCATTCTTGCGCGAGCCGGAGGATCCAGTCCGTTAGTCGGCTCATCGAGGAAGATCAATCGCGGGCCGTGCACGATCGCCTGCGCGAGCTTGGCAAGCTGCTTCATTCCGAGCGAATAGGTTCCAAGCTGCCGGTAGCGCGCTTCACCAAGCCCGACGTAGAACAGTGCTTCGTGTGCGCGTTCTAGCGCTGCTTCGGCCGGCAAGCCCGAAAGCTCAGCCATCAACCGAACGAAGTGAACGCAGGTCATGTTGGCGATGAACGAATCGCGCTCGGGCATGTAGCCGATCTGAGTTCGGATCTGTTTTGCATCGTTGCGGATGTCGCGACCGAAGATGTGTGCTGTCCCTGAAGAAGGGGCGTGAAACCCGAGCAACGTGTGAATTAAGGTCGTCTTGCCGGCGCCGTTCGGGCCGAGCAGCCCAATCGCGCGACCGCGCAGCTCGCCGCGCAGGTCTTTCAGAATCGGCCGGCTGCCGAAGGTAACGCTCAATCCGTCCAGATCGATAATTGGACTCGTCGTTACTTCGGGGGGTGCGTCGGGAAGAACCGCTACCGACGCGACTGGTTCTGGGATGTTAGCAACCGCGTTTTCCATGTATCACGCAAAGTATCACGCAAAGGCGCAGAGTCCGCAAAGCATTACGCCAGCCGATAGGATTGTGTTCCCACCGGCTGGCGCTTGAAACATCAAAGGCCAAAGCTCAACGCACCGAGTGCTGAATGATGTTACGCAGGCCGAACGAACCCGGCATCCCGATCAAGTTCGACGGCTTCAACCCGATCGGGCCCTCTTCGCCGTTCAGCGCGAACGAGATGTGATCGCCTTGCGCGTATGCGTACGCCAGCACCGGCCCTCCAAGCATTGAGTTCAAACTCTTGCGCTGCTCCTCGGGCAAGTTATCGGACATGCTCCCGACGCGCTTGGCAATACCTCCAAGCACGGGCGCAAGATTCTGATAGATCAGCGCCGAGAAGTTGGCTTGCTTGTCTTCGGGTAGCGCCGCGACGAAACGAGGTGAGTGCAGTAACGTATAGTCGGAATCGTGATACTTAACTGCGCGGTCCAGAAGAGCACGATTGGGACCCACAATCAAGTAGCCGTTCGAATACGTGTAGGCGATCTCGAGTCCGAAGTCGAGCGACTTCAGCGTGTAATACGTCCTGCCGCCGCTGTCCGAACGACTCCATTCGAAACCCTTTTTGCCTTCGCGCGCGGCCAACTCGTTTAGCTTGTCGACTATCCGTTCGAGGCTTTGCTGAAGGTGCGCCGGATCGTACACTTCAACCACCAGCTTCCACGACGGGGTCGGGAGCACCGGTCCGTCAATCGCGAACGCGAATTCACCGCCCAGAGGCGCGGCAAAATCATCGCGGATCGTGAGCCCGGTTTCCTTCTCGAATTCGGCGAGGTGCTCGCCGAGCTTCGGATCAACCGTTGCCAGCGCCCCAAGCAGATCATCGACTAGCGCGGCCGGCTGCTTCACCACGAACGCCGCGACGACGTTTGCGTCGGGCGAGATAAATTCCAACGCGCCCATCGGTCCGGGAGCTGCCAGCCACGAAGGCATCCCGTGGCTTGCGTCGCTGAAGCTCAGCACCGCGCGATTGAACGACTTACCTTGATCTTCCTTCATCTCGGCGATGAAGTACTTGAGATTAGTGATGCCCAGACGCTGAAGCGCGGCGTTGGCTTTCGCGTCGGTCCCCTTGGCTTGCGCAATGAATCGCTGGAGATCGGCTGCGATTATGAAGCCCGCGCCGTCGCGATAGATATCGGCAATCCGCGCGCGGAACGAGCCTTCGGCGTACTGATCGGCGTTCGCCTTCGAACTCGCAGCAACGCGCTGCAGAAAGTCGAGCTTCGGCGAGGCGGCAACCACGTCGCCGTTCATCCACACGTACAAATCGCTCGACGGCGTCGCTGTCGCCGCTCCCATTTCACTTGCCGGATCGTCGACAAATCGAATCCCTGGCTTCTTCGAGTTCGCGTTTAAGCTCGACACCTGAGCTTCAACAAATGATCGGAACCCCGCAGGATCTTTTGCGGTCGTCAACACCAGCGGACCATCCGGCTCGCCTTTCGCTGTCTTAGAAAGTTGCGCGGTAACGACGATTTCATCGCCAAGCAGCGCGCCAAACTCGCCGATCTTTCCGATGACCTTGTCCCACTCCTGATTTCCACGAGACGAACCCTGTTCCTTGTCCCACCACTGACGAAGCTCAGGATTCTGATTCAAGCGCTCCTCGATGATCTTGTTCGATTCCGAAAGCATCTCAGTCAAGTTCGGAATTGCGACATAGAACACAGTGTCGTCGGGCGTCATGTCGAGCAAGCGCGTCGAGTATCGCACCGCCGGACTCGCCACGCGCTGGTCGATTTCCTTTTTCAGTGCGGCGAGCATCCGCTTGTAACGCTCGGCGTCGCGACTCCACGCGATTTCATCCTGCACCGGCACGCTTTCGATGCTCGAAGTAGTCGCTACTTGATCGCCCGGTCTCAGCACGTCTTGCTTGCCGCCGTGCTCGACGTGAACTTCGCCCTGCACGACCGACACACGCGAGCCTTTAGTCCCGTTGTTAACCGAGAAGATCGTACCGACCACCGAAACCTTGCAATCATCAGTTTGAACGTAGAGATGACGCTTCTCTTTTTGCTTTGCGGCTTGCACGATGATGTTGCCGCGATCCAGATGAATCGTCGCTCCCTGAGAGTCGTCGGTGACGGAGAACTCCGACCGCTCGCGCATCTCGATCAGCGAACCGTCAGGCAACTGCACTACTGCGCCGGCGTCTTTAGCCGTGCGAATCTTGTCGCCGGGATTGATCTGTTCGCCGACCTTGAGCGGTTCCGTCGCTGTGTCGGATACGAGATAAGCTTGCCCGTCCATCGCGTGGACGACCATATGAAACGCTTCGCCGACGCGCGTCAGCCGATCATACGAAAGGAGCGCGACACCAATTCCGATGACGATGGCCGCAGCTGTCGCCCATCGAACGACGGTACGCCGCGAACCTGATGTCCTCTCCGCGGGCTGCCACGATTTTGCCGCGACTCCGTAACGCGCTTCCTTGAGAGCCTTACGACAGGGGATGCATTCGTGCGTGTGATCTTCCAAAAGCAGCGAGCGTGCAGGCGAAAGCATTCCGTTCAGGTACTGAGGAATGAGCGCGCGGAAATCTTCGCAGCTCCGAATATGATCGACTTGCGCAGCGGGCGCGTTGGCCGTCGCGGTTTCGTTAGAAAGCTTCGCCCACACGCGCTCCGCCGCGCTCTCGACCATCGACTGATCCACCCGCTCGCTGCGGATCTCGGTCGTGGCCCGATCGAAAATCTCGTTAAGCTCTTTGTTACTCCGTTTCATGATGTCCCTCCAGATATCCTGCGATCTCTTTGCGAAGCCTGGTTCGCGCGCGATGCAGCAGCACGCCGATTACCATCTGCGATGTGCCGAGGATCTCTGCTATTTCGAGATTGCTGCGTTCTTCGAAATACTTAAGCACGATTATCTCGGCCGCTTTCGGGCTGAGCTTCGCAACCGATCGCCTGACTTGATTTTGAAGCTCGCGATCGACCTGTTGAGTTTCCGGACTTGGCTCGGTACTGTGAGGCGCGTCGAAGACAACCTCTTCAATTGATACCGAGCGCGAGCGGGTCCGGCTGCGCAACAGATCGAGCGAGGCGTTTACGGCGGCGCGATGAAGATAGCTGCCCGGGCTTGGAGACAGGTCCAGCTCTTCTTTGCGCCGCACGAGCCTGAGAAAAACGGTTTGTAGAACGTCCTCGGCATCAGCCGCGCTCCCGGTCACGCGATACGCCGTTCTAAAGACTTGATCGTGGTGTTCGCGAAACAGAAGCTCGACTTGCTGGGGAGGACCTGGCACGGCTCTGAGGTGTTTAACGGCTTGCACGTTTTCCTCCTTCACTTCGTCTCCAAGCATAAAACGTCCCCTGCCACGCATTATTAACAATCGTGACGACGAATTGTCGGCCCGGTGAGATGAAACTACAACGTTCGCCAGACGGTTGCAAAAGCACGGTTGCAAAAGCAAGTTGCATCCTCGGGCGGTGGTGGTATAATCGCGCCAGCCCGAAGTTTTGGGCGGCATTTTCCTTCCATTCAAAACGCAGTTATAGGCGCCGAGGTAGCCGTCATCGGTTGGCGCATCTTCGGCGCGTGTTCGGATCTTTCCAAACTAACACGAGGTTGAAAGGAGATTGCCATGCCGCGAACATCTTGTTCGAATCTCTCCCGGCTTGTTAATCAACCGAGAGCTGGGATCGAGAAACAATCCTCACAATCATGGCGCAGTGGAGCTGTTCTCATCCTCGCGCTTGCGTTTCTATTATCGGCGCCGCTGACAGCGGCAGGTCAAGGGTTCACCGCAACCATTCGAGGCACCGTTACCGACCAGTCTGGCGGCGTGCTCAAGGCTGTAACGATCACGGTTAAGAACACGAATAAAGGCTGGGAAAGAACCACGACGACAGATGATTCCGGTGACTACGTGGTGACCCAGCTGCCCGCGGATACTTACTCGATAAGCGCACAGTTAAAGGGGTTCAAGAGAGAACTTAGAGATGGCGTCGTTTTGCAAACCGGCGAGGAAGCACGCCTCGACATGTCGCTCTCTGTGGGCCAGGTCGAGGAAACGGTCACGGTAGTCGGCGGCGCGTTGATGGTGCAGTCAGAAAACGCCAACCTCGGCAACGTCGTGGACGAGCAAAAGGTGAAGGAGCTTCCGCTCAACGGACGCGATTATCTGCAGCTTGCGCAACTGCAGCCGAACGTCTTCGCTCCCGCTCAAAACTCGACGCTCGGCTTCCGCGGCGGATTCAACGTTGCCGGCAACAGTGAGATCGCCAACAATTACATCAAGGACGGCATCGACAACAACGACGAAACCACCAATCAGCCTTTGCATCGCCCGATCCTGGATGCGGTGCGCGAGTTCAAAGTTCTGACTGGAACCTATTCCGCAGAGTACGGCAGGCAAGCCGGCGGACAGGTTATCGTGAGCACGAAGTCGGGCACAAATGGCTTTCACGGTGCGCTGTTCGAGTTCCATCGCAACTCTCCGCTCGATGCCAGGAACTTCTTCGCGCCGGTCAAGCCAAGCTTTCGCCGTAACCAATTCGGAGGCGTGTTTGGAGGACCTATTCGTCACGACCGCACTTTCTTCTTCGTCGGCTACGAAGGACAGCGTCGCGGACAACAGGAAGCGTCGCTGGCAACCGTGCCGACGCAGGCAATGAAGCGCGGCGACTTCAGCGCGATTTCTACTCAGTTGAAGAATCCCTTCGACAACAACAAGCCCTTCGTCGGTAATCAGATTCCACAGCAGTTTTGGAGTAAACAGGGAGCGGGGTTGCTTGCTCTCTTTCCCGATCCAAACCGTTCGGGATCGAATAACATTGCGTCGGCGGGGACCGGCGCTTTCAACCTCAATCAGTTCTCGGTCCGCATAGATCACAAGATAAGCGATAAGGACAGCTTCTTTGGCGCTTATGAATTTGCCGACTCAAGCGAGTTCTTCCCGCTCTCTAATCCGCTCTGCTCTGCGCGCGATGTGTCGGGTTGGGGCTGCGACGAGTTGCAGCGGACACAGCACACTTCGCTGGTCTTAACGCACGTCTTCGGGCCGCGGCTGGTTGCGGAAGGCCGCGTCGGTTACACGCGTTTCGGATTCTTCCGATTGCAAGAGGACCGCAATGTCGATGTGATCAATCGGCTTGGCATTGGCGGACTCACCGACGCAGGCAGGACGCCGTTCAACAACGGGGCGCCCGAAACGCGAGTCACTGGCTTCGCCATCATCGGCGGCCCGACCAATCTGCCTCAGGGGCGTCACGACAACACGTATCACTACGTTGGAAACATGACTTTCGTCCAGGGCAGCCACACTATGAAGTGGGGCGTCGACATTCGGCGCTTTCTATTCAATTCGTTCTTCACGTCCTTCGGACGGGGCAGCTTCCGATTCGACGGCAGATTCAGCGGCAATTCGGTAGCCGATCTCCTATTGGGTTTGCCCTCGCAAGCTGACCGGAATCTTGGCGAACCGTTTCACAATGCAATGACGTTCAGCTCGGGCTACTACTTCCAAGACGACTGGAAGATAAGCCCCAAGCTCACTTTGAATCTCGGTCTGCGCTATGAGCTGAATCTGCCGCCGCTGGAGAGAGTCGACAAGATGGCTTCCTTCGACCCGAGCACCAACACGATAAAAGTTGCAGGAGGTCGCGAAGCTTTCATCAACCCAACAACCGGTCTGTTGGAAATTCGTCCGCGAGCGGATGTAGGTCGGCGAATGTGGGAGACCGACAAGAACAACTTCGCGCCTCGAATTGGTCTCGCCTGGCGACCGTTTGGTGGGAGCGGGACAGTGATTCGCGCCGGATTCGGAACCTTCTACAATTTACAAATAGTCGGCAACGGCATCACCCCGCTCTCTCGCAACTCGCCCTTCCGCCAGAGGCAAACTGCGGGACCCTTCGCGGCTTCAGCGCGGCCAAGTCTTGTTAACGCTTTCTCGGGAAATCCTTCGGTTGTGCCGCCGGGCATAGATCCGCGATTTAGAACCGCTTACATCAATGAGTGGAGTTTTGGGATCCAACACGAAGTATTCAAGAATACCGTGCTGGATATCTCGTACCTCGGTTCTGAAGGACACAAGCTTCCGCTCGGACCGAACATCAATCAAGCATTTCTGCCTTCGGCTGATTGCATTGCGAATCCCAGCCGCGCAGATTGCATCGTCAGCGCCAGACGTCCTTTCAAGGGATTCGGCAACATCACTGGCGGGTTCATATCCTCGACCGGCAATTCAGTCTTCAACTCGCTGCAGATTCGCGCCGAGCGACGGATGACCCGCGGCTTGAGCTTGATCTCGTCCTACACCTGGTCGAAGTCGATCGACAACGGCGCGGGGATTTCCACCGGCAGCGATTCAAGTGGCGCCGAGCAGAACGCACGCGATTTTCGGTCCGAGCGCGCGCTGTCTGATTATGACGTAGCTCATCGCTGGGCGTTCAGCTATGTCTACGATCTGCCGTTCGGGCGCGGTCGTCACTTCGCCGTGCCCAACTCGGTCGCCAACGCCATCGTAAGCGGCTGGCAGATGACTGGCATCCTAACGTTGCAAACTGGCCGACCATTCACCGTGTTCACCAATACCGATCAAAGCAACACGGGCCAGAACGCCGACCGTCCGAATATTATTGGCGATTGGCGCGTGTCTAATCCCGGAGCCGACCGATGGTTCAACCCTTGCACGTTGCTGGCCGATGGCAAGACGCTTCGCAACTGCTTGCCGGGGGACAAACCAGCCTGGCAGGTCAACGCTCCGGGCACATTCGGCAACGCGGGACGCAACATCCTGCGCGGCGATGGATTGAAGAATTTTGACCTGGGCATCTATCGGTCGTTCAGGATCACCGAGCGGCAGAGCGTTCAGTTCAGAACGGAAGTCTTCAATCTACCGAATCACCCGAACTTTTTCTTCCCGAACGCCTTACTATCAAGCTCGGCATTGGGGACAATCTCGCGCGCGGCTTCCGGGTCGCAGATCGGAGCGCAGCGGCAGATTCAGTTTGCGTTGAAGTATATTTTCTAGTTCAGAGTTCAAGCTTCAGCTTGCGCAGGTAGAGGGGCGTCCTCCAGCAGGCGCCCCTTTTAACTTTAAGAGCGCAGATCTTCTCGCAACGCCTCGCGCTGTTCTTCGGTGAGCCTTGTCTCGGCTTGCAGCTCGGGCAGGTCGACTCCGGCGGCTATCGGAACGCGGCCGCCGGTGTTGAATTTCATGTACTGAACCGAGCTTAATCGCTCGCCTCCACGCTGGCGTTCATCGAAGCTTGCGCGCACACGCGTCCCGTCTTCGAGCAACAGGTACAACCTTTCCGGCAAGTGCCACCACTCTTTGAGCTTCACGTTGCGAATAGCAGGATCGTCGATCTCAATCAGCAACGTGCAGCCTAACTCACCTTCGGCGCCAAGCAATTCGTTGTAAGTGTCGATTTCATGCTGTATGTCAGCTTCCTTCACCATCCGCTCGGTACGGACCATCTCCTGAATCTGATACTGCATCGTCAGGTGGTTCTCAAACAACAATGTCAGATACTCGCCGATGTGGACGCGACGCGGCGCCTTCGCTTCCATCACCTTCTTCCTGTAAGCATCGCGCTGCTCTTCGTAAGTAACGTAGTCGATGATTTCGTTTCGCTCTACCGGTTTCACTCTGTTTCCCCTGTTTCATTCTTCGCGTCCACCGGATTCTCGAAGCCGCCTTCGCGATAGGCGCGAGCCAGCACGGACATCGGATGCATCGGTTTCACTCCGGCGTGCTGCTCAAACTGCAATGCAGCCAAAGGACAATCGGTGACCCATATCTCGGACCTGCTTTCTTGCATACCCTCAAACGCGCGCTTCCCGATTCGCGCAGACGGCCCGAACCCTTCGACAGTCATCGCATATGTGCCGTCGTGGCCTGAGCACTCCATCACGGTCTGAGGAACGACTCCGGGAATCTTGCGAATCAGATCGCGTCCTTTGAATCCGATTCCCTGCGCTCTCAAGTGACAGGGCGCGTGATACGCGACCGGTCCACCTGGAGTGCTTCGAAAATCCGTGTTGAATCGCGGCTCGTTTCGGATCGACCAAAGAAACTCGCTTGGGTCCATTACAGCAGCGGCAATTTTTTCGGCAGCCGGGCGATCAATTGGTTCGACGAGCGTCGGATGCTCCCGGCGCATCATCATCGAGCACGTAGGATTGATCGCGACAACCTTTGCGCCCTTTTCGACGAACGGAAGAAGAGTCTTCAGATTGGCGCTGGCGAATTTCCGAAGAGTGTCGAGGTCGCCGCGTTCCCAGGCGGGCATCCCGCAACACTGAAGTCCGTTTGCGCACCGAGCGTCGACTTTATTCTTTTCCAGCACCTCTACCGTATCGCGGCCAATCTGTGGCTCGTTGTTCTGGATGTAGCAGGTCTGAAACAAAACTGCTTCACCGCCCGGCTCATTTGCTATCTTTCCGGCGCGCTCGGCCCACTTCTCAAAAGTGGTTTGTGCGAATTCCGGGAGCAGCTTATCGCGATGAATGCCGACGGTCTTTTCAAGAAAGATTCGATGAAGGCGAATTTTGTTTGCGGCGTTGGCCATCCCGAAGCTCGCTCGCGCCATCGCCCCCGCGCGATCGGGATCCTCAAGCACGCGATCTTGCAGTTTAAGTCCCTGCCGACGCGTTCGCTGGGCCTTGTAACGATGCACGAGTTTTGGAACGTCCAGCCGAAACTCGTGCCCGTCGCGCTCGGTGTACGGACACTGAACCTCGCACAGCTTGCACTGAAAGCACGAGTTCATGATCGTCTCGGTTTCAGCACGGTCAATGCGCCTTACGTCGCCGTCGTACTTGTTGTCGAGAAGCGAGAAAAGCTTTGGAAAGAAATCGCAGTACTTAAAACAAAGCCGGCAGCCGTGGCAGATTTCAAACGTGCGCTCTACCTCGTCGTTCAGCCCGTTTGCGTCCCAGTATTTCTCCTCGGCGGGATCGTAAGACAAACCATCGGTGGGCTTGTAACTGATGTTCTTTTTGGTAGTCATCTCAAGCTTGTAGGGGCGGCCCTCCGTGGCCGCCCCTCATTCAACATTGGATCGGTGGCGGTGAGAGGGGCGGCCACGGAGGGCCGCCCCTACAAGCGTTAGCTGATCGAGCCCAGCAGATTGCTGAAGCGCCCGGCGTGAGATTTCTCGGCTTTCGCCAACGTCTCGAACCAATCGGCGATTTCGGCAAAGCCTTCGTCGCGAGCGGTCCGAGCCATTCCCGGATACATATCCGTGTACTCGTGAGTCTCGCCGTGAATCGCCGATTTCAGGTTCAACGTCGTGTCGCCGAACGGCTGGTCGGTCGCTGGGTCTCCGCATTTGCGCAGGTAATCCAAATGACCGTGTGCGTGCCCGGTCTCGCCTTCAGCGGTATCGCGGAAGTTGCCGGCGATCTCGGGATACCCCTCGACGTCGGCGACTTTCGCGAAATAGAGATACCGGCGATTCGCCATCGACTCGCCGGCAAATGCGTCTTTCAAATTCTGATGAGTCTTGCTTTCTTTCAATTCAGCCATGTTTCTTTCCTTTCTTTACAGAGATGATGTCACTTTGCGCGAGTCTTACCGCGCCTTTTGATGCTTGATTTCGAGCGTGAGCACGAACCGCAGAGTCCGACCAGTCGAATGTCCAGCTCCTCGACCTTGAATCCCTCGACGTGCGGTATCCTTGCCTTGTGGAGCTCAGGAACAGAGATGTCTTCCAGCCTGCCGCACGCTCGGCAAAGCAGATGCTGATGCGGACCGACGTTCGCGTCGAAGCGGCCGATCGCGCCGGGCGAGCTTACTCTCCTGATCAGGTTCTCGCTCTCGAAAAACTGAAGAGTGCGGTAGATCGTAGCTTGAGACAAACCCGGGAGCTGCTTGCTCAACCGCTCGTAAACAGATTCGGCGGTGGGATGCGAAAGGTCTTCGGCAAGCATGCGATAGACTGCCAGTCGTTGCGGTGTGACGCGAATGCGGCGCGACCGGCAAAGCCTCTCAAACTCGGAACACCAATCAGTAACTTCGTCGCGACGACGTGTCGTTGTTGTCTTGCGGCTCATTCTCACTTGAGAATTAATATCATCTAGCGACGGAAGCCGTCAAGTGAGATGAACGCAATCAATATCAAAACGCCAGGCGAAGGCCTAATTGAACCTGCCGCGCGATGCCGACTGACGAAATGATCCTCCCAAAGTTCTGGTCGGCCATGCTCCCGATAGGCTCGCCGAATTGTGGAGTATTGAACGCGTTAAAGAACTCACCTCTGAACTGCAGGTTCACGCGCTCTTTGATCCGCTGGGTGCGACTGAGCGACAAGTCAACCCTTCTAATGCCCGGCCCGCGCAAGTTCGGCTGAGTGCGCGAGTCGTTCCCGAGCGAGAACTGCGGCGGCGGCAAGAATGCGTCTTTATCGAACCAGCGATCGAGCGTCTGTTGTCCGTCGGGCAGAATCGGTGACTTCACGCGCATCGCATAAGCGGTGACTCCTGGCAGATGAGTATTTCCGGAAGCGGTGATAATCACAGGTCGGCCTGCCTGAAAATTGCCTATGCCACTAAACTGCCAATTGCCAAAAACCGCGGCAAACGGGCCGTGCCCTAACCACTTCCTGCCTTGCCCAAACGGAAGTTGATAGACGAAGTTGATCTTTAGGACTTGGGGCCTGTCTTCATCGCTCACCGAACGCGAGAGCGACAAGTTGTTCGGATCGATCAGTGCCGAACGCCCGCTGAATCGTTCGGTCACGTCATCGATTGACTTGCTGATCGTATAAGAACCTTGAACGAGCAGCCCGTGGCTGAACCTCTTGTCCACTCGAACGGTGAATGCGTGATAGATCGAATCGCCAATGGGGTCCCGGAAGCGCGTGATGTCAGTGTAGTGAGGGAAGGGCCTGAGCAGTTGCGATTTCCGCACCGTGCTTTGCGCGCCGATGCCGGAAATCTTGCCGAAGAATGGATTGGTCACAAGCGTGTCCAGATCGGTGCCCATCGATAAGTACTTCGTGTCTACGGCGTTGCGGTTGCGGTTTATCCAGATGTGTTCGCCACGGCTGCCGACGTAAGCGACCTCGACGATCATGTCGCGAGTCAGCGCGCGCTGGATGTTGAGATTCCATTGTTGGTTGAACGGCGTGATCCATTTGCGAAAGGCTGTGGTGAGGCCGCCGCCGACGCCGGTCGAAGGCGGGCTTACAAAACCTGCTTGAAACGGATTGGCGAGCGATGCCCCGGCCGGTGGCGTGTTGGGCGCGGCAGGAGTCTGACCCAGGAACACCGGCGTCGACGCAAGGAAACCGGAACCAAGATCGCTCGCTCCCGCCCCGATCCCACCGCTACCGGGAAAGTAAAACAGACCATAAGCTGCCCGTAGTACGGTGTTTTTGAGAACCTCCCACGCGATACCCAGCCGTGGAGCGAAGTTGTTCTTATCTGGATCAGATTGATAGTGCGAGTTACTATCGCTGCCCACAAATTCTAACACTCCCTTCTGTCCGGTCAGTGGTTCAACTGCTTGCGGATCGAAGAAAGCCAACTGGTTGAAGCGGTCACTCCACGGTGTTTGATACTCCCAGCGAACTCCCATCTGAAGCGTCACGTTGCGAAGCGCTTTCCATTCATCGTTCAAATACCACGCATAGTACTTTTGCGAAGCGGCAAGGGTTGGATCGAGGGTAATCTGACCACCAGTCGGAGCGCCAAGCAGAAACGTTGCGACACCAAAGCCCGCCGATGCGCTCGTTGTTGATGGATCGGGGCCTTGGGTAAAGCCTCGGGCGAAAACGTACTGGCCGGCCGGACGCTCGGGGCGGAAAACGTTGAAAGCCATGAACGAGAACTGGAATCCGCCTTTCATCGTATGAGCGCCGCGCACGTAGGTCGTGTGGCTTTGAAATTCTTCCGCCTGTTCTGCGTCGTTGAAAAACGATGCGCGGTCAGGACCAAGACTGCTCACGTCTGAAATATCGATGCGCGGGAACAACAACGCTTCCGCGCGTTGCTTCACTGCTTGATTGATGCCCAACTGAGTGAAATCAAACCCGGCGCTGCGAGGGTGAGTCTGAATGACGTTACGGGTGAAGCTGCCGCGAACCTCGGCGATCAAGTTTGGCCGAAACGTGAAGGTATCGCTCAGCACCGCCGTTCGCGGGTGACTCTCGATGGTTCCGAACTCGCCGTTCACTCCCTCTGGCGGAAATGCGAGAGTGACGCCGGGCGTGGATCGCGGATTGTCCTTCCTACCATAGGTGAAGAATAGATGCTGCTTGGTTCCGACATTCTGATCGATGCGGAGAAACAGGCTCCACGAATCATTCTTTCGCGACGCCGTTTGTGCAAAGTTTTGCGTTTGCCCGGGCCGGTTGGCGAGCGGGAAGAACTCCAGAATGCGCAAAGCGAGCGGGCTGATGCGGTCCGGGCAGATTACGTTGACCTTGCCGTTGCAAGAGAACTGGTCGCGTAAGAAGCGGCCCGCCCTAGAAGGGTCAGGCCGCGTCGTGGCCGGATCGAATATCTTTATGAGATTTCCAGATGCGTCCAATGTCTGAGAAAAATCTCCGCGTCGTTGCAAGTCGGTCGGCACTGTCATGATGATGTCGTTGGGAGCGCGCTCTTTGACTTGCTCGAGGCTGAGGAAGAAAAAGGTCTTGTCCCGCCCGTTGTAAACGCGCGGTATGAAGACCGGCCCGCCGACGGTGCCCCCATATTCATTTCTGCGAAATGGGCTGCGCGGCAAACTCGCGCGATTGTTCTGCCAGGTGTTCGCGTTCAGCTTATCGTTTCTGAAGAACTCAAACAGGCTACCGTGCACGACATTTGCCCCCGAGCGGGTTGCGGCGATCAGGACTCCACCGCCCGAGCGTCCGAACTCGGCGGACATATTATTGGTTATGACTTTGAATTCCTGAACAGTTTCGAGCGGCGGGGTGTAGTTAAGGTCATTGGTGGTGCTGTTTCGTTGCTCGGCCCCGTCGAGCAGAACCTCGCTGGTGTTTGATCGCCCGCCGTTGATGATCGGTCCGGTCCCGCTGTTTCCCCGGTCAACGACGCCCGGGGCGAGCGTTACCAGGTCATAAGGGTTGCGGCCCAACAGCGGAAGCTCGGTGATCTGCAGGCTGCCGACGACATTCCCAAGCGAGCCTGTCTGCCGCTCAAGCTGAACGGCGCCTGCTGTGACAGAAACTGCTTCTTGCAATCCTCCCGGCCTCAGAGCGACGTTCACAGTAGCCGTCGACCCAACGGCGAGATTCACGTCGACCAGATGTTCTTTGCTGAAGCCCTGCGCCTCAACCACAATCTCGTATTCGCCGGGAGGCAGGTATGGAACGCTGTAGTTGCCTTCGCTGTTCGTTTGGGTGTCTCTGATTGCGCGAGTCTTAAGGTTTGTGACGATCACCTTGGCGCCGGGAACTACGGCGCCCCGCTGATCGGTAACCGTCCCGGTGATCGCCGCTTGCTCTGCCTGAGCATGGGTTGTGGATACGAGGGCGCTGGGCGACAGAAGCACACAAGCAAGAAGGAGCCAACGGTAATGTCTCACTTTAATGACCTCCGGCTTTAGAGTCTACGCGTGTTGCGCCGAAGTATACTCCGCGTTAAGAATGGCCTGGTAGTGACATGGGGTAAACGCAGGTTACGTTTACGGTAAAAATCACCGGCTATTGACGCGACTTGAAAGCTAAAAGCCTCGGTGTATAATTGTCGCGCGAATCTCTGAACCTGGCACCGAAGCTGATCTCCAGTCTTCTGGAAGCTTCTATTCCGACGCGTTCATTGAGTCACTCTCAATTGCGGATCGCCCCGGTGGATGGTCATGGAGCAGTTGGCAATCAAAGATCTGGGCCCCGACGAGCGGCTGCAAGCCCTCGAAAGAGTGTTGCAGAGCAGGGCTTTCACCAACTGCGATGCAGTGCGTCATATTCTGCAATTCATCGTCGAGAAGTCCATTGCTGGAAAGATCGATGAAATCAAGGAATACACCATAGCGACTGAAGTCCTTGGCCGGCCACAAGGGTTCAATCCCAGAAATGACAATATCATCCGCGTGCAGGTTCATAGGCTACGCAAAAAGCTCGAAGAATATTACAGTCAGGAAGGCCGCGATGATCCCGTCCGCATATTTGTTCCGCTCGGGCATTATTATCCAGAGTACGTCAAGCTTCCGGTTTCCAGTCATTTAACGGGAGAGCGCTCAGCCAATGCGACTGAGGCTGCGGCGACGAAGGTCAAGCCATCAGGCCCTTCGTCGTTGAATTGGCAGCGTGTGGCACTCGGGCTGTTGTTGTTGAATCTCGGACTCAGCGGGCTCTTGCTGTTCCGTCCTTCGTCAAACGCAACTCTCAAGACGGATCAATCTCAACTGTCAAGACCTCTGACTTCTTTGTGGCATCCCTTCCTCACCACGGGTCAACCTCCGTTGATCGTTTACAGCAATGCGTTGTTCTTGATGAGCGAGCAGGGAGACCTGTATCGCTACTACACTGATACGTCGCATTCTCTCGCGATGGGTGCTCAAGTGCCAAGCCTCGCGGGACTGGAGCGGCGCGGTCCGGTTCCTGATCGCGTGGGGCAGCTCTATTACTTCGATTCGTACACCGGCATCGGCGAGGTGGTTGCTACCGGCAGAATCGCTCAGTTGCTGTCGCGTGCCGGTCAGGAGTTTTTGGTGAAGCGCAGCCGCATCGCATCATACGAAGATGTCAGAAACCGTAACGTAGTTTTTCTAGGTGCGAGCCTGGAAGACTCGATGCTCGGAAAGCTGCCCGTAGATAGCGACCTCGTCTTTGAAGAACCCAAGGGCGGCGAGTTTGTAGGAAGACTATTGATTCGAGACCGTCACCCGGAAGAAGGCGCGCCTTCGATGTATGAATTCAAGAGAGACGAGCGAACAAAAGCTCTGCAATCGGAGTACGCGCTGATAAGTCTGCTTCCAAGCGTGAGCCCCAACCATTACATTCTGGTTCTCGCCGGGCTGTCCACGCTTGGCACGCAGGCGGCGGCTGAATTTGCAGCTTCAGAGGAGAGCATGCTGACGCTCGAAAAGCTCCGACCGGCTTCACTAGATAATGACGTGCGGTCGTCTTATTTCCAGGCCTTGCTCGAAGTTCAGATTCGCGACGGTATTGCAGTGAAGACTAATTGCCTGTTCGTTCGCGAGTTGCACCGCAACTAACGAGTGTCTTGCTTCGGTGGATTAGGATCAGGTAGCGTGCCGGGCACTCCCTTGTATTGCTCAACAAACCCGTCGGAAGTAACGTTGATCAAACGATACCCGTAAGCACTGCCGTCAAAGTTCCGGCAAGTGGACGGGGTGGTGATCATCGCAACGCCGCGGTAAGCGGCCGATAGATTCCGATGAAGATGACCGGTCAATACGATCGTCACCTTCCGTTGTTCAAACAGTCGCAGAAGCCTCAAGCGCCACTGGAGCGGAGTATTAAAGTACTGGTCTTTTTCATCTGCTGCGGTCAGATAAAGCGGATGGTGCTGTACGATGAAGACGTAACGATACCGATCGCGATTTTTCAGCTGCTCTTCCAGCCACTGGAACTGATCCTCGCCCAATTGACCGCTCTCGACCCAGAACTGGCTGTTAAGGCAGATAAACAGACAGCCGCCGTGTTCAACAACGAACTTATCCGGTCCTACTGCTGATCGGTAGTTGGCGAGCAGAGTTTGATCGAAGCGTTTTCCATCGATTGTCAAATCGTGGTTGCCGGGCACTGGATACACAGGCATCGCGAAGGTCTTCTTCACCTCGTTGAACATTGCGAGCTGTTGTGGATTTTCCGCTTTGTC
>DASXSR010000165.1:0-28310 GCA_036505875.1 Blastocatellia bacterium | reverse complement strand
GCTCAGCACGGGGACTCGCTTTACAAGCGACTCGGCGGGTACGACGCGCTGGCGGCGGTGACTGATGATTTCATTTTGCGGCTTGCGACCGATCCGAAGGTTGGCCGATTCTTCATCGGGCTAAGCGACAACAGCAAGGCTAGGGTGCGCCAGCTTGTTGTCGATCAGCTTTGCGCGGCGACCGGCGGTCCTTGCGTGTACATCGGCCGCGATATGAAGACCGCGCACAAAGGGCTCGGGATCACCGAAGAGGATTGGAACATCTCGGTGAAGCATCTTGTGGCGACGCTTACGAAGTTCAAGGTGCCGGAGAAGGAGCAAAAGGAAGTAGCAGCGGCGCTGACGACTTTGAAGGCGGACATCGTGGAGAAGCCGTAGCTGGAGTCCAAAGTCCGGTTTGCAATTCTTCAGAGGGGGCCGAGATCTGGCCCCCTCAAGTTTTTGTTACAACCTGATAGCGAATCACCGTTCTTGAGATGAATACATTGGAACTTTCAATCCGTGCTTGTGTTCTAGTGAGACTAGGAGGTGTGAAATGCGGACTATTACGACATTGCTACTGGTTATAGCTAGTGTGGTTCTGATCGGGTGCTCAGAAGACAAGAAGGGGGTTTCGCATGATGCGAGTGCATTCCGTAAGGAAGCGTCTCAAGAGCAGGCGGCTTCGCAGAAACCAGATGCGAGAACCGCGATCGTTACTTCAATCGGCGGACGACAGCAGCAAGTCTCGCTTGAAGACGCAGCGGCAGTGCAAGCCGCAACCTTCGCGGCGGATCGCAAGATCATTCGAAATTGCGATCTGACCCTAGAAACCGATTCGCCGTCTGACGGTCTTCGGAAGATCACCTCGATCGCGGAAGCACACGGCGGGTTCGTCGTGACTTCCGACTTCAAACACAACGACGGCGGCGGTCAGACCAAGCCTACTCAAACAGTGACGGTTGTCGCTCGTGTTCCGGCGTCTCAGTTCAACTCCGCGCTTGAACAGATACGATCAGCCGGCAATCGCGTCGTTCAAGAGAAAGTCTCCGGTCAAGACGTCTCTGAAGAATATCTCGACCTCGAGGCTCGCATCCGAACGAAAAAGGCGCTTGAAGCTCAGTTCCTGGAAATAATGAAACAGGCTCGAAAGGTTTCCGACGCTCTGGAAGTCCAGAGCCAGCTTGCTGATGTGCGAACTGAGATTGAGCGGTTCGAAGGTCGTCGTCGTTTTCTCGAGAACCAATCCGCGCTCTCGACAATAACGGTGACGCTCCAGATGCCGCAGCCGATCATCGCCGCGACGACAAGCGGATTCGGCTCCAGCATCAAGCGCTCATTCGGTGACGCGGTTGACGTGGCTGCTTCAATCATTCTGTTCTTGATACAGGCAGTGATAGTGCTAGCGCCGATAGCGGTCTTATTAGGTTTGCCGGCGTGGATGGTGTGGCGCACCCTTCGTAGACGCGTGACTGCACGAAGAGCGGTTGAACCGTCGCCGGTCCCAACTGAATAATCCTTGTATGGGCGTCCCTCTGTGGCTGCCCCTTACGCCGAAGGTCTAAATCGATTAATGAGGGGCGGCCACAGAGGGCCGCCCGTACAAGGCATGATCAGTTGTGGTACTCATTAGTGATCGGCATGCGGCGGTCGCGCCCGAATGCCCGAGGCGTGATCTTTATTCCCGGAGCTGATTGGCGACGCTTGTACTCGGCGGCGTCTACGCGATTCACAACCCATCGAACTATGTCGATCGGGTAGCCGGCTTCGGCGATTGCTTCGACGCTCATATCTTTCTCGATACACAACTCGAGAATCTCGTCGAGTACCTCGTAGGGCGGAAGCGTGTCCTGGTCCGTTTGATTCGGGCGCAGCTCTGCTGAAGGCGGGCGCGTGATCACGTATTCAGGAATCACCGGTCGATCGCCGCGAGCGTTGACCAGCTGCGCAAGCTCATAGACGAGAGTCTTGGGCACGTCCTTCAACACCATGAATCCGCCGCACATATCGCCGTACAGCGTCGAGTAGCCGACGCTCAGCTCGCTCTTGTTGCCGGTTGACAGAACGATCCCGTGAAACTTGTTCGACAGCGCCATCAAGATGTTGCCGCGAATCCGCGCCTGCAGGTTCTCTTCTGTTGTGTCTTCTGGAAGCCCATTGAACGGAGGCGCCATCATCTGCAGATACTGTTTGAAGGTGTCTTCGATCTCGATGACCTGAAAATGAATCCCGAGATTCTGTGCAAGCTGCCGAGCATCGCGCGCCGACTCAGACGACGAGTAGCGCGTGGGCATGTAAACTCCATTCACGCCGTCGGGACCGATGGCATCGGAGGCGATCACGGCCGTCAGCGCTGAGTCGATCCCGCCCGACAACCCGAGGTAAACCTTATCGAATCCGTTCTTTCGCACGTAGTCCCGCGTGCCGGTTACCAGCGCTGTATAGATCTCTTCTGTCCCGTCGAGTTGCACATTGTCACGCGCGAGGAACGACGGCTTTTCATCGGGCCGTGAGCCGTTCGGAATGTCAACGAAATAAAGAGAATCATCAGCACTTGCTTTCAGCTTCTCGCGTCGGCGTCGAGGGTCGTGCAGTCGCTCCGAGAACACGTGCTCGATGTTGATGTCCGCGACGACGAGGTCTTCCTTGAACGCGAGGCCGCGCGAGATGATTCGACCGTCTTCGTTGATAATCAAGCTGTTGCCGTCAAAGACCAATTCATCTTGCCCGCCGACCAGATTGCAATAAGCAAGCGCCACCGCGTTGTCTTCGGCTCGCGTGCATAGCATTCGTTCTCGATCCAAGGTCTTTCGCGCGTGATACGGAGACGAAGAGATATTGATGATGAGATGCGCATCGCCGACCAGAGCCTGGATCTTGGTTGGGCCGCCGGGGTACCAAATGTCCTCGCAGATGTTCAGACCGATCCGCGCGTCACCGAACGAGAACACCGGGCAGCGCGTGCCCCTTTGAAAGTAACGCTCTTCGTCGAACACGCCATAGTTTGGCAGAAAGTTCTTGTGATACTTGTCAACGAGTTTGGCGCCGGAAATCACCGCCGCCGCGTTGTAGGTATCCGACCCGTCAGTGTCGACGAAGCCGACAATGACTATCAGGTCTTTGCTTGCGCTGACGATTCGGTCGAGCGCGTTCAGGTTCTTACGCACGAAGTGAGGTTTTAGCAGAAGATCTTCGGGAGGGTAGCCGGTCAGAGCAAGTTCGGGAAACGCAACGAGGTCCGCCTCAACTTCTTGCGCGCGTCCGATGTAGTCGAGCACCAGATCGGCGTTGCCGGCAAGATCACCGACAGTCGGATTGATCTGCGCTAGTGCTACTCTGATGGTGTTCATGACTAGTCCGTGGTCAGTAGCCAGTAGTCCGTAGATCGCAAAAGGACTACGGACCACGGACTACGGACTACTGACTTCCACAGTATCAACTATTCCGACAACCGCGGCGTCGATCGGACACTCTTTGCAGCCGAAGGCCATTCGTGCAGAGCTGCCTTGCACGATCAAGACGACTTCGTGAAAGCCCGCGCCGACCGTATCGACTGCGATGATGTGGCCCTGTTCATCTTTGCCGTCAACGCCCACCAGCCGCGCGACAAGCAGCTTGCGCCCGTGAAGGCGCTCGTCTTTGCGCGTGGCCACGACGGTTCCAACTATTCGAGCAAGAATCATAGGGGTGGTCCGTAGTCAGTGGTCCGTAGTCCGTAGCTACTGACTACTGGCTACGGGCTACTGACTACCCTCATTTTTCCCGCGACTCGTAAGTCACCGGCATGTTCTCGTCAACCGCCGAGTGCGGACGCGGTATGACGTGAACGCTCACAAGCTCGCCGACTCGGCGCGCAGCAGCCGCCCCCGCGTCAGTCGCAGCCTTCACTGCCGCGACATCGCCGCGCACGATTGCGGTCACCAGCCCCGCGCCGATCTTCTCATAACCGATCAGCGTAACGTTCGCGGCCTTTACCATCGCGTCAGCCGCTTCGATCATTGCTACCAACCCCTTCGTCTCGATCATTCCAAGAGCTTCCATAGAGTCTCCTCGTTGTCCTTTGTCATTTGTCACTGGTCATTTGTCATGTGTCGGATACGGCGAATTTACAAATGACCAATGACAAATGACAGAGGACTAATCTTTCATTTCTCGCGCGACCAATTTCGCCGCTTCGGTTATGAGCGCCGTCAACTCCTTTCGAGTCAGCGTCACTGTGTCGTCCCCATTAGCGCCGTAGGAACGAGTCGCGCTTCCAACGGCGCAGGTCGAAGCGTGACCTTGCGAATAACCGCACGCCTGGCAGCATCGAGTTTCGGCAGGCATGTATCCGGCACGCTCGCGCACGTCCAACAACTTTTCAATCGCTTCGGGCGGCAATTCGTGCGGTCTTCCCACCAACCGAGCTACCAGCGTTATCTTCGCGAAGTGCTCAAGCGTTTCCATCCGCGCAAAAGCGGTTTCCAGATCAGGACCATACGCGACAGCGCCGTGATTGGCGAGCAGCAGGGCATCGTGATGTGGAATGAACGGCGCCAGCGATTGCGGCAGTTCTTCTGTCGATGGAGTGCCGTAACCGGTCAAGGGCACACAGCCCAGCGTAAGAATGACCTCCGAAAGCAACGGCTTATCGAGTGGAACATTTGCAACTGCGAACCCGGTCCCGAAAGGCGGATGCGCGTGAACAACCGCGTGCACGTCGGGCCTGAGCTGATAAATCGTCTTGTGCATCGCAAACTCGGACGAGGGATTGCGCTCGTCGCGGCGCAGCTTTTGCCCTTCGACGTCCACCAGCACCAGCATATCTTCACTCATTCGTCCTTTGCACACCATCGTCGGCGTAGTGACGATCGTGCCGTCGGGAAGTCGGGCGCTGATGTTGCCGTCAGACGCCGCAACGAAGCCGTGCTGATAAATACGGCGGCCAATTTCAACGATCTGCTGTCTGAGTTCGCGTTCGGTCTGCATGTTGATGAACTTCAGTTTGTCGTGGAGCCAAAAAAACGCTCGTCGCCGACAGACTGAAGTCTATCGACGTTTGCCCTATTCGATTGTACCAATCGCGATTAGCGCCTCAAAGTGTCACGTGCTGGTTGACGTGCTGTCAAGCTATTAGGCCGAGGTGTGCTAGTATTTTTCGCTGCGGTGAAGCCGGACTATGGCGGATGCGACAAATGTTAAACAGGTTGGCGCGCAACAGGGTTACGATCTCTGGTCCGAGGCTTATGATGCATACATTAATGGGCAGAAAGGGAGCGTGACGAAAATGAACAGGCACGTGCTTCCAAGACTCCTTATTGCAGTCGCGATGGTGTTTAGTGCGGCCGCGGGAGGTCACTCGCAGTCGAGCCAGGCGCAAAACGTCAAAGTGCTGGTCGGCGGCACGCTCATCGACGGCTACGGCAGCAAGCCCATCCGCAATAGCTTGATCATCATTGAGGGTGAGCGCATTAAGGCTGTCGGACAAGTCGGTTCGCTCACGATTCCAAAAGGCGCGGAAGTGATCTCAACGGAAGGCATGTCCGTGTTGCCTGGCTTGTGGGACATGCACGTGCACTTGATGATCAACGGCCACAGCGACTACGCGCATTGGGATAAGACTTATCCGCCCCTACTTGAATCGGTGATCATGCCGGCGTCAGCAAAGCAGTTGTTGATGGCTGGCGTAACAAGCGCTCGCGATCTAGGCGCGCCGCTTAAGGAGAGCATCTCGATTCGTGATCGAATCAACGCCGGCAAGATTCCTGGGCCGACGCTTTACGTCTCGGGCCCTTTCATTCAACACGAGCCTTATCCTGGCACCGAGTACTTTCGCTGGGGAGTAAGCGGCGCGTCAGATGCTCGCGAGAAGGTTCGCAAGCTGGCCGATGCCGGGGTCAACCTGATCAAGCTGATCGATCAAGACCAGATGACGATGGATGAAGTGCAGGCGGTTGTCGACGAAGCTCACAAGCATCGGCTGACCGTCGTCGCGCATTCGCATCGACCCGAAGAGATTCGGCGAGGACTGCAAGCCGGCGTCGATTGTTTCGAGCACACGGGACTCGCGGCCGCGCCTGAGTATCCCCCTGACATCATCGCGATGCTTCGAGAGCGCACGGCGAAGATGAGCCTTGGCCCGCTGTTCTGGACGCCAACCGTCGAAGGCTTGCTGAATTATGAATATCTTCGCGACAATCCTGAAGCGCTTGACGATCCATCTTGGCAAGTCGGCTTGACTGACGCGATCATCGCCGACATCAAACAATCGCTCGCGCATCCCGACCGGCTTTCTTATTATCAGATCACTCCCAATCGCCGCCCCACCCTTAAAAGAAAGTTTCAACAACTCATCGAATCCGGCGTTGTGTTGTTGATCGGGACGGACAGCGGCATCCCAATGAACTTCCACAGCCAGAGCACCTGGCGCGAGCTTGACGCGTGGGTGAACAACTTCGGCGTCGATCCAATGACCGCGATCCGCGCCGCGACTTATTGGCCTTCGGTGCTAATGAGAGTCGACGGTCAAGTCGGAACCGTTAGCGAAGGCAAGTATGCTGACATCATCGCCGTGCGTGGCGACGTGCTGCGATACATCGATCTTCTTCAGAACGTGTCGCTGGTGATCAAGCACGGGACTCGCTATAAATGAATGAGCGATGCAAAGGCCATCCAACAGACCGACCCCGCCAATCTTGCTTAGAGCCGCTCACGAGTGGTTAAACCGCGTTAACCACAAGCGGAAGCAACTTGCGGAGCTGGGACTGTCCGCCGGGCAGCAAGAAGGTCTTGAGCGTTGGACAGAAAGTGAATTCGTCGCTTGCAATCTGCGCTTAGAAGGCACCGAGATCTCTCGGGAACGAGTGGCGCAACTGGCATTGGCATCCGGCGATAACGACTCACTGGGCGATGACGAATCTCGCGCGGCTACACTGCTTCGGTCGCTCCGCAAGGTCAGTCATGTTTCCCGGACAAAGCGACAATTAGCTGTACTCACGCCGAAATTTTTCTTAGACATCCATCCCCCGCGCGCACAGGAACGTTTTCGAGTTGAAGCGGGAGACGTGGCGAAGAGAGCCCTTGACGCAGCCTGCCGATGGTTTACCGCCGACTCGTTCAACGAGCTACATGCGATCGAGCAAGCTTCAATCGTGATGCTGCGATTGCTTGAGCTTCCGTCCTTCCCGGAAGCAAACGAGCCAACCGTTCTCGTTGCGGCGAGTCTGTTCACTATGCGCAGCGAGCTTCCACCAATAATCGTGACACCCGAAACCGAAATTGCTTACCGCACCGCGCTTGATGAGGGACGTCAAATGAACTTAAAGCCGTTGGTGGAGCTTATTGCCCAGTCTGTCGAAAGGACGATCAACGAAATGGTGGTGAGAGTATAAAGACAGGAGGATTGAAGATGGCTCCGACACGCGCAAACGGAAAGATATGCTACCTTGAAATCCCCACGACCGACATACCTCGGTCGGTCAGCTTTTATCAGGCAGTATTCGGATGGCAGATCAGACAGCGTGGTGACGGCGCGACTGCATTCGATGATGGAGTTGGCGAAGTGAGTGGCGCCTGGGTCACCGGCCGACCTTCCTCTCCCGTTCCAGGCCTGCTCCTCTACATCATGGTTGACAGCGTTTCCGCGACTGTCGAGGCGATCACCGCCAACGGGGGTCGCATCGTTCAGCCGCTTGGCGCGGATGCACCTGAATTGACGGCGCGCTTCGCCGATCCGGATGGGAACGTGCTCGGGCTCTACCAAGAGCCAAACCAGTCCGCCAACTCGTGAACATCGTCAGCGTACGGACCTTTCATCTGCGTCCGCGCATTTTTTAGCGAGGTTCAGGGAATCTCACCGACGCATTTTGCTGGGATAACTCCATCACCCGCTTCACGATTGGAGTCTTGGCATCATCCGCCTTCCAGCCTTGCCCTGCTGGTCTAATGATTCAAACACGCAAGGCAAACCTGGGAACCGAGCGGCGAATTCGCGTTGCTGATGTGGAAAAGGAGATGAGCCCGAACTCAACCCACCTGGTCCTCGGGTCGTCCCAATGCTATTTCTTCCACCGCGTCCAGAATTCTGTCAATAGCCTCATCGTCGGTCTCATCGCGGGAAATTAGATCAATGATCCTGACCAACTTCTGTGGAGTGGTCAGTGATTCTCGCTGTTCAGGCGTCAGTTTTTCGGGTTGAAGATGGCATGGTTTTTGACTGGCCATCTTCCATTTTCGGAAGCTGAGTACACGGCCTTTTTTCTTCTCCCTTGTGCTGTCGACTCGGCGCTCGGTAACAGGAAGCAGCACGAGATTACCCGACTGCATAAAGTTCTGCCCGGGCACTTCGCTCGATTGCGGTGCGGACCGATCACTGCTGAGATCGGGCATCATTTGCAGGATCGCATCGAAAGTCCGCTCGACTTGCTTGGGAACAGCGACGATTGATCTGGAGGCGCGTCGCAGTTTGTATTCAATCTCATCGAAAGTCTCGTGCCACTCTGGGTACGCTGGCGCGAAGGGAGAAGTGATCGCCATTTCGGACACTCGCCGAGCCTGGTCAATCCTACCTACCGCTGCCAATTCCACGGCCATTGCGTTCAAGTAATCATAGTACGCGTAAGGCTGCGATGATCCAGCAATCCGAGCGAGCGGGAACAACCTCTCCAAATCGTCAACCGCGCCGTTGTGATCGCCCTCCAGAGCCTTGATCACAGCAGCCATTCGGTTAACGATGCATAGAGTCACCGGATCGAAGATGCGATCTCGTGTCATGTGGCGCAACGCCTCTCGGTAAAGAGACATCGCAGCTCGGTGATCGCCAGCCCTTACGAAGGTGCTACCCAAAGCCAAGACAGCTCTATGTCTGTATTGCGATTGAGCGTCATCTGCAACCTCCTCAAACAATGACCGGGCATAGGGAATATCCTCCAGCCCTTTGTGATTCAGATGCAATGCTTGGTAGTAATAGCCAGTGCTCTCGTGGGCGGAGGATAGATTAGCCAAGAGTTGGCCCAAAAAGCCGAGCACATCAAACTGGCGAGCGGCGTACGCTTGATCAGCAACATAGATCAGCTTCCCTGCTAACTCGCTGACGGCCTGTCTTGTCCGAAGAGCTCTGGTGAGTATCTGCGTAAATCGCTGATACAATCCGTCCTGTTCGACTCGATTCCCGAGTCCAGCTTGCTGGTTAAAGGAGGAAGAATCTGTGAGAAGAAGGTTGCCACTGGCAGCCCTATGCATGTTGGTGCTACCGGTACTCTTTTCGAGTTCAAGTCCCAACCAACTCATGACATCAACTCCGTTCGCCACGGTTGCTTTTGCCGGGCATACCGTGGGCGGCGATTGGTGTCCGTGCGGAATAGTGGACTGCATCTGTGACCCCGGTGAGCAAAGCGCTCGGCCAGTGTCGGACGCTGCGCCGATTCGGCATAGTGGCAAAGCCAAAGCCGTCCATGCTGAGAATATCGACCTGGTCACGGGCGCGTTTCTGATAGCGCTTGCGTTCTTTGTGTTGAGCAGATTTCGAGCCTAGCTTAACACTCGAAAGCCTCGCTTCAACAAGAACCAGGCCGCATATTCGCTGATGCCCGCGGGGCGGGAATCTGCGTTTCCAATCACCGCTGGCATTCTACTATAAGTGTGCCACGATCACACAAGGAAAATTCACCATCTGTTCTGCCGGCTCAATCCTTGATCGGCCCTCCCGCGCCTCGCGTCTCGAAGACCGATTTGAAACTTCCGTCGGTGCGTTCTATCTTAATCTCCTCATGCCGACACGAGACGACGCCTGGAATCTACTTTGCGAATATACCAAAAGCGAATCGCTCCGCAAGCATGCTCTTGCCGTTGAAGCGGTCATGAAGGCATATGCTCGACGGTTCGAAGAAGACGAGGAGAAGTGGGGGCTGGTCGGGATGCTCCACGACTTCGATTATGAGATGTACCCCGATCCTCCCGATCACCCGTTGAAAGGCTCCGAGATTTTGCGAAATCGCGGCTACACTGATGAGATTCGTCGTGCAATTCTGGGCCACGCAAACTACACAGGCGTTCCGCGCGACACCCTGCTTGCCCGGGCGCTCTACGCGTGCGACGAGCTGACAGGCTTTATCGTCGCGTGCGCGCTTGTGAGGCCAAACGGCATCTGGGATCTTGAATCAAAGTCGGTCAAGAAAAAACTCAAAGACAAGGCGTTCGCGCGCACAGTCAATCGCGATGAAGTGTACGAAGGCGCCGACGAGTTGAAGGCAGAACTTGCCGAACACATTGACTTCATCATCGCCGCTCTTCGCGAGGTCGCTCCCGACGTCGGTCTGTCCAAACCACAATGATTCTGACGGAAGTCTCACGTGAGCTGAAATCGGCATTCAACCGCGCGCGGAGTGTGGCGGTGCTTACGGGTGCGGGAATCTCGGCCGAAAGCGGCGTGCCGACTTTCAGAGGCGGCGGCGGAAGCGAGATTTGGACGTGGCGCGGAAGACCGGTCACCGAGCTGTCTTCAGCCGAATTGGTCGCGACTGATCCGATGCTGGTCTGGGAGTGGTTTGATTATCGCCGCGGCATGCTGACAAGCATCGAACCAAATGCCGGACACTGCGCGCTTGCCGAATGGGAATCGAAATTCGAAGAGTTCACGCTGATAACTCAGAACATCGACGATCTGCATCGCGCCGCCGGAAGTCGCAACATCCTCGAGCTGCACGGGAACATCTGGCGCGCGCGCTGTTTGCGATGCGCGAGCACGTTTGAAGCGCGGGAGAGTCCGATTGAAGGCAAGCCGCCGCGGTGTCTTGAGTGCGGTGGGCCGGCTCGGCCTGACGTGGTGTTGTTTGGCGAGATGCTGCCAAAAGGCGTGTTCGAGCGCGCGGAAGAAGCGGCTTCGCGGGCGGATTTGTTTTTCGTGATTGGAACCTCAGCAGTTGTGTATCCGGCTGCCGGTTTGCCGAACACCGCCAAGCGAAGCGGCGCGCGGGTGATTGAGGTCAACGCGGAGATGACTGACATTTCGTCCATCGCCGACGTAACATTGCTGGGGAAGGCAGGCGAGATTCTGCCGCAGTTTCTGAGGGAGCGAGTCTGATGCGATCTGTGTACTTTGACTGCTTCTCTGGCGTGAGCGGCGACATGATCGTCGGCGCGCTGCTCGATCTGGGGGTCGATCTCGAAGCTCTCAAGAGCCAACTCGCGTCCCTCGAAATAACCGGATTTGAGATTGCCAACCACCGCGTCAACAGAGGGGCAATCTCGGCGACAAAGTTTGATGTCGAGCTGAAACAGCAAACCCAACCGGAAAGGTCGCTCGCCGATGTCAGATCAATCATCGAGCAGTCCAGCTTATCTGAATTAACAAAGCGCCGATCGATCGCAGCGTTCGTGCGGCTGGCGGACGCGGAAGCCCGAGTTCACGGCACAACTCCCGACAAGATTCACTTTCACGAAGTCGGGGCGGTTGATTCGATAGTCGACGTTGTGGGGGCGATGATCGGTTTCGAGATGCTCGGAGTCGATCGTTTCTTCTGCTCTCCTCTTCGAGTCGGGAGCGGTTTGATAGAAACCGAGCACGGTCCCTTGCCGGTCCCCGCGCCGGCGACGGTCGAGCTGCTTAAAGGTGTGCCGGTTTACGCGGGCGAACTTGAGGGCGAGTTCGTCACCCCGACTGGCGCGGCAATCGTTGCCACGCTTTGCGAGGGGTTCGGCGCGTTGCCGCAGATGAACGTCGACGGCATAGGTTATGGAGCCGGCTCGCGCGATCCAAAGAGTTTTCCTAACGCGTTGCGCTTGATTGTGGGTCAGTTGGAACAAGGCGCCGAACGTGATGAACAGATATTGGTCCTCGAAACAAATATTGATGACATGAATCCGCAGGCATATGGCTATGTGATGGAGCGCGCGTTTGGTCTTGGTGCGCTCGACGTGTTTATGGTTCCCGTTCAGATGAAGAAGGACAGGCCTGGGGTTCTGCTAACGGCTTTGTGCAAGCCTGAAAAGGCGGACGCGATCATCGAGATGCTTCTGGTTGAAACAACAACGCTCGGTGTTCGCTATTCCGAAGCGAAACGACGCGCGCTTGAGCGCAAAATCGAAAGCGTCGAGACGCAGCACGGGCGCGTGCGCGTCAAGGTAGCGCGCGATGGCGCTCGCACGTTACACTTTCAACCTGAGTACGAAGATTGCGCGAGGCTGGCGGCGGAGACGGGAGCGCCGTTGCTTGAAGTGCAAGCGGCCGCCACCGCGGCGTATCGCCAAAAGCTGAAAGATAGCGAAACAGATGGCAAGCTCGAAGAAAAACATCGCGCTGGATGAGCAGCTCGACAAACCTTTTACTGGCGGCCCTATTGATCCGGCCAAGATCGAGGCAGGTGTACGGCTGATCCTCGAAGGCATAGGCGAGGACCCCGACCGGGCCGGGCTCCGCGAAACGCCGCGACGTGTAGCGGAAATGTATCAGGAGATTTGCGCGGGGCTGCACCGCGATCCGCGCGAGTTTATCCATCCGATACCAGCCGAGACTCACGACGAGATGGTCATCGTCAAAGGCATCCCTATTTATTCGGTCTGCGAGCATCATCTCCTGCCGTTCGTCGGCATAGCGCACATTGCTTACATACCGAAGGAAGGGCGAATAGTCGGATTGTCGAAACTCGCGCGCGTGGCCGATTTGATGGCAAAGAAGCCGCAGATTCAAGAGAGACTCACGACTGAGATCGCGGACCTGCTCTACGAAGAGCTGAGCGCGACGGGCGTAATGGTCGTCATCGAAGCAGAGCATCTGTGCATGGAGATGCGCGGGGTCAAGAAGCCCGGCTCAAAGACGATCACTAGCGCCTTGCGCGGTGGTTTCTTGAAAGATCAACGAACCCGCGCAGAAGCGATGGCGCTTATTCGGGACCATAACCGATGAGCGCAACAAAGTTGAAAATTGCAAATTGAAAATTGCTGATTTGCAGTTTTCAATTTGCAATTTTCATTTTTGGATTTACGAATGACAGAAAGAACCTTCTACGTAACGACCCCCATCTACTACGTGAACGCCAAGCCTCATCTGGGCCACGCGTACACCACGCTGGTTGCGGACACGCTCACGCGATTCAAGCGGCAGCGCGGCGTCGACTCTTTCTTTTTGACAGGAACCGACGAGCACGGGATTAATATCGAGCGCGCGGCAGAGAAGCTGCAAGTTCCGGTCCGACAGCACGTCGATCAAGTGGTCGATGAATTCAAGGCCGCGTTCGCTCGGCTCGGCGTCGAGTACGATCGTTGGGTCCGCACGATTGACCCTTATCACGAGCGAACCGTACAGGAAATCTGGAGACTGCTCGACCAAAACGGCCATATCTACAAAGGCAAGTATGAGGGCTGGTTCTGCGGATACTGCAACGAGTTCAAAGAGGTCGACGCAAAGACGGAGCGGCCTGTCTGTCCAGTACACGAGAAGCCACTCGATCGTATTGCTGAAGAAAGCTATTTCTTCAGGCTTTCTGCGTTTCAGCAGCCGCTGTTGGACCTTTATGAATCGCGACCCGAGTTTGTGCAGCCCGACGTTCGACGAAACGAAGTGATCTCGTTTGTGTCAAGCGGTCTCAAAGATCTCTCGATTAGCCGCGTATCGGCTAAGTGGGGCATTCCGGTTCCTGGCGATCCAAATCACACCATCTACGTCTGGTTCGATGCGCTGATCAATTACATCAGCGCGCTCGGATGGGGCAATGAGACCTACCACGACTTCGACCGCTACTGGCCCGCGCTTCATCTTGTCGGCAAGGATATTCTAAGATTTCACGCGGTCTATTGGCCGGCGTTTTTGATGGGGGCGGGAATCGAGTTGCCTCGTACTGTGTTCGTTCACGGGATGCTGCTCAGGGGCGGGCAGAAGATGGGCAAAACCCTGGGCAACGCGATTCAACTCGAAGTGCTGCATCGTCACTTAACCAACGATCAAATCAGGTATTACCTGCTTCGCGAAGTAGCCTTCGGCCAAGACGGCGAAGTGACCTACGAGGGAATGATCGATCGGGCGAACTCCGATCTTGCGGATGGGCTGGGCAATCTTGCGAGTCGGACGCTGACGATGGTGCGCAACTATTTTGGAGGTAATCCGCCGCGCCCGGGAGTTGAGCAGAGCGAGGACGCGTCCGATGTCAGGCTCAGAATCGAAGAAGCGAGGAAGTCGTTCGATCAAGAGTTTGACGCCCTGAACTTCTCGCGCGCGTTGGAAGCGGCATGGGCCGGGATAGCGCGAGTGGACAAGTTCATCACCGACAATCAGCCTTGGAAGCTTGCAAAGGATGAATCAGCGCGTCCGCAGCTCGAAAGCGTTCTGGCAACCGCGTATGAAGCACTGCGCCACATCGCCCTGTTGGTCTCTCCTGTGTTGCCGGTGACCTCGCGCGAGATATGGAGCCAAATGGGACTCGCAGGAGATCCCTTATCGATCAATCCGGTTGAGGCACTATGGGCTGAGCCGCTGGACGTGTCGAGAATAGATCGCATCAGTCCGGCTTTTCCAAAACTCGATAAGGAAAAAATTATGGCAGAGATCGAACGCGAAACAACGCCGGCCGTAAGCCAGGACCAGCCGCCCGAAACGCCGGTCGCGCAGACAATCACAATCGATGACTTCGCGAAAGTTGAGTTGCGCGCGGCGACGGTGCTCGAAGCTGAAAAGGTGCCCAAAGCAGATAAGCTCTTGCGTCTGGTGATCGATGTGGGCGAACCGCAGCCGAGACAGATTCTCGCCGGCATTGCTCAGTACTACTCGCCCGAGGATGTTGTTGGCAGGAAGATAATTGTCGTTTCGAACCTGGCTCCGCGAAAGCTGCGCGGACTTGAGTCGAACGGAATGTTGCTGGCGGCCTCAGTTGGAGAAGAAGGGCGGCCCGTGTTGGCAACTTTCACTGAAGATGTTCCCAACGGGGCGCGGCTGAAATAGTGACTGCGAACACTCAAGTGTAACTTCACCTCGCTTGTTGTCGCTCTTGCTCGACAGCTTCAAGGTGTCGTGTTGTGCGTTCGGTTACACTCGGCGGAGCGAGAGGATCGTAGAAGGAAGCCTGCGGAAGCTCACTGGTACGTTCTGCCGGCGGCATCGCGAGGGGTTTTGCGCGGGACTGCGCGGTCATCAGGCTTACAAGATCCCCAATGCCTCTGCCTAACAAGACGAACGCGGGGATCAGCAACCAAGCTGCGCCGAAACCAGGAGTGCGACCTCCCAAAAACATCACGGCAAAGACGATCAAGAAAGCAAACCCCATGAAACTCTTCCTTATCGCGCGCCCTAAATTGGGCTCGCGTCGGCGCTTTATTGCTTCTTCGAATTTGGTGAATGGAGCCTCGGGCAAACGCCCGCTCAGCGCTTGCGGCACCAGGCTCAGATGCGCGCCGCACTTACGGCAAAACTTCGCGCCGTCGATGTTATGAGTTGCGCATTTAGGGCAGTACATCAACAACTTCCTTTGACTTTCAAGAATAGAATGACTTCCGATTGATTTCAACGTTCCACGACGGGCGCAAGTTCAATCATTGTCTGTCCGTATCTCGATATCGGTATGGGTCGGTCTTCGGATCAAGCTGGCGCGTGGTTTGTTCAGTTACGCTCGCGGGCGGAATGAAGACTTCATTTCGAGGACCAAGGTCTCCGGCACGTGGAGCGGGTGAGACAGCGGTTTCGGTGCGCCCTTGTGCCATGCTCTGCCCGACTCTCATGCTGACCACCAGTTCAGCGACGCCTTTGCCGAGCAAAGCAAACGCGGGAATAAGCATCCAGAACCACCAGAGTCTTCCCGCCGGAGCGAAAAAGAATGCTCCGCCGGCAACAAGCACGAAGCCGAAACCCATGAAGATTTTGGTTATCGCATTAGCGAGACTGGCGGGCCCGCCGTGTTCGAAATCGCGCCTACTATGTCTCCCGTGCCTTCTGTCGGGAGCTTCAGGTAATTGACCGGTCAGCGCTTGCGGAATGAAACTCAAGTTGGCGCCGCACGACCGGCAGTACCTTGTGTTGTCGGAGTTCTGGGTTGCGCAGCTTGGGCAAAACATCAGCGTCCTCCTCGTTTGTTAGGTTGAAAGAATACAATTTTTCAGTTGCTTTCTCAAACTTCAACCGAGTTTGAACTCTACTTCAACTTTCAGCCAATAAGAAACCGGCTTCCCATTCTTGGTGGCGGGAAGAAATTTGAGGGCTTGTGCAGCCCTCAATGCTTCTTCATCCAGACCAAAACCTAAGCCACGAAAAACGAAAGCTGAAATCACCTTTCCTTCTTCGTTGATTAGAATCCCAATGTGAACGCTCCCCTGTATTCCTGCGTGGCGAGCTTCTTCAGCGTACTTGGGCATTGGATTGTTCAACAGCCTCGGCTTTACGTATGATTGATCGGTTCTCTCAGCCTTCGATTCGATCCAGCCTCTTATCGCTTCTATCTTGGTGTTGAGACTGGTCTCGGATTCATCGCCAGGCGAAGTCAACTGTTTCGCCTTCTCGAAAGCCTCGAGTGCCTCCTCAGGTTTGTTCGTCGCGAGTTTTATTTGTCCCAAAAGTGCGAAGGCAGTTGCAGATCGTAACCCGCCTGAGATTGCCGTTTCTGTTTCCTTTCGAGCCTCGCCAAGGTCTCCTCGCTGAAAGTCGAGAACGCCCATGAACAAATGTGCATCAGCATAGTCTGGCTTCCACTTGAGCGCTTCTTTAATGTGACGTGCGGCGTTATCCCACTTGCCCTGTCGCCAGTCGATCATACCAAGCAATAGGTGCGCTGAAGGCATTCTCTTATCCAAGGACAGCGCGAGCTTGGCTTCGTCTTTGGCGGCATCATACTTCTTGCTCTTATAAGCCTCGTGCGCTATTTGAATGTGTCGTTCGGCGGTTTCCTGCTGGATTAGGAACTTACTAGATATAGTGATTGCCGGTGTCGTCCAGAAGAGTACCAGCAGTATCACGCAAGAAGCAGTCGACATGACTAAGCGAAAAGCAACAGTCCTGTACATCAACGTTACCCGCTCGATTTGTAGGATAGTCTCCGCAGACTCGGAGATCAAACCTGCCAAAAAGGAAGCGCCAACAAAGTCTCAAACTCACGAAGCTGTCCAAAGCCTCAAAGCCTCATTCTTTCCTATGCGATTTTGACGCTCTACGTTACGTTTCCTTTTATCCCTTCACCACGATAGCTTGACTGTAGGGCCCGACGGGTTTTGGCGGGCGCTTGACATTCCTCTCAGGAGTGAGTATCCTGCCTCACCTAACGAGGTGACACTCACTATGGAGCTTTAACCGTTCAGTCTCACCTCTCGGCTAACAGTCGCGGTTTAGTCTAACGCCGAGTAAACACTCGGCAGAGCGTGCGCGTCAGTAGCCGCACTAGGCGCGTCGTCAGGGCTTAACCGCACGATACAACGAAAGGAGAAAATCAACATGGCATACCCCCCAGTGAATATAGTCAATTCCACAGACTACAGCGTTTCCGGAACGGTAAGCTATGCTAGCGCCTTCTGTAGCAATGACAATTACGGCATGGGGCCCAACCAACCTTGGACAGCAAGCGGTCGCGGCGTTTGCTTAGTGACTGAGATTTCGGCTAATGTCACAACCCCTGGCGGAACAGTCGGGGCGACGCCCTATACCTCGTCAGGAACCTCATATAGTAAATTTGCGGTTATCCAGACAAGCGATAACCCCCTTGCATTTGAGGTAACGCGCCGTGTTAGTTTAGCAGCCGAAGATGCTCCGCCAGCAGACTATAAGGAGCCAACCACAAAGCAGAAGGACTAGCCGATAGAGTGGATAGAGAAGGAGATATCCGGACCTAATCACCAATCAAAGCGGGCGGGACATCTCCTTCCAAGCCATCTTGGCGCAACAAGTCCAGAGCGTGAATCTTAGACTTAGTGGCAGCGAGAAGCTGCGGCACCGAGGCGCGACCACTGGTGCGGAGGAATCCGTCTGCTTGGCATCTAGTTCGGGCGTCCCGGCTAGATGCTTCGTGAGGCATGCCGGACTTCGCGCTTACGTGTCCGGCCTTGCTGAAGCGCTGCGCGTATCTCGCCAGACGTTCAACGAGTTGCTTCGCGAGCGGCGGGCAGTCAGCCCGGAGATGGCCCTGCGCCTGTCCCGGTTGTTCCGCAATTCGCCAGAGTTCTGGCCCAATGCTCAGCATCTATCCTTGAACCTATTCGCCGTTCGCCGGAATGGGAAAAGGATATCTATACTTTGCAGGCAGATATTGCACAGTCCGGCGGGTTCAGTGAGAATCTTCTTCTTTGACTTATTGGGTTTCGCTCGAGTTGTGCCTGCGCTCGCACCGCTTGTCGCTCCTGCCGCAATCAACGCACTGGCTCCGCTGGTTCGGATGAATTTTCTCCGTGTAATTTCTTTAGCTCCTCCGTCCGGCGATGATACTACTACATCGGTTGGGCGCAAAGAAGGACCCTTGGGACGAACGGACCAGGCGGATGAAAGAACGGGGAGACTAGGCTCGAGCCTTGATCGGGCGATGACGAGTCTTGCTGGTATCTGCCACCGTTGAGACTCTCAGCCTGGTTGTATTGCCGGCCGCTACCGGCGGTCCCGTTTTGGTGTGAGAGTTGTTTTTTGCAATTCCCGCTTGGCACGTCGAGTTAGCTCGCGTGATCGCTTGCTTGAGATTTCGGTAACCGTGCTGACGGGGATCGGCTTCAAAGTGGGCGGGGTCCGCCAGACCGTACCGCCACTTGAAACCGTTCTTCCTCATTATTGCGACGATGCGGCGGCCCTTGGGAGTGAGACGCTTGCCGCCGCGCGGACCTGAGGCTACGCCTGAGATGTCGACCGCGAGGCCCGCTTCGTGCGCCGATTTGCCCGGCGGCAGCGCGCGATAGAGCGCCGGATTTGCCCGGCGGCAGCGGACGCTCGATGTGCAGCGATAGAGGCCGGCTTGCTCCTGGGATGATCGATACACGCTCGTCACTTGCGGTTTGATGGAGGCTTTGTTCATTTCTCGCATCGCGTTTTTGTAATTCCGGGCGACGTGCGGATCGACGTAGCCTTTCGAATGGCAAGGAAGATTTTTTACAGACTTCTTGCTACTCCTAGCGGAATGACTAGTGTTAGCGCAGGACATACAACTGGCCTCGGCTCGTCGCGCTCCAGTCGAGGCTCGCGACGCGCTAGTCGCCGAAGTTTTTGAGACGGGCTTTCCAACGGTTCGGCCCGCGCTGGAACTGACAAGCGCGAAAACCGAAAGCAATGTCATGCCGACAGCAAGAGCTCTGTGCATCAGCGCATCCTGTTTACGTGGTCTATCTGGCTGCCTTGGTTCTAGGCTGGGGGCCAGTCGTTACACTGGGAATCGTGCTGGCAGGGGACAATCCGTTCACAGTATATACCATAAGTCAATAGTCAGGGCGTTCTGAGTAAAAAAAACGCTTTAAGGTTGGCGCTTTTCTGTTGCATGTTCCCGCCCGGTGTAGTAATCTCGGCGTCGCAGAAACTCCCCTGTTTTGCTGGCTGACTAAGGGGCGGCCCAAGCAGGGGTTTATTTTTGGACGCGCCGTTTGTAATTTTCATAAACCCTGTGCGCAGCCACAGAGATCAAACTAACGAAAGAGGACACAAGCAACTATGGCAAACGGAAAAAAGATGTCGAAGACGCAGCTCTTGACCGAATTGGCCAGCGCGACCGGCACTAACAAGAAAACTGCCGCGGCCTTTGTTGACTCGTTGTGTGATATCGCCTACCGAGAAGCGAAGAGAGCCGGCGAGTTTCAGATTCCGGGAATTGGCAAGCTGGTCAAAAAGCAGACGAAGGCACGCACTGGCCGCAACCCCGCTACCGGAGCCGAAATTCAGATACCAGCCAAAACTGTCATCAGGTTCCGAGTGGCAAAAGCTGCCAAGGATGCGGTGATCGGAGCGAAATAGTAACGTACTTACGGCACTGACTCTGTGACCTTAGGTTCTCTGGTCTGCGACTTTGGACGCTGCGGATTCGCTTCGCAGACCAGTGGCCAGGGTTTCATCATCCGCCCGCAAGTACCGGACAGCGGGAGACAGCCCGTATTTGTTGCCCCCGCCTGCCCTCGGCCTCGCTTTAATTATTTTCCTTCCTGTCTTTCGATGCTGCCGAGTCTGCCAAAAGCCAAAGGCCTAAACAAGCGCCGCGAAGCGCGGTAAATTCAATTCGTGCGCTACAAGCAGCCACGCTCGATTCAAGTCGTGATCTTCGTCGGGGAACGCGATGCGCGCAAGTATCTCCTGTTGAAGCGCATTGCGAGTTACGGCGGGTTTTGGCAAACAGTTACCGGCTCGCTGGAAGAGGACGAAACTCACCGACAGGCTGCGGTGAGAGAGGTCTTTGAAGAAACAGGCATCGTCTCACGCGAAGAAGACTTGATCGAGCTCGGCATGGTGAACACTTTTGAGATCGCTCCTCGGTGGCGTGACAGGTATGCCCCAGGCGTCACTCGTAATGAAGAAGTCTGTTTTGCACTAAGGACCGAACAGCGCGAGGTGCGACCGGACGCAATCGAGCACGAGGCATATGGCTGGGAGCGCTACGAACAAGCGATGAGTTTGCTCTACTGGGAGAGCAGCAAGCGCGCTCTTGCCGCTGTCCAAACGACTGTGAAATGAATCTCACGTTTTGGAGGTTAGAAACAAATAAAGGCCGCCGGCGCCAAACAGCAAGTTCGGGCCCCATGCTGCAAGCATAGGAGGCAGCATTTGGTAGCGGCCCATTTGTCCGAACAACCCCGTCAACCCCCAATACGCCAATCCTATTCCCATTCCGATGGCCACTCCATACAGCGCGCCTCGTTTCCCTACTGAGAACGAGAACGGCAGCCCAACCATCACCATCACCAGGCAAGTTAACGGAAAGGCTATCTTGTTTTGCAATGCGATTCTCAAGTCGAGGACGTCGAACCCCGACCGCGACAGGTCGTTAATCGCCCGCCGCAACTCGGCGAGCGTCATCGAAGACGAACCAACGGTCTCCTTTTTGAAGTAGTCAGGGTGTTCCGCAAACGCGAACCGACGCTGATCGAAAGCCTCAAATGCAATCGGATGGTCGCTTTCAAATCGGCGCTCCCAGCCTTTTTCAAGCACCCACTCGCCCGTCGAGTTGTCCCACCACGCGCGTCGCGCGTACAACCGCCGCGTGATACCAAACGGTTCCTGTGTGAGGTCCAGCACGTTCAGCTTTGCGAAAGAGTTGGTGGTCGGAGTGAAATAGGCGTAGTTGAAGATTCGTGATTCCGCGCCGAATATCCATTTGTTGGCGGTCTGATAGAACGTCTGCGGGGGTTCCTGCCCCTTGCGAATCAGGTAGCGGAGATTGTCTTGTCGGCGGTTGGTAAACGGCAGGATATAGTCTTGGTTGACGAACACAAAAGCTGACAACAATATCGATGCTACCAGCGCCGGCGCGGCCAGCCGAAATATTGACTGCCCTGACGCTTTCAGTGCCACGACCTGACTCGTCTTGTGAAGGATTCCAAACGTAACCATTACTGCAACAAGCGCGGCTATCGGGGCCACCGAGTTGGCTATCATCGGGAGCAGGAACAGCAGATAATTTGCAACAACCATCCACTCGATGTTGTTGCGGGTGATGTAGTCCAGCAGTTGAAACAGGGTGATGATCAGAAACAACGACGAGAAGCCGAAAAGAATAAAGATGAAAAACCGAGTGAGGTCGGAGAGTACAAGCCTGTCCAGCAACTGCAGCAGCGCAGATCGGCGCGTTGTTGGAAGAGGCGACGCGGGGACCGAGCGACGGGGCGAATCTTCTTGTCGTTCTACCTCCACATCGTGTTTCTTTGATGTAAACGCGTGGCGTAGACTACTGAGCATCGAGAGCGGATCCGAACCTGGTCGCCGCTGAGCGAAAAGCACCAGCCCTCCGACAATTGCGAGCACGATATTTGCCAGCCAGATTCCCAACCAGACCGGCATCGTCCCCGCCATCGCTGAATGCTGACCCCATAAGGCCATCAGGTAATAGGCGATGGTTATGGCCAATCCAAGCAGAAGTCCAAATGAACGGCCGGTGCGCACGTTGCTAATCCCAAAGCCAACACCCAAAAGGGCAAACACCAGACAAGCAGCCGGCAGCGACAGCCGCTTGTGTATTTCAGCCAGCCACTCGCGAGAGTCTGAGATCGACGGATGATAGCTAATCAAATCACGCCACCCCATCTCTTCAACCTGGCGCGCCTCACGATCGAGGCCCGCGGCTTCGTTCTTCCTTTCTTCGTTGACCTCTAGACCGAGAGTCCACTCATCGAAACGCGCCGCCGTATAAGGCGGATCACCATACTTCTTCGTTTCTTTCTGTTTTTCCCGCGAAGCCGCCAGTTCGGGAACTGCCTCCGGGAGCTGATTTGGCGAATCGACTCCAGTCTGTCCCTGTGATTCGCCGGTGTCTGTCTGGTGCAGGGCGACTCGCTCGAGGTGCAGCTCAGGCATCTCGGATCGCTCGCCCTGACGCAGCGAGCCGCTAGCTGCGGTTACTATTTTCATCGGGCGAGCGCCGTTGCCAAGATCAACCAGAAAGATGTTGTGCCAGAGGTTCTTCGCTCGGTCTATGTCCTCAATGTATAGAACCTTTTGCGGGATGCTTTCTTCAAATACGCGCGGTTTGATCTCAGTATTCAAACCTTGAAACACAAGAGACTGGTTGGCTTTCAAGTCAGTGAGATTACGAATCGATCGCGGGAGCAAGTTGAATGTTATGTAGATCATCGCAAAGGCGACCAGCAACGAGAGCAGCGCTACGGGAACGAGCATACGCAGCCGGCTGACGCCGCTTGCTCCCAGGGCTACGATCTCGCTGTCACCTGACAGACGGCCAAGCCCGACAAGCGTCCCAATCAAGAGTGAGATCGGCAAAGTGAACACGAGGATGCCCGGGACCAGCGCCGACATCACACGCCAAAGAGTGTCCATCGGAAGCCCCTGTCGCGACGCAACAACCAGCAATTCCGAGAATCTGCTTGCTTCCTGAGCGAAGATGATGGCGGTCAGCAAAAACAAGCCAAGGAGCAGGTAAGGTGCTATTTCACGTATAAGATAGCGGTCGAGTAAGCGGAACATCGGGATCGAGTCTATCACGTGCGCATTGCGGCCCGCTACTTGGTTCGCGATGCCACAGCGGTAATTTCAAGCTCAATACTGGTAAGGCGATAGCGCTCAAGGAGGCCATCCTGACTCAACGAGCTTTCAAATTCCTTGGTCTTCAGATCGGAGGTGATGCGACGAAGCTCTCTCAGATACTCGCCGACTTTTCTCCTGGCCGATTCACTCAACTCCGTGGCTGCATCCGCAACCTCTTGAATGCGTCCCTTCTCGAACTGATCGACCGCGGCCAAGAGCCTGTTGCGCTCATCGACGGCTTGCAGACCTCTCGCCGCGAAGAACGTTTGGTTGAGACGTACCAGCGCACCAAGATCGGCGTGAACTCGGTTGGTCACTGCTTTCCAGGTTTCCAATTCGGCGCCTACAGCCGCCGCCTTTAGTTCAGATGGCTTCGGAATAGACGTCGGCTTTGTTAAAGCAGGAGAATCGTAGATCGCATTGAAGATCAGCTTGTACGTCCCGTGAGATTGCCCGCGCCACTGCGGTCGGAAGCCAAAGAGATAAACGCGACCACTGCCATAGAAGACTTCAAGCGCGGCCGCCTTCCCTTGAATGCGCTCCGGGTGAAGCAAGAAACCACTCGCCAACGGATTGCGGTCCTTTGGGTAAGTCGCCAGAACCACGCCCTGAAAGCCGCTCTTCGGATCGAAAGCCGGCCCGCGCTCAAACATTACAATCACGTCGTGCGTCATGCCCCATAACGCCGGATGAGTCAAATCGCGAAGCTCGACTCGCAGCAATGAACCCGAGCAAAAGAACTGATCGTTCTTTAGACCGTCCAGGACGTTGCTCACCGGCAAGCCCAGCGACTCGATTGCCATCAACGATGCATTGTTGAACGTGATCAGTGTCCCTCCACCTCGCACGAACTCGCGCAATGACTCCACGCCCCCTTCTCCCAACCCGCCGGCGTACTCTCCCGAGATCGAGCCCGGAGCGAAGCCTTCCAGGATTACACGGGACGATGAATCGGGAATGATGATCGCGTCCAACCGCTCGATCAAGTGTCCGGCTTGAATGTCTCCGTTGCGAAGCGTCACCGGCGCGAAGCCGTAGTTCTCAAGAATCCACCGTGTCCATCCTTCGTCGATCACCGGAACCCACGCTCGATACAAACCAACGCGCGGCTTCGCGATTGAGGTTACCCCCTCGGGTGATTTCGCAACCGCTTGCGCTGGAACCGAATGCTTGCCGGCGATCTCGTTCATGCGGTCGCGTTCAATTCCGCTGATAACGATCGTGCCTGCGTCTTGACCAGCACCAACAAAGCCAACCTTGCCGTTCGCCATCAATACGTCGTTGATTGCCTTGAATGAAGCGTTTGTTCGATGGTTGATCACATACACTGCGCCAGCGCCTTGAACGCCACCCGGCGGCGGCGTGACTCGTTCGATCTGCCGCAGCGCCCCGCGCTGTTCAGCGCTAATCGGCTGAACCACTGTTGCAACCTCAACACCCATCTGCATCGGCAGCGTCCATCCGGCGACGTCATACGGGAGAATCGCAGGGCCGTTCGCTGACTCGCGCAAATCCGGATAACGTTGCGGCTCGAAGAGTTCCTTCACCAACGGAGCAAAAGGCTGATCCATCAGCACGACCCAGGAACCGGCGCGATACTCGCGGCCATTAGCCGAAAACGCTTTCGTCGCTTGATGCACTTCGATCCCATTGATCAGAAGCTTTTCGATCAGGGTTGCCGCGGCCGGAAGATCGTGTTGGTCGGTTGGGATTACATACGCGAAGGGCGGCTCCCTTTTGAAGCGCTCGATGTTGTCGCGGGCCGCCTGGTAGCGATTGTAGAGCAGCGCTTCGCGATACTTGGCCGTTGTGTCGAGCACCGCCATCGACGCGCCCAGCATGTAGCGCACAGCGTCGCCCAGCCGCCACCAGCCACCCTTCCACGGGCTGCTGTAGAATACTTCAGACCTCAGCGCCTGGCGGTCTTTTGGGAACTCATCAACCGTGTAGAAGTGAGGAGTTGCATAGCGATAGAGCGCCGTCTCTGTGAAGAACGCGATGCTGTTTCGAAAGATGTGCGTGAAGTCCAGAAACCCGGGATACCAGTTGTCGAAGCCCGTGCGATGGACCGCGCCGGGCATTCCGTGCTCGTCCAGATAGGCGGCCATGTTGATGCCGAATGCGTTCAGCCATCGCGCCATCAGCGGATGGATGTTCGACGAGATCGGCTCGGTGAAAGGCGGGATAAAGATGCGCGTGGGAAACGGCGCGGTTTGATGGTGGCAATAGAATACGACCGGATTCCACTCCAACTCGGTGCGCGTCACTTCCTGCGACTCGATCATGTTATTCATATATCCGTCGCGGTTGTTGTCGTGACCGACATACTCCTGATAAAGATCCGGCAGCGGGCTGACCTCGTACGGTGTGCCGAGATTCCTGCGATACCACGCGACCACTTCGTTCTGACCATCGGGATTCAAGGTCGGCCACAACATCAAGATGACGTTGCTCAAAATAGCGTCGATCTCGGGATCGCCTTGCGTCGCGACCAATTTGTAAGCCAGTTGAATTGTGTGTTGCGCTCCGGCGACTTCAGTCGAGTGAAGTCCGCCGTCGAGATGAACGATAGCCTTGCCCTCTCGTGCCAGGGCATGCGCCTGTTCATCATTCAGTCCGCGTGCCAGAGCTAATCGCCGCGAGATGTCTTTGTGCTTTTCGAGCTGAGCGAGGTTTTCGGGCGAAGAAATTAGCGCGATCTCCCAGTCCAAACCTCTGGTGGTTTTACCTACCGAGATTAGTTTGATCCGGTTCGAGCTTGCGGCGAGCTTGCGAAAGAACTCGCGGGATTCGTCGTAACTGGCCAGATAGAAGTCATCGCCCGGTTTGTGACCGAGAACTGATTCTGGCGTCGGAATGGCTTGGGCTGCTGCGGTCCACGACCACAACATTAATACAAGTGCCACATTGAAGGCTGTGATCATTTTTGCATGCATGGCGCGAATGGTAATGACAAGGTGTGTGAATGTAAAGTTTGGGTGAGTAAGCGCGGCATCCGTCTGTTTGACACTGCTCGCGGCTGCTCGGTATTCTTTCTGCGTTCGCACCTGCCCGCGTAGCTCAGTGGATTAGAGCGTTCGCCTCCGGAGCGAAAGGCCGCAGGTTCAAATCCTGCCGCGGGTATGAACCCTTCAGGGCCGCTTCGTTGTGGCCCTTTTCTTTTGGCGATGAAAGTGAGATGGCTAATCTCTTTTCTGGGCGCGATCGCTTCGATGCTCGCTTGCAGCCATCCTCCCTCTGGCCAGGGCGCCGGTGAGACTGCGACCACGGAGGCGGGCACGACTCAGTTTAGAATCGAGACTGTAATCACCGGCCTCGAAGTTCCGTGGTCAATTGTGTTCGTGCCCGACGGGAGAATCTTCATTACAGAACGGCCGGGGCGAGTGCGGGTGGTCGAAAACGGCAAGCTGCGTGCTGAGCCGCTTGGTGACATCCAGGACGTTGAGCCCTCGGGTGAGAGTGGACTAATGGGGCTGACGCTGCATCCGCAGTTTGCGCAGAATCATTTGCTTTACGTGGCATACGCCTATCGCGGCGATGGCAAGCGAGATCGAGTTGTTCGTTATCGCGAGACGGGTTCGGCCCTTGTGGATCGCCAGGTGATCATCGAGGACATTCCGGCGGCGCAGTTTCATGCAGGCTGCCGGTTGCGTTTCGGGCCCGACGCCAAGCTCTACATCACGACTGGCGATGCGACTGAGCGCAATTTGGCCCAGCGGCTCGACTCGCTTGCAGGTAAGATTCTTCGGTTAAACGATGACGGCACTGTGCCCTCCGATAATCCTTTTGCAAATCAGCCGGGCGCCCGGCCAGAGATTTGGGCGTATGGCAATCGCAATCCGCAGGGGATCGATTGGCAGCCGGGCGCCAACGTAATGTTTGAAACCGAGCACGGGCCGTCAGGTTTCGACGGACCGGGCGGCGGCGATGAGGTGAATATAATCGAGAAAGGAAAGAACTACGGCTGGCCTGTAATCCATCACACGCAAACTCGCGAGGGCATGGAGTCGCCGGTGTTGGAATACACCCCGGCGGTTGCGCCCGCCAGCGGGATGTTTTATCGCGGCTCGGTTTTCTCCGAGTTCCGCGGGAATTTCTTTTTCGGGTGTCTGCGAGGCGCGTGCATCGTCCGTGTTGTGTTGGACGGGACGCGTGTGGTCAGCCAAGAACGGTTGCTGGAGGGAAGATACGGTCGAATACGCGACGTGGCTGAGGGCCCGGACGGCTCGATTTATTTTTCTACGTCGAACCGCGACGGCCGAGGCACGCCTGCTTCAAGTGATGACCGCATCCTCAAGCTGGTTCCGCTGAAGTAAACCTGGGATCACATGAAGATTGCTACGTGGAACGTTAACTCGATATTGGCGCGTCTGCCGCAAGTTTCGCGATGGCTCGAAGCAGCTCGCCCGGACGTGTTGTGCATGCAAGAAACCAAATGCGTCGATGAGAAGTTTCCTGCGGAGGAGTTCGAACGTCTCGGGTATCACGCTGAATCATACGGGCAAGCTGCCTACAACGGCGTGGCAATCCTCTCGCGATTGGAATGTGATGAGCTTCGCCGCGGTTTGCCTGATGACGGACCGGACGCGCAGGCTCGATTGATCGCGGCCACGATCGGCGGAGTTCGTGTGGTCAACGTTTACGTTCCAAACGGACAAGCCGTGGGCGCGGAAAAATACTATTTCAAGCTCGAATGGCTGAAGCGGCTGAGAGCCTTCTTCGATTCAAGTTATCGGACGAGCGAGCGAGTTCTGCTGTGCGGTGACTTCAACGTTGCGCCCGAGGACCGCGACGTCCACAGTCCGATGCTGTGGCGCGGACGAATTCTGTTCAGCGAACCCGAGAAAGAAGCGTTAGGTCGCGTAATGCATTGGGGCCTGGTCGATGCCTTTCGAATTCATAATCAAAGCGACAAAGAGTTCTCGTGGTGGGATTACCGTGCTGGCGCCTTTCGACGCAATTTGGGTCTGCGCATCGATCACGTCTGGGTTTCTGAGCCGCTTGCCAGAGAATCCTCGGCGGTGTCGATCGATAGAGAGCCCCGTCGTTGGGAGAAACCTTCTGACCATGCGCCGGTCATCGCCGAGTTCGAGCTGGATTGAGCTGCCAATGGGAGTTCCCGCTAAAATGTGATAATGTGAGCGCGACAATGTTCAACTACTCACGGCACATAACACCCGTATTGAGCGTCGCCGCGTGTTCATGCGTGCTTGCTGCAGCGAGTACTCTCGGA
>DASXSR010000164.1:0-23039 GCA_036505875.1 Blastocatellia bacterium | reverse complement strand
CGGTTATGGTGACGGTTGCTGTCCCGCGATTGAACAGCTCGATGAAATCATTCTTGAACGTGGCGCCGCTGTTGCCGCCGCCGCCGTAAACCTGACTGACGACAATGCCGGTCGTGGCTGGCGCAACCGCAACCGCAACAGTGCAATCGGCAGTCTGCGGCGTCGAATCGTTGTTTGACCAGGTGATCGTGACGCTGTAGTTTCCGACCGGCGTAGCATTACTCACTTGCAGGGTGGCGCTTGCGGTCCCGCCCACAGCTCCGGCGGCCGTGAACCCGGTAAGACTAATCGTGCCCGGATTCGAGGGCGTGATGTTGGTGATTAAAGCTGACGTAACCGTGCCGTCAGGATCAGTCGCGCTCACGCCGCCGCCGGTTGCGGTCCCAGCGGTGGTCGAGAGGCTTGACGGGCAAGTCGGCGCTATTGGCGCGTTAGTTCCGCATGAGATGGCGGGCGATGCGCTGTTTCGAGGGTTCGCCGCGGCAGCGCTGAAATCCAAAGCGTTGTTGTCTGTATCAGTGCAGCCATTCGCTGCGCGAAGTACCGCGTTCGTGTTGCTCGGCGCCGGAGTCGGCCCCGAACCTTCAAAGCAATTTGCAGTGCTGCCGAAGCCGGCCAAGTCGATGATTGAAGCGGAACTCGGGCAAGCGCCGCTCAGGGCGGTGGTGTTGTTCACCAACGCTACCTTGCCCGCAGTAGCGGCCATGTTAATGCTCCCGGTCGCGTCGGAAGCCGGCAGGTTAGCGGTTCCGCCGCCGCCGGCCGCTTCTTGGATCAAGTAGTATTTGCCGGCGCCAATCGATCCCGAAAGATTAGTCACTTGCCACGTTGTGCCAGTGGATGAAGCGTACTGAACCGACCAGCCGGTCACATTGATTGTCGTGGTCCCGCGATTGAACAGCTCGATGAAATCATTCTTGTAGGTGGCTCCGCTGTTGCCGCCGCCGCCGTAAATCTGGCTGATGACGATGCCCGAAGATACGCTTCCAGCGCGCGGAGGTAACACGAGGTAGTAGCCGAGCAGCATCAGCGATAAAATAATCCATATCGCAAAAACGCTTCCCGCTCTCCGCGTGCGAGTGACTCTCTTGAATAGATTTGCGAGGCGCACCATCCGTTTTAGTGTCCTCAATGTCTGTGTATTATTAATCTCATCGCGTAGTGTATGCATTTTTACATTGGCTGGCAAGGTCTGTGAGTCAGGAAAAGGAGATGAGGCTCACCTCAATCTCAAGTGGAGAAGGGGCTGCGAGCTGCGTTGAAAGTGGTGAACTCACCGAATGACGCTGTTCAGCTTCGCAGGACCAAGACCTTCGCTGATAGAATTAGACTGGCGCTTGTAATCGAAGCTAGGAGCAGTACCATGTCGAGAAGCGACGCCGGGCGAGGCGCTGCCGCTGCAATCTCGTTCCTATGCCTCACGTCATTCTTCGCCGTAGGGCAAACCGCGCAGCGCGGTGGTCCGGTTTCTAATCGCGAGGTCACGATTTTGGTGACCGCGCACCCTCACAATGCTCGCATGCGGGAAGCGGCGCTCAAGCTTAGACCTGATGATTTCGCCGTGCGCGAGGACGGACGCCCGCAGCAAATCATCTCGGTCAAACACGCCTCAGAGGCGCCTCTGATCCTGGCGGTGTTGATACAGGATGATCTTGTATCGCACATCAATAACGAGATCGCGCGGATCAAAGAGTTCATACGCCGGCTCCCCGATGGAACGCGAGTTATGACCGGTTACATCACCGCCGGCGCACTGCAAGTCACACAAGATTTCACCACGGACCGCGGGCGCGCGGTCGATTCGTTGCGAATCCTGCGAAGCAGCGAGTCGGGCTCGCCTTATAATCCCTACGTCGAAGTTCTCACCGCGTTGCGCAGGTTTGACGCGCAAGGCGCCGGACGGCGGATGATACTGCTGATCTCCGACGGGCTGGACACGTCGCACGGCTTTCGAAGCTCGAGCCCAACGCTTTCGCTCGATCTGGATCGCGCGATACACGAGGCCCAGCGGCGAGGCGTGGCGGTGTTCAGCTTTTACGCGCCGTCGGTTGGTTTGACCAGTTCGAGTCGAATCGCCGTCAGCTTTGGGCAAGGATCGCTGATAAGGCTTGCCGACGAAACCGGCGGTGAAGCCTTCACAACCGGCACGGACGTCGTTTCCTTCGATCCGTACTTCAAAGAGTTGGACGAGGTGCTCAGTCTCCAATGGCTGATAACCTATCGAAGCTCGACCATCGGCAAAGAGTTTCGTCACATCGACGTAACAACCGAACAAAGCGTGCATCTGCATTACGCTAGTGGCTACAGTCCACGGTGATGGGGCTTAAGCATTTATCAGGAAATCTCTCCATATCCGGCCGGTCGTTAAGACGCCAACCTCTTCGCGATGGGGCGCGAATGGACGCAGACGGCCGTCTACAAGCGAATCATTTTGTCTTAGTCGAAACGGGGCTGCGCGTGTAGTAACCTTTTCTCGCAACGATGGCTACTCCGCCCTCTCTTCGCTCTATATCGGGAGCGATGGTCAATTTGATCTTGCGAAACTTACCGTCCCGCTTCTCGTTCAGGGGGGTGTAGCCAAGGCTATAACGGGTGCGCAGCCGCTCGATCAAATTGGCAAGCTTCGTGACCGCATCATCCTTGCCAACCTGCAAGGCCACGCCTCCAGTGTCGGCGACATGGCTCCCGATGCTGTCCTCAATGGTAAATCCTTTCTTTCTGTACTCATCGACGACTGCGTTGAAATCCCCAACCACCAATCCTGAAACAACAACACCCGACTCGAGAAGCGCTTCGTTCGCTTCCGTCTGAGAGTGGCCGCCGCCGACCGGCTGGTTCGACAGATTGTCGGTGATGATGATGATTATGCGCCGACTGTCGGGGTTCGACGCGCTGGCCAGATGCTTTGCCGCGGCGTAAACAGCTTCGTGTATGTAAGTGGCCTCTCTTATCCACGGCCCCATAAACTCGATGGCCGCAATCTTCGTCGCGATAAGCTGCCGGTCTTTTGTAAAGTCCTGAAGCAAGGTAGCCCACGTTCCGAATGCCATCAGCGCCACCTCGTCGCCCGGCTTCAGCTCGTTCAAAGCATTGAGTCCCTGGTCGCGAATTTGATCGATCACCGGTTGCACGCTGCCGCTTACGTCCAGCAACAGCACGATCGACAGAGGCAGCTTGTCCTGGCTGAAGTGAGTCACTTGCTGTTTTACGCCGTCTTCGAACAGGGTGAAATGCTCCCGCGCCAAACCGTTGACTACCACGCCGGTCTTCCTGTTAAGAACCTGGGCATCGACCACGACCAGGTCCGTGTGGAGTTTTATTGTCTCTTCGGTTGCCCCTGGTTGCTGTGATTGCGAAACAGCATAAGGCGCCACCATACTGAGCAAGGCGACAGCAAACAATCTAGTGTAGTGAATCGTCCCCACTTCTCGGCCCGGAGCTCAAGAAAAATGTTTTTTCAGCTTTTCAACGGTAGTCGCCAAATCCTCGGGCAGCACGCGAGTCTCGCCGACCACCGAAACGAAGTTGGCGTCGCCCGTCCAGCGAGGCACAACGTGCAGATGAAGATGATCGGCGACTCCCGCGCCCGCGCTCCGACCCAAATTCATTCCGATATTGAAGCCGTCAGGATGGTACTCGGCTTCTAAAGCAAGCTGGGCGCGCTTGGCAAGCTCGATCATCTCGGTCGTTGCAGCTTCGCTAACTGCGGCAAGCGAGGCCTGATGTTCGTAGGGCGCTATCATCAGGTGGCCGCTGGTGTAGGGGTAAAGATTGAGGACCACCAGGTTCAAACGGGCGCGGTGAATGACGTAGTTCTCGACGTCTTTGCGTTCTTGATCTATGCGGCAAAACAGACAGCCTTCCTGACGATCGGCAGAAGCGATGTACTTATAGCGCCAGGGGCTCCAGAGGTGGTCCATAAGTGATGTGTGTTGATGAAAGGACTAAAGGGACGAAAGGGACACAAGGGACAAAAGGGTTATTTCTTTAGTCGCTTTGGTCCATTGCGTCCCTTTGGTCAGTTGCGTCCCTTTGGTCAGTTGCGTCCCTTTGGTCTCTTGTGTCCCTTTGGTCTCTTGTCTCCCTTTGGTCCCTTGTGTTGTCCCTTTCACGAATCACTCTTCATTTCCACAAATACTCGAACTGTAACGTTGAGCCTGGGGGTTGAAGCGTGTTCCCTGCCAGAATCTCGCCCACGTCAGTCGACGTCAGCAGATCGAGGATCGAGCCACGGCGCGGCTTGGGCGGTGTCACCACCTGGGGCTCGCCTCTGATCCCTACCAACTCCGCAGTGCCCTTCAACGCCTTTTCGTAGTTCCCAAGCTCATCGACCAATTTTTCGCGAAGCGCCTCTTCGCCGGTGTAAACGCGCCCGTCGGCAAGTTGTTTGATCCGCTCGCGCGTCAGCGTCGTGCGACCTTCCGCGACGGCGCCCACAAACTGCTCGTACATCTGATTGATCAAGCCTTGCAGATACTCACGCTCCTTGGGCGTGATCTCGCGAGTGGGCGAGCCCACGTCCTTGAACTCGCCGCTTTTGAAAACTTCGGGTCGCAGTTGCGCCCACTTCAGCAGGTTGCCGTAGTTTACCCATTCGGCAATCACGCCTATTGAGCCGGTGATCGTTCCGGGATTCGCGTAGATTTTGTCCGCCGCGCACGCGATGTAGTAGCCGCCCGACGCTCCCACCGAACCCATCGAGATCACGACCTTCTTCCCTTTTTCGTTGCGAAGCCACTTGAGCTGATCGGCGATCTCCTGTGAAGCGGCGACGCCTCCGCCCGGCGTATCCATTCGCAGCAATATGGCTTTGACGCGAGAATCGTCGCCATACGTCTTCAAGCTCTCATTAATCGTCTTCGAGTTGAAAATAACTCCCTCAAGGTATACGACGGCGATTCGGTCGCCACCCAAACCTATGAACCCGCCCTCGCGCGAAAAGAGCAGCGCGGCAACCAGGATGATCGCGACGAAAACCACAAACCCGAAGCCGGCTATGATCAGGACCGTCACTACGCTGAGTTTCTTCATAAGAGTTCATCCCATAAAACAACGACGCGACCCGGAGCGCAAGGCTCTGGTCGCGTCCACGAAGTCTGATATCCGATAAGCTCCAGCTTGTCGTCGCTTGCCACCAAACGCTTCGATATGCGGGGCAACGACAAGCTGAAGCTTGTCGAACAACCCTCAGTCTTCATTCTTTTTGTCTGACGCTGTCAGGATGTTCGCGATGTCGCCCAACTTGGCCATGCCTGCGCCCGTCTCGTGATAAGTCCGAACGTCTTCCGGATCGTTCTCTTTTCCGATCGCGCGCGCCGACAATCCGATTTTCTTCTGCGACGGATCGAGCTTGAGTATCTTAAACGGGAGCACCTGTCCGATCTTCACCGCCTGGTCAGGCTTTTCCACTCGCGAATCGCTCAACTCCGAGACGTGGCAAAGTCCCTCGATGCCTTCCTCGATCTCGACGAACGCCCCGAAGTTTGCGAAGCGCACAACGCGACCCCTGATCGTATCGCCGAGCTTGTGCGTGTCAAAGAAGCGGTCCCAGGCGTTAGGTTCGAGGTCTTTGATTGATAGGCTCAGCCTGCGCCCTTCAACGTCGATATTGGTTATCACCGCGTCGACCTGCTGGCCCTTCTTCAGCACGTCCGATGGATGTTTGATTCGCTTGGTCCACGAAATGTCCGAAACGTGAACGAGCCCGTCTATTCCATCTTCAATCTCGACGAATGCGCCAAAGTCTGTAAGCGAGCGCACTTTACCGGTCACGCGCGAGCCCACGTGGTAGCGGGAAGGCAGAGTTTCCCACGGATCGATGCTGACCTGCTTGATGCCCAGGCTTATGCGGCGGCTGTGAGAATCCGCGTCCAGCACGACCGCCTCGACTTCCTGACCGATCGACAACAGCTTCGATGGGTGCTTAAGCCGCTTCGACCAGGTCATCTCTGTCACGTGCACGAGGCCTTCCACGCCCGGTTCAATCTCGATGAACGCGCCGTAGTCGGTCAGGCTTACAACCTTGCCGCGAATATGCGAGTCCTTGGGGAACCGCTCGGCCACGCTTTGCCACGGGTCCGGAAGAAGCTGCTTGTAGCCAAGCGAGATGCGCTCCTTCTCACGGTCGAACTTTAGCACTTTTACCTGGACCGTATCTCCCACCTTCACCATATCGTGCGGAGACTGTATTCGGCCCCAGCTCATGTCAATGATGTGCAACAGGCCGTCGATTCCGCCCAGATCGACGAATGCTCCGTAATCGGTAATATTCTTAACCGTGCCTTCGAGTACCACGCCTTCTTCGATGTTGGCCAGAGTCTCGACTTTCTTTTCGTTCGCTGCATCCTCGAGCACGGCCTTGCGCGAGACGACAACGTTGCCGCGTTTCCGATTCAGTTTGATGACCCGAACCTGGATCTCCTGTTTCATGAAGCTCTCGAGGTTCCGGACGGGTCTGATGTCGACCTGCGAGCCTGGAAGAAACGCAGGCACGCCGTCCAGGTCGACCTTTAGTCCGCCTTTGATCCGTTCGACCACTCGACCCTTTATGGTTTCGTGCGTCTGATGGGCCTGGCGAAGCCGCTCCCAGGATTGAACCTGCATCGCCGCCGCTCGAGACAGCACCGCGTAGCCATCCTGGTTTTCGAGGCTCTTGATGAGCACGTCGACGTAGTCGCCGCGTTTGACGGTCAAGTTGCCTTGGCGATCGAGAAACTCCTCGCGCGCGACCACGCCTTCGGACTTATACCCGATGTCGACCAGAACGTTGACGTCTGAGACGCCGACTACAATGCCACGGACGATTTCGCCTTCCTGTCGCGAGGCGGCGCTTTCTTTCTCGTAAGTCTCGAGCATCGCGCTGAAATCCTGAGCTCCGCTCGCTTCAGCTTCGCTAGACTGCTGCGGCGGGCTGGGTTCGGGCGCGTTTCGATCGAGTGGCGCGGGCTCGGCCGCCGCGCCGTCTGGGCCGGTGCTTGAACCGAGCGCGACGGTCTCTTCTCTGGCGCTGTCGGCCGCCGTGCTCGCACCGGACTGGGTTAGGTTATCTGTCGCCATTAACTGCTGCTCCTTCAACTCTGAATTCGAACTCATCGGAATGGTGTTGCATGACCGACCAAACTATTTGATCAATAGTATATTGATCGGGCTGTAACGTTCAAGCCTTTCGCCGGTATGAAGTCCGAGTATCTAAAGCCGTGGTGAGGAGAGTCTTCCCTTGAGTGCCTTCGACCTCGCTTGCCATCATCGTGAGGCTAGCAGAGAACGCGGCTTTAGGGTTTAGCTCCGGTGGCAGGACTCTGAGTACACGCGCCTATCGTTGTCTCGCTTCATAATGCTTGAGGCAAGCCAAAACTGTACACTTCGGATTCGAGGCGTGTCAAGGAAACGATTGAACAAAGCTCCCTTCTGTTGTAATCTGCTCTTCAATCGCAATCCTAATCTGCCCTCGCGCATGAATCGCTAGCCACTAGCTGAGTAAAAACAATAAACGACGTCCTACAAACGATTCTTTCCGGGGCAGCTCCTCAACAGGTGAAGCTGGCGGCTGCCAGAGGCCTGCTTCCGCTTTCAAATGAGGAATTGACCGAAACTCTGGTAGCGCTGAATGCGGACCCAGACCGCCAGATCCGCGCGGCGGCGGCAGCGACGCTGGCAACACTCGATCCCGCGGTTCTCTTTAGGCTTGCTGTTCAACCCGATACTCCAACTGAGGTGCTGGGCTTCTTGTGCTTTTGGCCGCAGGCGCCGCGTGAATTGATTGAAAAGGTAGTCTTCAATCCATCGACGCCCGACGCGGCGCTCGCCCGTCTCGCATCGCACAGCCACGATTCGACCTTGATCGAGGCGATTTCCTTAAAGCAACAAAGCCTAATCCGGTGCCCGGAAATAATCGACGCAATCCTAACCAATCCCGCGAGCACATCGGAAGCCGAGCGCCGCGCCCGTGAAGTACGTGAAGAGTTCTTTGAAAAGCAGTTCGGCGCGCAGATGATTGCCGGCGAACAGCGCGCGCAAGCTGACGCAACAAGAAGGGCTATCACCGAGACGGTCTCGATCGGCGGCATTGAAGACCTGATACGTCTAGGGCTTATTGAGGAAGATATAGACGAGGGGCTGATCGCCGAATACGAAGAACAATTCGGACCATTCGACGCGTCCTCGCCCGCTCCTGAAGAACAACTCGAGCTTGAGCAAATCGTAGGCGAGGTTGCAACCGAAGACCCGTCGTTGCCGATCGAGCGCATGCCGGTCTTCCAGCGAGTCGCACTTATGAGCGTTAAGGAGCGAGTGATGCTGGCAATAAAAGGCACACGCGAAGCTCGGATGATTCTGGTCCGCGATCCGAACCGAATCGTCGCCGGCGCGGTCCTGCGCAATCCGAAACTCACCGACTCGGAAATCGAAAACATCGCTTCAATCCGCACGGTGCCCGAAGACGTATTGCGCCAGATCGGCCAGAACCGCACCTGGAACCGCTCTTACCTTGTCATACACAATTTAGTTCGAAACCCGCGAACGCCGATCGCGATCAGCCTTGGCTTCATTAACCGGATCCAAAATCGCGACATGCGCGTGTTGTCACAGAACAAGAACATTCCCGATGTGATTCGTCAGACCGCTTACCGCTTATACTTGAAACGCAGCGGAGGTTGAGAGTCCCGTTCGTAGTCCCGCCTTCTGGCGGAAGTTTGTCGATTTGGCCTCAGCATAGCAATCGACTACAAACTTCCGCCTGAAGGCGGGACTACGAACTCGCGAAAAGACCGAACCTTTGATAAGATGCCGCCGAATCAGGAGGATTCTGGCATGCGAACCAAATCAGGATTGACCAGGCGAGGCTTTATTACGACCGCCGCATTAGGCGCGGCTTCGGTGAGATTTGGACTACCATTGACGGTTGCGTCAACTGCCCCCGTGCGCGAGGCCGACGCGGAGCGCGAGCCGCTGAGGCTGCACCGCAACGAAAGTCCGTATGGCCTTGCGCCCGCTGCCGCGCAAGCGCTGAAAGCCGCCGTTGATCCAAAGTCTTTCCGCTATCCGATCGAAGAGCCAAAGGCGCTTGAAGAAGTTATAGCGAAGCGTTTCGGAGTCGAGAAGGAGAACATTCTGCTCGGCTACGGCTCGATCGAAATTCTGAAGATGGCGACCGAGTCGTTTTGTAACTCGGCTCGAGCCGCGGTCGTCGCGGAGCCGACGTTCGAGGCAGTGGTTGGATACTGTCCGTTTATTCACGCGCGGCCGGTGAAGATCAAACTCAATGGAGATAACAAGCACGATCTCCCTCGAATGCTAGCGGCGAGCCGCGGCGCGGGGATGATCTTCTTCTGCAATCCTTCAAACCCGGCAGGCACGTACATAGACAAGCAGGCAACTGAACGCTTCGTTCGACGATTACCCCGGGGCGTGGTGTTGCTTTCAGATGAAGCTTATGGTGACTACGTCGACGCGCGAGATTGGGAGAGTTGTTTGCGCTATGTGAAAGAAGGTCTTCCGGTCGTTGTGTCGCGGACGTTCTCCAAGATCTACGGCATGGCTGGAATCAGGATCGGTTACGCAATTGGGCGCAAGGATTTGATCGCTCGAATGGCAAAGCGTCGCCTCGCGAACAACCCTAATCAACTAGCCGTGGCTGCCGCGACCGCTGCGCTGAAGAACGACAGCGACTTCGTCGCTCGCGTGCGCAGGATGAACGCGGAGGTGCGTGATTACGTGAGTCACCAAGTCAGCGCGATGGGCTTGAAGCCGATTCCCTCGCAAACCAACTTCTTGATGATCGCGATAAATCGCCCTGCTCAGCCTGTAATCGATGAGCTCAAGAAGCGTAAGGTTCTTGTTGGCCGGTTGTTTCCGTCAATGCCCGAGCACTTGCGGGTGAGCTTCGGCACGATGGACGAGATGAAGTTGTTTGTGAAAGAGTTCAAGGAAGCGATGAGCGCGCAGTTCGCCGCCGCGTCAAGCAGTACTAACTCGAAATGACTTTGCGCGGCAGCAATGGATTCAGGTGCATCGTCAGATCGTAAACTGAAGCCCCACACGCAGAGCTTACGTCTTCAGGACGCGAGCCCGGTTGCCAATCAAACATAGTCGCAATGTCACCAATCTTGACGCTAGCCTGCGAGCCTATTTCGACTATCGTGTGGCTCGCCGAAACCGAAGCGATCACCGGATACAGTTCCGAACCGATGCGAACGCGAGCGCCTTTCGCCGCTACTCGAGGCCAGCCATCAGCGTGACCCACCGGAAGCGTCGCAACCCACACGTCGCTTTTTGCAGCGTAGGCGCGGTTGTAACCCGCGCTTTCGCCTTTGCGCAACTGCTTGACGTAGGCAACCCGGGCTTTCAAGCTTAGCGCAGGACGAAGATCCATCACCCGCGCGCTGCGAAATTCATTCTCGGAATAGATTCCGTAGATCGCCATTCCAGGACGAACCATGTCAAGAAAGGCATCGGGATTCTGGAATAATCCGAAGCTCGAAGCCGCATGCTTTCGACCCAACTTCACACCATTCTTTTCAAGCGAGCTGCATAACGAGTTGAATCGTCTGAGCTGCTCCTTGTCGAAGTCCGAGTCTTCGGTGAAGGTCATCATTGTGCCCTGAATGCGAACGGACTTGCGCGCGGCGAGGTCACGAATCAGATTCGCAGCTTGAGTATGCGGAACTCCGACCCTGCCGATTCCCGTGTCGACACAGACGTGCAGCGTAACTGGCCTTTGAATTTTTCGCGAGACGCGATCGACCGCCGGCCCAAGCGGAGTATAGACCATCGGCATGATGTTTCGTCGCGCCGCTTCTTCGAGATTCATTTCGTCGAATGGGCCCATCAAAAGAATCGGCTTGCGAATGCCGGCGTCCCGCAGCGTGATCGCTTCGTGAAGCTTGACTACTGCGAACCCAGCGATGGCCGTGTCGGGCTCAAGCAGTCTCGCGGCATTCACCACGCCCATGCCGTAGCCGTTGTTTTTGACGACAGCAAGAATCGGGCGCGATTCAACTCGGCGATTAATCTCATTGACGTTGTGTCTAAGGTTACCGGGGTGAATTTCTATCCAGGGATCGAAAGACGAGCGAGCGCGCGAGCCGATCTCCGGTGCGGACCGCTCCCAAGTTAAGGCGGGAAGCGCACCGGCGAGTTTGATAAAGGATCGTCGCGAAGTATTCATGATGGCCGGCCTGAACCTCTCCCTTGCTCCAAGTAGGTCTTGCACCTTGGAGTTCCGGCTTACAATACACTTCTAATGCGTCGATATATAGGCAATAGGAACCTATGCTTTATCGGCCCGTAGCGGTTTAGCAATCTCCAACCTAGTGAACTAGTTATGCCTTCAAGCTGGGCCTCCTTCGAGGCCAGCGTCGATGAGAGCCCTTGAATAACGGCTTCCTTATTTGCCAATTGTTGCTCATGTTGCTCGCACTCTCTCTTAAGCCGAGCTTCGAAAGCCAGCAGGTCGCGCTCACGTTCGGTTAACTGACCTTGTAGCCTGGCACACTCGTCACTCGTCTCGTTTAGCTTGGCGTTGTCACCGGCTAGTTCAGCACTGATGCTGTCGCGCTCAGCAATCGTTTGCTCAAATTGATCGCGCACTTGATGCTGTTCAGCTAGTTGCCGCCGTAACTCAGCGTGTTCCGCGCTTAGCTGATCGTGCTCGACTCTCATTTTAGCAAGCTCGTCTTTCATCCCATCTCGTTCGGCAACTGCCTGGTCGCGCTCCGAAACGGCCTGATTGGCTCTGGCTTCAAGAGTGTGCACACGTTTCAAATCCGGCGTCAGCCATCGCAAATAGCGCGACGCAGCGTGTTGCTCGTCGTCAGCATTATCCTCACTCGCGCTCGCATACTCGGAGATGACTTCTTGATAAAGTGAGATGATCTCGTCAACTGCAGTGTCAAGCCCTGCGCTGGCTCGGATGCGCCGCGAAACTTCTGCGGCATCCGCGGGATCGTAGCGGGCAATCTCAGCAGCAAGCACATCGGCATCTAGCGGATTGCGCAGCGTCCGTATTCCGAAATTCAAGGGCCGGAGCCGATCAAGCTCGTCTGTAGTGACCATTGGCCCGGCCCCCGTCTCATCGCAGAGTACAACCGCCGCGCCAACTGCAAGCGCTTCGAGAGCCGCTCTTGCTTTGGCAAACACGATGTCATAATTTCCGAGAACCTCTTCAGGCCGGGCGCACGCGTTCCCCGCGCTCAGCCCTATAACATCGACCGTAATGCCGAAGCGCGCGCACGCTTGTCGCACCGGCCCAGGATGCGTGTATTCGTTTGCCTGATTGCTAAAGACAACCGCGAGGCGAGGGCGAATGGGAAGTGGGGCGCGAGGCTTGAACCGTTCAAGATCAACGAAATTCAGCAAGACGCGGACGCGGTTTTCAGGAATGGCGTGCTCGAAGACGAGCCGGTCACGGCAAGTATGATCTACGGCGACGTACCGCAATATTCTTGGGAATCGCGGCGGGGCCTCCTCCCAGGGTATCCAGCCATGGCAAAAGTAAACCGCCGGCACTCCGGGGAAACGCAGCAGTGCCGTCATTGTATCCAGATGATGATGACCATGAATTATATCCGGCGGCGTCGCCAGCAAATCGAGATCGTCAATGACAGGTATCGTCGCGGCACGAAGGTCTCGCGCAACTTCTCCGAGCGACGTGCTGTAGGCAATCGGCGTGTGCCCGCGTCTGAGCAAAGCTATCCCCAGATCGCGCACGTATAGCTCCGAGCCGGCGCGATTGCCAAGAGTATTATTGGTAATCAGTATTCGCAATCCGCCCATTTGTACGCTCAATATGCTGCTGTAGCGCCTCGGCTAGCGGAAGAACATGCTCGCGATAACGAAGCACCTGCCGGTAATGACCGGTCGCAACCTGTCTCTCACCGTAAAGCTCATAGTAAGGCTGCTCTTCCATATTGCTCTCGCGCACATCGACAGAACGGAGGCACTCGGTCCCCAAACCGTCGACCCCTACTTGCTCAAGAATCCTGTCAACATCTGCCGCCAGCTCTGAGTATCCCAGCACCGCTCTCAGCTTCTCCTCCAACGCACTCTTGTCCAGATGCAACCATATTGCGCCCGTCACCGGCATTCGCAGATGATCGCCGTGCTGAGTTGTGAGCACATCAAGATTCACGATAGGGTCGCCGCTGGTGCGATTTGCTATCTCTGTTGACGCATTGATAACGAACCGACAGACATCGTGGGCCGGGTTATATCCTTCGATTGCGTCGCCAACAACATACTCGATTCGCTCCCGAAGGAACGCTTCGGCAAGCTCTTCGGCAAGATTGATGAATAGATCGAAGTCGTGATTCATCGTTGCCGCGTAAATCGCTCGGTCCGTTAATCGGCCATAGATGCAACCCGGCTCAGCGCCAACTTGCTTGAGGATTCTCGTTGTTGTGTGCAGCCTTGATGTTCCAGAATGTCCGGAGCCATCAGTAAAGATGAAGACCTGTGGTCGTGCTAACTGGAGCCAATGGTAGACGCAGAGTTCATGCCCGGGATGCGCAACGACTAAGGCGGCACGTTGTCCGGGCAGCTTTGATGAAGTTGTAGACTTGTTAGTTGATTGATATCTGATCCTTTGCGAGCTTTCGGTCACATTTTCCTGGTATTCCCTCATGTCAACCACTCGGAATCGGAGATGTACATTCAGGGCGAGGCAATTCCCGATAGAGGGCTATTCTTTAGACAATTACCGCCAGTCTTGAACCCCGTAAAAGATAGCACTCCAAATAGCGCACGACAAGCATATGGCCAATGTCGCCTACTGAATCACCGATGACAGATTCGGAGCCAGAACTGACTGTCGAAGGCTTCGCCTGGGAGTTCTTTTACATCGAGACCGCGTCTTTGGCACTGTTCGGCAATCCACGCCAGCGAGTGCCGAATCACGCCCGGCGTATCCGACTCATGGCTTGTGCCCACCCACACGTCACCCTGGTAATCATCATTGGAAGACTGAGCCGGTAAGATCGAGGTGAGAAAAACACTCGCGGGAATTGAATCGCGTACAAACGAATCAAGCATGGTTTCGATTTGACGCTTACTGGCATGTGTCCAGATCGATCCTGCCAGAAAGAAATCGAAACGGGTTCCGAAGACAGAAGTGTCGAAATAGGGGTTGAAATCGAATCGCGGCTGCTTGAGCTTCACCTCTTCGGGCGTGAAAAGATACCGCAGACCGTACTCCACTCGTCGGCGGGCTGGCTCAATACCGTGATAACAGCCGGCATCGAGGAAACGGATGAGCCAATATCCGGTTCGAAGACATCCGCATCCAATGTCCAGGACTCTCGACTCGGAATTCAACCCTTCCACGAGCAGGGCGATAAACTGACTCCGCCCTGCCTGCTCGAACGTCTCGACCGGAACTCCGAGGAAGCCGTGGCGGCGCATCATTTCGTCTGCGCAACTTTGAACTCTAGACACGTAAGACTCACTGGTTAGAATCGGTGATTAAAACCACGTCCCTGATGGTTGTCCGTCCGGTCATCGCCGCCTCAGCGACTCCCATCCTTTCTTCGCCTCAATCAATTCAGGCAGATCGGCATCGGCGTCTTTCCAAAGAGAAAAGAACTCCTGATATTCCCTGCTGCTATTCTCCACATCGCCTATAAAAGCATTTGCGCGGGCTAGACCCAAATGCGCGAGCGGGTACAAGACTGATAAAGTAGCCTCGCCGCGATGGTCGAGAATGCTTTGAAACTCCGCAGATGCTTCCTTGCCGGACTTCAATGCGAGGTACGCAAGCCCGCGCAAATATCGCGGCCAAAATTCGGCCGCAGGTTCATAACCCCTGACTGCGTCGAGTAGTTGAATAGCATCAGTTGGATTTTGACGCTGCAATTCAAGCGCAGCTCTAATTACAGGAAGCCATAAGCGGTTGATGAGCGTGTCTTTCGGGTAGCGCTTCAGAAGTTCGTCCACCAGCAACTGAGCTTGCGAACCGTCGCCGCACATAGACAGTGCAAGGGCCCCTCGGGGCAGCGATACTCGATTATGCTCAAATGCCATCGCTTCCGAAGCCGCCACCTTGGTTTTCGCGCACTGCCCGAAGGCTGCTGCACGGAGTGCTGCTTCAGCCGCATATCTCGCGGCTACCTCTTTCGTATCACTGCTCAGGGCAAGGTCAATCGCGCGTTGAGAGAGTTCCTGCGCCCGTCGCCACTGTCCCGCAAATGCTGAAGCGGAAGTTTGCCAATCGAGCGCCACATAGGCATCTGGTCTCCCGTTCGCCCAGCTTACCTGTTGCTGCATCGCGGCCGCGTCGTTTTCCACAAAGCCAATCTGATATAGGAAGTAATGGAGCGATGTGGTATCAAGCTTCTGGGCGACCGCCTGTTCGCAGATCTCTTTGGCTTCGGAGAAACGCGAGAGGCCGACAAGCGAATTTGCAAGATTCCAATAGCCCACGGCGTTATTAGGATTGAGCGTCAGGGCTTGCTGCGCTTCAGCCACAGCTTTCTCGAATTGGCCGATCGTCTGGTAGCGATCAGAAAGATTCAGAGGACCTCGTTCATCGCGCGGATAGGTTCGCTTATAGAGTTCAACCGTCTCAATTCCCTTGTCGACTTCACCTGTCACAAAGGCGTAATAAAAACTAGTTATGCGCAGCTTCTCTAATTCGCTCATGCGGTCCCGCAATGCAAACGCCTTTTCGGCGTTTTCAGCGGCCAGACTCGGCTGTTTGGTATTGTAGTAATTCACCGCGAGCGTACCGTAAGCGTAGCCAAATTGCGGATCAAGCTCGATTGCGCGCTTATGATACGGAATCGCTTCCAGGAATTTGCCGGCCTGGGTCTGTTCGACCCCAAGAGAGAAAGCTTTCAGCGCGTCTAGCGATGAAGTTGTGGCTTCCAGCGGCGCATCAAACTTCTGGATCGAGCCGAGGGATTCACCCAGCTTCTGGCGCAGTCGGCTGGCTGCTCGGGAGAGGGTTTTCAACACCTGCTCCTTGCTTTCCGCTTCCTCCTGCTCGCGCGCCACCGCCTCGCCGGTTTTGCCGTTGACCGCGTCCAGCGAGATAACGTAATGACTTCCAAGCGGCGCAATCCCTCCGACGATCAGTGCCTTCAGTCCCTGCCGCTCGCATATCTCCAGCCCGATTTCCTCGGTAACTCGATCGTCGGGCGATCGGCCCATCAGCCGCAGCGTCTGACGAACGCGAACGTCCGGAAACAGATTTAAAAATGGAGACTGGCTCAGTTGCACGGCGAGTCCTTGCTTGAGTGTTCCATCAAAAATTGAATCGCGGGTAGTATTGACGAAATCTGCGACCAAGATCGTGTCTTGTTCGGTCAACACCGGCCGGCGAGTGAAATAGACGAGTGCTCCGGCTGCGACTACAAACATCGCAAGCGTGGTGATCGCGATGCCTTTGTGCGTTTTGATTTTATGGAAAAGGTATTGCGCGCTCGACGTAGGACGCGGCGAAATGACATCGCTGCTTTGTACTGTTACTTGCTGCGTTGCTCCAGAGCTCAAGGTAGCAGTTTTGATTTTCGGCAATTCGCCAATGGATGCTTTCCCCGCTGAGCGCTCGAGCTTTGATTGAACCTGCAATTCGTCCCGCAGATTCTTTAAGTCGACCGACAACTCGTTCATTGTTTGATAACGACCGTTGTTGTCTTTCCGCAGGGCATTGGTGATGATGCGTTGTAGTTCCTCTGGAGCATCGGGCAAGTAATTCGCGATCGGCAACGGCTCTTTCTGAAGTATCGCAGCGAGGATATCGGCTGTCGATTCACCTCCGAACGGAGCACAACCGGTAAGCATTTCGTAAAGCACGATTCCCAGACTAAAAATGTCTGTTCTTCCATCGAGGGTCTTACCCCGAGCTTGTTCCGGCGACATATACTTCACCGTCCCCATGACACGTCCGGGTTCAGTAGTATTTGGCACGGTCGCAGTCCTGCTTTGAACGGCAACCAATTCTCTCTCCGCCAGCTTGACAAGGCCGAAGTCCAACACTTTCGCGTAGCCATCAGGCCTCAGCATCACATTTTCGGGTTTGATGTCGCGGTGAATGATTCCCGCCTGATGCGCTGCCGAGAGCGCGCTCGCAACTTGAATAGTTATGTCCAGGGCTTCCGCTATACTGAGTCTCTGTAGTTTGATGCGATGGCGAAGCGTTTCACCTTCGATGTACTCGGTCGCAATGTAATGTGAACCATTCGCCTGACCGATTTCATAAATCGTAATGATGTTAGGGTGATTGAGGGCGGAGGCGGCTTTCGCCTCCCGCTCAAAGCGGCGCACGCGAACGGCATCTGCGGTGAACTCGTCAGGCAAGACCTTGATTGCCACGTTGCGTTCAAGGCGTGCGTCTCGTGCGAGATATACTTCTCCCATCCCGCCCACGCCAAGCTGCGAGATTATTTCATAAGGCCCAAGTCGTGAGCCTGCAACAATACTCATCTCTTCAAGTCTGCTATCCAGTTCAACACCACTGTGATCGGCGATGAGGCTGAGATCTCCATCAAATCATTTCTGAGAAACCGCTGCCCATCACTGCTCACGGCATAATTATTCCTTGAACTAAGTCCCGCTCCCGCTCCTGAACCAAACCACCCTCTGACGTGCGTATCGAAAAGAGGTTTCGCAGCGACTGCCTCAAATGTAGAACCTGCCTTCACCTCTACTGCCATCAGCTTTCCATCGGGAGTCAAATAGAACAACTCTTTCCCATCACGCCGCCATCTTGGGTTGGCGCCGCCAGAACTAGAAACCTGATACTTCGCTCCAGGCCCTGGGAACGGCTGTACGTACACTTGATATTGCCCAGACTCATCCGAGGAGTATGCTACCCACTTCCCGTCTGGTGAGAACTTCGCACCGTTCTTATCGAAGTCATCTTGCAAGAAAGGCTTTGGCGTCCTGTCTCCTTCAAGCGGCAGTATCCATAGATCAAATTTGCCTTTGACATTAATCTCTCTATAGAGGATAAATCTCCCGTCTGAAGACCAGTCTGTGGGGACCTTCACAAGACTTGTCTTGAGCAGCAGTTCTTCATTGCTGCTGCCGCTCGCGGGCTTCACATACAGATCTGGCGGGCCGTTTCTGACTGAACTGAAAACAATCCTACTTCCATCCGGCGACCAGACTGGGGCTAAATCCCAGGCAGGGTCGAAGGTGAATCGTGTGGGGGTGTTACGGGCTATGTCAATCAGCCAGATGTCTCCACTGCCCTTCTCCAACCGCTCGACCGCCACTCTCTTTTCATCAGGTGAAAGCCAGATAGAGAGGTAATTACCCGGCGGGCCGACCGTGTTGATCTGCTTGCCCGCTCGGTCGTACCAGGCCAGTTGTGAGTTGGCGGTCTCGCCGCCACTCTCGTAAACCAGCACGCCACTTTCGGAGATAGTAAAGTGCGAAACGCGGGAGGCGGTGTTTAGTCCAACCTGCTCGGCTACAGGGAATGCTTCAACTGTCAGTTCTAACCTGCCGGCGTCGAATGGCTGGGCCATCAGCGCCGACTCTCGCACGAATAGCAGATAGCCCGGCGGCGCATACATCGCGTTGAAGTCCGTATCTAAAATGCGCTTGGTCTCCTTTGAGTCGAGTGAGCCGACGTAGATCCCGCTCTTCTCTGCCTGTCTGCTGAAGTAAAGGAAATGACGGCCGTCGGGCAGGAATTGCGGCCAGCGGTGAGAACTCTCACGGGCTTTATCGAGAGTAGTCAAAGGAGTCACTTCGCCGCCCGCAGCCGAGACGCGATAGAGTCCGTCGGTCGGATTAGGCGCAAATATTATCACTCCATCACGATTCCAAGCGCCTCCCAAGTTGTTCGGAGAAGTAGCTACTGTTTGAGGTGGCCCTCCCGCGGCGTCGATCTTCTTGAGCTTAGCGTCGGCAAAAAAAGCTATGAAGCGACTGTCGGGCGACCAGAAGGGAGCAGTGGCCCCGTCTGTTTCCGGCAGCGGTTGTGCGGTGAGGGAATCAAGCGGGCGAGCCCAAAGTCGTCGCTTGCCCGAAGGATCACTGGCAATGAAGGCCAGGCGGCGACCATCGGGCGAAATAGCGAAGGCGCCGAAAGAGGTCCTGTTCGGCGCCGGGATTGAAAAGCGGACGGCGCGAGTATCAACCGGCGCGTGGCGCAGATGTGCAATGGTGAAGGGCAGCAGCGCAAGCAGCCCAAGAAGGAGAATCGCAGTTGCGCCGATCCACCACAGCCTCTCTCGATTCTTACCAGCTACAAGCGGAGCAGGCGCTCCTGCTTGCGATCCGACTTCAGCAATCCACTGAAGCTGCAGCATCAGGTCGTGAGCAGTCTGCCACCGATCGTCAGGGTCTTTCGCCAGGCAGGTCTTCACTACTCGATCAAGCGCGGGCGGCGTCATCGGCTGAATGGTCGATATTGGCGGCGGCTCGTCACGCAAGATGGCTCCGATCAGACTCGCCTGACTCCTTCCCGTAAACGCTCGCTTGCCTGTAGTCATCTCGTAGACCACCGCGCCAAATGCAAAGATGTCGGTCCGAGCGTCAACTTCACGTCCTTCAAGCTGCTCAGGAGCCATGTACTGGAAGGTGCCGAGTATGGCTCCTTCAGCGGTTATCGCGTGACGTTCGGTCGGAAGAGAAGTCAGGCCTGAAGCAATCGTCGCGTCGCCGCCGTGCAGCTTGGCAAGTCCAAAATCCAGCAGCTTCGCGCCCGCCTTGGTGACCATGATGTTGCCGGGTTTCAAGTCTCGATGAACTATTCCCGCGCGGTGAGCTTTTGCGAGCGCGTCGGCGATCTGGATCGCAGAACGAAGAACTTGATCAGTAGGCAGCGCTCCCTTTTCGAGACGATCAGCAAGCGAGGAGCCTTCGATGTATTCCATTACCAGGTAATCAATGCCATCTTGATGACCGACATCATACAGAGTGCAGATGTGCGGATGATTCAAGCTCGACACGGCTCGGGCCTCACGCTCGAACCGCTGATGCAGTTCGGCATTCGTCGAGAGGTGATCAGGTAGGACCTTAATGGCGACGGTTCTATCAAGGCGAGTGTCCCGCGCGCGATACACCTCACCCATGCCGCCCGCGCCGAGCGGCGCGATAATCTCGTACGGGCCAAGTCGAGTCCCAGGAATGATTGTCATTTCAGGACCAGGCGTTGGGTCAGTTTAACAGATCATGGCAACAGACCATCAAGCAACACCACATCCGCGTCCCCCTCGCCCAAGGCGGCAACGATGAAACGCCCATCTGAAGACCAAGAGACGCGGCGGGCTATGAACGTGCGGCGCTGACCGAAATTCGTGAGCTGGCGCATTGGTCCGCCGGAGGTCGGCAGCGCCCAGATATTGGCGCCTGCCCCATCGCTCAGCAACAGGGCTAGCCACTTTCCGTCCGGCGAGATCAGCGGATGTATCGTCTGCCCGGCCGGTATTCGCCAGCCCGGTACGCGAGCTAACAATGTAGACGGGCCATCCTCCGGGCGCGCGACTCGGATCTCAAAATCCGAGACGCCATTTATGTTTGCGAGAGGAACCGCGTAATAGAGCGCCGAACCATCCGGAGCCACCGCGACGCCAAGAGCGTTGTCGGTTCTTACCGTGATCGGCTGGCCGCCTTCGGCCAGAATCTTCTCGATATGATAAACGCCGTCTCTGGTAACGGCGTAGTAGATCCATCGACTGTCGCCGGACCAGCATGCCCATCCACCACGCTCCGACACGTTACGCAGGTTACTGCCATCAGGACTGACTATCCATAAACCGAAATCCCAGCCGCCGAGATTGCGAGTCGATACAAAGACAATGTGCTTGCCGTTGGGTGACCACACCGGCACGCCTAAAGCGACATCGGGATTGCGCTCGTAGGTGATCTGCCGGGTCTCGCTGCCATCTTGTTTTCTCACCCATAGGTTGCCGTGGCCTGCACTGTCAGACAAGAAGACCAGTTCCTGATCGCCTGGGCCAGCCGAAGGAGTCTGTACTTGTCCCGTCTGGCGTGTGATTTGTATCCCTCGGCGAACGTTCTCCTCGCCGCTGCCATCGATCGGATATTTAAAGATGTCGAACTGCATCCGTAAGCGGCTTGCTACAATCGACCCTGTCCGGTTGAGGTCCGGATAGACGTACGAAGCCTCCCCAAATGTGAGCTGTCTGAGCCCGCTGCCATCGATCTTCACGGTCCAGAGATTGAAAGCGGGCAAATAGAGAACGGTGTTTCCTCGCGCCGAGCTGTAAACGATGCCGGAGCTATCAGGCAACCAGGAGTAGCCGCTCAACAGGTTGTCATCATGAGTGATTTGATGCGGCTCGCCTCCAGCGGCAGGCACAACAAAGATATCGTCCTCGTACACTCTATTGCGCTGAAACCCAATCCATTTCCCATCCGGCGACCATCGCGCGTGACGGTAAATGAAACCGGGCGCAAGCTGGGCGATGGCTCGAGGATTAGAACCGTCGCGCGCCGAGACCACCACTTCCACCTGTCCGTTGCTGAATCTCAAAAACGCTATCTGCTTGCCATCGTGACTAAGATCACCATCGGCAAGGCTGCTGGCGATGCGGCGCGGCGCCCCACCGAGGGCAGAGATTTCCCAGATTACACCTTGCGATTCAGATTCAGGCGGCGACGAGAAGTAAATGAGAGAAGTCGAGTCGTTTGACCAACGCGGAAATTGATGATCACCGAGGTCGCGGGTGAGCTGCAGGGGCGCTCCGCCGGCAAGAAGGCGCACCCATATCTGCCGCTTGCCATCGGTGTCGGCGGTGAAGGCTACGGACTTCCCGTCAGGTGATATAGCAGGAAACTCTTCCAGGCCGGCGAAGTCTGTGAGCCGATTGAGACGGACGGTCTGAGCGGTTGCCGGACTGCCGGATTTCCACCATAGCAACCAGATAACCGCCGCTACTACAATGATCGCCGCTACTCCCATCAGACTCCACAACGCTGCCTGTCTCCAATTAGAAGGCTGCCGCGCTACAACAGCCTGCGGGGTGCTGAGGCTCGATATTCCCGAGAGCGTTTCGAGATCAAAGGCCAGGTCGCGTGCCGATTGGAACCGCTCGTCAGGATTCTTCTCCAAACAATGTTTAACTATCCGTTCAAGACCCGGAGCGATTTTGGCGCTCGTTTCTGAAAACTCAGGCGGGTCTTCCTTGAGAATCGAATTCAGCGTTTCGATGGCGGACTCGCGATGAAACGCGCGCTTGCCTGTGAGCATTTCATAAAGGATCGCCCCGAACGAAAAGATGTCAGCGCGATGATCAACCTTCTGGCCGCGAACTTGCTCGGGAGACATGTACCCGGCGGTGCCCATCACCACCCCGGGTTCCGTATCATCAGCGTCGAGCGCAACCGTCGGCGCTTGGGTGTGCGATGTGTCCACGGGGCGTGGTTGGGTTAGCTTGGCGAGTCCGAAGTCGAGTATCTTCATTCGACCGTCTCGCGTGATGAAAAGATTCTCCGGCTTCAGATCACGATGAATTATTCCTTTTTCGTGTGCGGCTCCAAGTCCGCGCGCAATCTGAATCGCGTATTCGACTGCCTTGCGAGTCGGGAAGGCAGCGCCGCGCAGCCGGTCTCGGAGCGTCTCTCCTTCGAGCAATTCAGAGACGACGTACGGCGATCCGTCCTGTGTTCCGACGTCGTAGATTGCCAATATGTTTGGGTGATTGAGCACTCCCGCAGCGCGCGCTTCTTGCTCGAAGCGGCGGAGCCTGTCGGGATCAGTCGAGAAAGCTGAAGGCAGAATCTTGACCGCAACATCGCGGCCCAATCGCGCGTCGCGAGCGCGGTAGACTTCACCCATCCCGCCCGCGCCGATCGGCGCGGTAATCTCGTAGGGACCAAGTCGACTGCCAATCGCCATTGCCATAAGCAAGAGATCGGTTCACTGCACGCGCGCAGTTTATCAGCACAGGTTGAAAATATCTAATTTCGGCTTGGCAGAGATGTCTGCGGTGGTGGACTTCACGTAATCTAGAATACTAACTTGCTCGGCAGCTTGTTGCTCACTTCCTCACCGTCGGATACTGAATCCCGAGCTGCTCCAAATACGTTTTGTACTTCGTCGGGTCGTAGTAGTACTTCTTGAGCTCAGG
>DASXSR010000163.1:0-6250 GCA_036505875.1 Blastocatellia bacterium | reverse complement strand
TGACATCAGAACGCACCGGTCACTGGACAAAGATGCGCCGGCCTTTCGTCCCATTCAGCGGATCGGGAATATCGAGTCGCATGCGATCCTCGGCGCACTTCATCACCATTACGTCCGGGTTTAGGTTTTCGGTACACACACCGGCGTACACGTCCGTCACCGTTCTTGGCGTATGAGCTCCGCGAGATGTTGGGTAACTTGCGCCAAATCAACTTCGGCGAGATTAGCGAGAGCGATGATCGTGAGTTCCTCTTCGATGTACCGCGTGAGGATCGCTTCGAAACCCTGAAACGAACCGTCGTGGCCGTGTACCGTCTGGCCACTTTTCTGTCTGATCTCCCATGCAAATCCGTAGGGATGCGTCTTGCCGCTCTTGAGGACGACCGGCGTAAAGATTTGCGACCAGCTTTCAGGCTTTAGAAGTGCGCGCGCTCGTACGCCTCTCTCCCAGGCTAGAAGATCGTTGAGTGAGAGGCGGAAACATCCGTCCGCCGTTTGATTGAATGTGGGCGACACCCAATCCTGATTCAAAATCCGATCCTTACTCATGCGATAGCCGGCGACGCGATTTGGGACGATGTCCGCGTCGCTCACAATACGAGCCGTCTTCATGCCAAGCGGTTCAAAAATATTCTCGCGAATGTAATCCGCATGGAACTTTCCTGTTATCATGCGGATAATGATGCCAAGTAGTAAGTAACCGCTATTACTGTATTCGAATTTGTGACCGGGTGTCGATCTGCGCCGCAGTAGTCCCACGAGTTCCGTGAGCTGTCTTTCGGAATAATTACGACGCGAGTCGACCTCATCTTCATACTCGGGTATTCCCGACGTGTGCGTTAGTAGCTGACGCACCGTGATCGATCCCCATCGTGCCTTCGTGGGCGGCAGGTAGCGAGCTATGTTGTCGTCGAGGCGGAGCTTCCCATGCTCTTCGAGGTGCACGATAGCAGCAGCGGTGAATTGCTTACCGACAGATCCGGATTGGAAGATGCTGTCCGTGGTCACGGGCACCTGGTGCTCGAGGTTTGCAAAGCCGTATCCCTTTGCCACCACGGCCTCGCCGTTTTTGACAACAGCGACAGCCATTCCGGGAATTTTCTGCCGCGACATCTCCCCAGAGACAAATCGATCTATCTTCATTTTGACGACCGGATCGTTGGCAGTGTGGCCCTCGCGCAGGCCGACGTGCCGCATCCTCTCGCCCTGCTGCGCGTGCACTGCAAACGGGCAGGCGACCGTGGACGCTGCCATGCCGCCGAGCATCATGATGAGCTCGCGGCGGCGTTTCAGTTGATCGAATTGCATTCGGTCCCCCTATCAACCAGGGCCGTTGCAGGATATCGAATTGGCGTTAGTCAGTCAGGCGGTATTGATGACTGTTTCGTACTTGGTTGGTGCCTGAACTGAAAGGTCGGCTGGTTTGTCGCCGCGCAAGATGCGGTCGACATAGGACGCCGCCCCGCCGCCTGGTTTCGGGGGGCGTCTCGCTCGGGCCTCTACACCTTGCCTCAACATCGCGCGGCTGGCCAGCTCGGCAGGACACCGCATTGCCTTGAACCGACGCCCACTCCGGCCGCAGCGGCGAAGCGTTTCCTCTTCGCGGCCGGCGCGGGGCTTGCTATCAGCGGCGCGCGGCCGTTCGACCGCTGACCCAAGGATCGCTCTTGACCACCGTGGCACAAACTCAGCCGCCGCCGCCCGTCACCCCGTCGCCCGACGACGCGCGGCGCATCCGCCACTTGATGTTCTATTTCGGCATGGTCTTCGTGGTCGAAGGCATCGGCCAGACCGACGGCATCATCGCGCAACCGCTCATCTACTACTTCAAGGAGGTCCATTCCTGGACGCCGGTGCAGGTCACCGCCGCGCTCACGGTGTTCAACTTCCCCTGGATCATCAAGCCGATCTATGGCCTCGTCTCCGATTTCGTGCCGTTGTTCGGCTATCGCCGCAAGAGCTATCTCATTCTCGCAAGCCTGGTCGCGACCGGCGCCTATCTTCTCGCTGCGCAAATGGAGGCGCCGAGCCGGCTATTGTTCGTGCTGCTGCTGACCGCCTACGCGATGGCGATCGCGAGCACGCTGTGCGGCGCGCTCTTGGTCGAGAACGGCCAGCGCTACGCCACCAGCGGAGCGTTCGTGAACCAGCAGTGGCTCTGGTTCCACATCGCGGCGATGAGCTCGTCGCTGATCGGCGGCCTGCTGGTACAGAAACTGTCACCGGCCGGCGCCCTGCATGGCGCGGCGCTGATCGCGGGGATCGCGCCGCTGATGATCGTGTTCGGCACGTGGTTTCTGGTCCACGAGGAGAAACGGCCGGTCGACCTTCCCGAACTCAAGCTCGCGGCACGCAGCCTGCTCGCCGCCTTTCGCATCCGCTCGCTCTGGATCGTCGCGCTGTTTCTCTTTCTCTATTGCTTCAGCCCCGCGTTCCACACGCCGCTCTACTACCACATGACCGACACCCTGCATTTCTCCCAGGGCTATATCGGCATCCTCGGCGCGATCTCGTCGGCCGGCTCGATCTGCGGCGCGCTGATCTATCGGCGCTGCCTTGCCGAGCTCACATCGAAACGCCTGCTGCAATTGAGCATCGTGCTCGGCACCGCGACCACCGCCTCGTTCGTGCTGCTCTTCAACGAAGCGACCGCAGCAGTGCTCAATTTCTGCGCCGGCGTGTCGGCGATGATCGCGCTGGTCGCGAGCCTCACGCTAGCCGCCGACTACTGCCCCAAGCGATCAGAAGGCTTTACGTTCGCAGCGTTGATGTCGATCACCAACCTCGCCTCGGCGCTCGCGGACAATGTAGGCGCGCTCCTCTATCAGCACGTGTTCAGCAGCCGGCTCGCGCCGCTCATCCTCGTGTCGGCGGCGTTCACCGCTTTCGCGTGGATCCTTATCCCGCTGCTGCGGCTTGGCGACAAGCCGCAGGGGCGCGCCATCGCGCATTGATCGGCGTTGAGCGTCGCCGGTCCAACCGTCAGGGCGCGAGCGAAGTCGGATCGTCGGCGTGGTACCATTTCATACAGGGCTCTTTGTTTCGAGTTTATTGGGGACGCCCTCGGCGAGTAGCGATCATGCTTCCTGCGCGAGCAGTGAAGATCAATGCCATGCCGCTAATAATGGTTAACCGTGTATTAATTCTGTCCATTTCTCTACCCAGTTACCAAAGGCACGCGTCTTCCGTTGGCTAAGCTGTTTGACCTGCAAGCGGGGAGGTTCGTCATGGGCACAAGTCTGGGCGATAAAATTGCGATCCTCATCGCACTGCTGCTCTTAGCCGTCGCCGCGGTTATGATCGTCGAGTTTCCAGGGATTATTCGAGCGGCGCGACTCGTCGTGACCCCGTAGGGTTTGCAGTCGTCATCGACTGAACTTTGAAATCCGCGATTGCTTGGCGGACAAGCTTGCTTGCTATGACTCGCACAACTCCATGCAACGGGAGCAAACCGGCGGCTTTCCGATCTCGAACTCGATGGTGGCGCAAGCGGTAGCGCTAAAATTCCTTCACTCAGTAAGGATTAGCTCACTGAGCTAATTCAAATTCCGGCTTCTGACCACTAAAGGGGCCGGAGCTGATGCCCACAATGTCCGCTTTGGGTCATAAGCGGACAAACCTCCGCAGGCCAAAATCCAACTTTGTCCGCTTTGCTCCCAAAGCGGACAAACGCGGGGACGGCCGGATTGTTAAGTGCCAATTGCGGACATTCCGCAATTCATTCGATCACGTGGTGGAGCAAATCATGAATCGCTCTTGAAGCGATCATGGTTGATAGTTTGCTGTCGATTGCTCCGATTTGAATCTTTCCATGGCGGCACCGTGATGTTGAAGCCATAGGTTGTTTGCACCGTCACCATGATGCTGTTGCCATTGGCATCGACGGCGTGGCGCGGGTTACGCCCTGCTGTGCCTATGTGGCGCCCGCGCAAGCTTGCTGTCTTGCCCGATGTGGGCGCGGTCACGTTAAGAGTCGTACAGCGGCCATCATTGTCACAAGATGGCGAAACATTATTTTGCCGATGACGCTGTCCAGCTTCTGCCGGAAGTGCGATGAGCACACTGAGGGCGGCAAGTGCGGCGACCTTCATGCTCTCCTCCTAGGGAGACTACCGCTGCGACGCGGTCTTCTACATTTTCTGATGAGTCGCCCGGCGATCCACGGTATTCAGGTCGCATTTTCAAATTTATCGTAAGGAATAAACCTTAATAATTTGATCAGGTGTGGATCAGACCGGCTCTCGATCTTGCGTCAGAGGTTTTGAACGAATTTACGGAAAGCGTTTGAAGTAGCGAAGATCGATGCTGGAGCCGATGCATCTCTTGCACTTGTGCTAAGATCGACACTGCCATGATCATTCGCAACCCTGAAAAGAATTTCGAAGAGTTGTGGAAGACCTTCCACAATAGATATCCATTTTTCGAACTGAGAAATGTCGACTGGAAAAAACAGTATGACACCTACAGACCAAAAGTCACAAGGGAGACCAGTGATGATGAGCTCTTCGATATTTTCTGCCAAATGCTCGCCCCGTTGCATGACGGGCATGTCGAGCTGATAGCCAAAGCAAGCGGGGATCGGAAGAAACGATACTTCACTCCAGAAAAAAAGCCCAGATTTTGGCAGGAATTCACGAACCGAGAGATCAAGCAGCTCTTCAAAACGACCGAGAAGACTCTTGTGGCCAATGGTTTCGGGCCGCCTACAGAGACTCAGGCCTGGATGCTTCACTATTGCAGGTCACGGGCATTTGGTTACATCCGGATCCTTGAGCTGGAAGGCGTTAAGAAGGGGAGTTTGACTGCCGCTCTGGACAGGATTGCCGGTGACTTCAAGGACTCGGAGGGCGTCGTCATCGATATCCGTAACAACCCCGGCGGTGACGATAGTACTGCAATCACGATCATCAATCGGTTTTGCGACCGCAAGCGAGTCGCGTTCCACAGGAAGACAAAGATTGGCCCTGGCGAAGATGCCTTTACAAGCCGGAAGACCTGGCACATCGAACCGCAAGGTGACGCACAATTTACCGGGCCAATCGTACTCTTGACCTGTGATTCTGTTTTCAGCGGTGGAGAGGTCTTTGCGCTGGCGATAAAGCAACTGCCTCACGTTACGATCATAGGTGATCATACCAACGGCATATTTTCGTACCAACTCGAGAAGAAACTCCCCAATGGCTGGCGTTACTGTTTGTCGTACCAGAAGTACTTTTCAGCTGACATGGTGTGCTACGAAGGCAAGGGCGTGCCAGTCGACATCAAGCTACTCAACAAGAAGACCGATATTGAAAACGGCATCGACCCGTTGATTATCCGCGCATTGAAAGTGTTGAAGTCAAAGAAGAACGCGGGAGCGGCGAATAAGGGATGATTGATTGCACGCGCCTCTTGTTTTCCGTTGGATCAGCACGCGGAAGTAGCTTCCGCCAGCGCGCAGAGAGACTCGTACATCAGCTTGACCCCGACAAGTGCGGACTTGAACGCCGCCACCATGCATGATTGTTAACGGATCCCGAAAATGAACAGGTGATGAACAACACAATCAGCAGATGTTTATAGAGCCGGGTTCACCATCCCCCCGCAACGTGAATGCGGTGAATATGAGGCGCGTCCCGGCCCGTCGGGCGACAGCCTGAGTTGCAACAGGTTTAGGGCGTGTGCGCGTCTCGCCACAGCCTACGCAGCAGATGTCCGCTTATGACCCAAAGCGGACATTGCATGGTTGGATCGCTATGCGCCGGTGGTCTCGATTGTGTTTTCCAAAAACGGTCGCTTTTGATGCAGGTCAATCAACGGTCGAATTTACCATCTACAATGCAAACGATCAGTTTGGGCGCATCTCAGGCTGACCCATTCGTGCCTGCGCGTCCGAAAAATCTGCGTTTTCTCGGAGGTCAAGGCACCTTCGCGTAGCATTTTGGAGCAGAAAATGATGCAATCGACTGTCCGCTATAGTGCCATCGCGGCGATCCCAACGTGGCTTCTCTCTCTTGCCATCCTACTTTCTGCCGTGCACTTCAATGTTGCTCAAGTGCAAAACAATCCGAAACAAGGCCGGTCCTTCTCCTCAAGGTATGTCGTATGATTATCGAGTCGCCATTACAGCTGATTTTTCGTGATTTGTTTTATCGTCTTGCAGCTTTTGCTGGAAGTCACGACGTGTTTCTAAAGTTGGAAGGGTTCAATATAACGGGCTCGATTAAGGTCAAGACTGCGATAGGGCTTGTTGAGGATTTGGAACAGCGAG
>DASXSR010000162.1:0-27910 GCA_036505875.1 Blastocatellia bacterium | reverse complement strand
GAGGGTTTTGGCAGAGATAGACCGGATGAATCTACAGATCAGGGAATATCTGTCACTTCACCTATTCGTGTCCTTGTTGAAAACTAGATCTGTACTTTCCTGCTAATCTCACAGGCCCGGATGGTACGCTCTCTTGCTGTTAGCCTTAATCTCCTCCAGCGTGAACCACGCCGGTTTGAACTCCTTCTTCGAATAAAGTTGAGCCTGATCGAAGTGATAAGGCGACTTGGGGTCTGCACTCTCGCCAAACACCAACAACGACCTAGCCTGAACCTTCGCGCCGAATTCGACTACGCTAACGAATGATGTGCCGGCGACTCCGTAGCGACGCTTCTGACCTTTCTCGCCTCGCGCGTAGAAGTTGTTCACGATGCCAACCGGTCCCGGCGCGCCTGCGATCGGCAAGCTTGGACGGTCGTCGCTGAAGGTCTCAAGCTCGCCGCCTGATTGAATGCGTTGCAAACGATTGATCTCGCCCCAGGCGACTCGCCAAGTTCCGAAATCGCGAGTCAAATCGGCCATCACCTCTTCGAGCGCGCGAATCTTTAGCCAATCGTCTTTGACCTTTTGAGCTTCGAGCCTCGCCTTCCGCTCGAACCAGAGCGCGAACAGCGTCATCGGTTTTGATTCAATGGTGCTGATGTGATCCCAAGACTTCAATTCGGCGATCGCGTCAGCAAGCTTTGCGGCGCGTGCGGCGTCCTTCTCTTTCAGTTTCTCAACCTCGGCCGCGAGCTCGGGTATCTGAGTTTCGGATTCGATCACCTTAGTATCGAGTCCTGCGCGAGCCCAGTCGTCGAACGTGAACTTGTCGTGCGTCGAGAGAATTCGGCGCGAGATCCGCGCACGTGCGTTGTCCGACTCATGAGTCATGTAGTTCGGGAACTTCTCTTTAGCCGGATTACCTTCGGCGGTGGTCGTGAACGGAGTTTGATTGCAGTTCTGCATAAACCCCGTCTTCGGATTCATCAACTGCGGCAGCTCGGCGAAGCTGTGATAGCCCTGCCATTCGGCCTCGGGATTGCTGCCGTCAACCGGCTTCGACCAATCGAACCTGGTCGAGCGACGAGGCACCGCGCCGTTGTAAACATAAAAGGTATTGCCGTCGCGGTCGGCCGCCATCGCGTTGAACATCGGAATCGCGCAGCGAGACATTGCCGCCTTGAACTCGGCCATGTTTTTGGCTTTGCCCATCGCGTACCACTCATCGATCCAGCCGCCTTCTTCGAGCCGTGCCAGTCGGATGGCGAGCGGCTTGCCTTCACGAACCGAGACGATAGGACCGTGATGGGTCTTGCGGAACTTGAAGCTCCTTGTCTCAACGCCCTTCGAAGTCTTGACTGCGATCGTGTCGGTCCATTCGGTTGCTCGGCGATGGTCGCCGCCGTAGCGATACGCGAGCGGGCTCTTCGGATCGTCAAACTTCTCGATGAATAGATCGACGATGTCCGGATCGTTGACCGTATGGCTCCAGCCGAGATACTCGTTGTGGCCAATCGATGGATAAGGCGAGCCGAAAAACGACGCGCCGCTCAGGTTCCAACCCTCGTCGCTGTGAACGTGACCTTCGTACCATTGGCCCGGCCCGAAGAAGGGCTGATGCGGATTGATGAAAAGCATCGCGTGCCCGGTCGCGCTCTTGGAAGGCGTGATAGTCCACATATTCGAGCCGACGATTGGTTCTTCTTGCGGCTCGTCGAGCCCGTTCAGAGGAATGTTCAGTGAGGCAGAGCTGGAGCCTGCGGCAGCCGCAGAGTCGAGCGCTTGAACGGCGGTCCTGATCTCATCGACCTTCAATCCGGATTTCCCAAAGATGAATTGCTGATAAATTGTGAATCGGCTGAACGCAAACGAATACCACGGCTCGAAGTGAGTGATGACCCGCGGTTTGACTTGCGGGTTGTGCGCGAGAAAGTAGTTGAGCCCATCGGCCAGCGCATCGCTCAGCTCGCGCGCTCGCCCGGTCGTCCGATCGTATTCGGCTTTCGCGAGACGAGGGATTTCGAGCGCGCGATTCAGCATGTCGTCGGCAAGCGTCCGTTCTCCGTAGACCTCCGACGCGCGACCCAATCCGCGAATGTAGCTGTCCTCGATCTGCCAGAAGTTGTCTTCAGCCTGCGCGTAGATGTACCCAAACACACAGCTTGCGTCGGTCGGCCCGTAGATATGCGGCACGCCGTAACTGTCTCGATAGATAGTGACCGAGCGCGCGATCTTTTCCAGCCGGGCTGTCGAGGATGTTTTTACGGCGGCGTGGCCCGGCCCTGCGGCACTTATCGAGAGCGCGAGTAACAGCGCGATAAGTGGCAAATGACTTGTCGAGAGTGTTCGATTCAAACGTCGGCGCGCGTTCCTAAACATAAAAATTCTCCCTTCGGCTTGTTAATCAGACAACTAAACGAGTAATACGACGGGGCCTGTTGCTTAGTACATCTTGGGCCGATCGCATATCTCCGGGATGGGCGCATTCTACAGACCGCTTTGCTCGCGTGCAAGCAACACAAAACCAGCAGCGGTTCTAGTTAACACCCAACTTCAGTTGGGTGGCTGGCGAGGGCGGGCAATGCGGAACCGTTTTAACGGTTTCCCTAGTCGGTCACAAAACTGTTGAAACAGTTTAGGGCAAATCGATATTCACTCCGCCACCTCAATGAATTGAGGTGTTAATGAGAAGGAAAGGCATTCATACCACTCAAGTCGCACGTTTTGATCACCGAAGCTGTTAATGCAATCGGCTTATCCCTAACATACCTTCCAACCATCTGTTATCATATTAGTTTCCACTCAAGGGATTCACGCTGACATGCAAACGCGAGAAGACATTCGCAACATCGCGATCATCGCGCACGTCGATCACGGGAAGACCACTTTGGTGGACGCGATGCTCAAGCAATCAGGGCTGTTTCGCGCTAACGAAACCGTCGTCGAACGGATGATGGACACGCTCGACCTCGAACGCGAGCGCGGCATCACGATCATGGCCAAGAACGCGTCGGTTCATTACGGCGGGGTGAAGATCAACATTGTCGACACGCCCGGCCACTCCGATTTCGGAGGCGAGGTCGAACGCGTGCTCAAGATGGTTGACGGAGTGATGCTTCTGGTCGACGCCAGCGAAGGCCCACTGCCGCAGACACGTTACGTGCTTTCGAAAGCGCTAGCCCTCAACCTGCCCGCCGTCGTCGTCATCAACAAGATCGACCGGCAGGACGCGCGAGCTGAAGAAGTTGTCAGCGAGGTCTTCGATCTGTTCATCGACCTGGACGCGACCGAAGAGCAAGCCGATTTTCCGATCATCTACACCGTAGCGCGCGACGGCATAGCGAAGCGCAGCCTGACTGATCAAAGCTCAGATCTGCGACCGCTATTTGACGAAATACTTCGCGCGATACCGGCGCCGGCGGCTCCTGTTGATGGAGTGCTTCAGTTGCTCGTCGCAAATCTTGATTACAACGACTACGTTGGGCGCCTGGCGATCGGCAGAATCTTTTCGGGCGCGGTTGCGGTGGGCGATCAAGTATCGATTTGCAAGCTCCACGGCAGCATCGAGAAAACCAAAGTCACGAAGCTATATGCGTTTGAAGGACTCAAGCAAACGCCAATCGACCGTGCAGAGGCGGGCGAGATAGTCGCGCTCGCCGGCATCGAAGACATCTACATCGGCGAGACTGTTTCTTCAGCCGACGATCCGCAGCCGCTCCCGCCGATCACTGTCGATGAGCCGACGATCTCGATGCTGTTCAGCGTTAACACTTCGCCCTTCGCGGGAAGAGAAGGGAGATTTGTTACATCGCGCAAGCTCAGGGAACGGCTGGACAAGGAAGCGCTGGCTAACGTCGCGATTCGGATCGAGGCGACCGATTCGATGGATACATTCAAAGTGTCAGGCCGTGGCGAGCTTCAGCTTGCGATTATGATCGAGATGATGCGCCGCGAGGGCTACGAGCTTCAGGTTTCCAAACCCGAAGTCATAACCAGGGAAAGCAAAGGGCAAAGGCTCGAGCCGATCGAGCTTGCAGTCATTGATTGCCCTGAAACTTTTATCGGGGTGGTGACCGAAGCGCTCGGACGACGCCGCGGGCAGATGATTAAGATGATCAACCACGGAACTGGCCGCGTGCGAATGGAGTTCGAAGTTCCATCGCGCGGACTGATCGGGTTTCGCAGCGAGTTCCTCACGGACACCAAGGGAACCGGTCTATTGAACACGCTTTTCTTGCGCTGGGATCAATGGCAGGGAACCATCTCGCAACGCATCAGCGGAGCGTTGGTGGCGGACCGGCCGGGCCTGGCGACGACTTATGCGCTGTACAATCTTCAAGAGCGCGGCGAGCTGTTTGTGCGACCAGGCACAGAAGTCTATGAGGGGATGGTCATCGGCGAGAACGCTCGCGACGTCGATCTGGACGTGAACGTGGTGAAGGAGAAAAAGCTTACGAATATGCGGGCATCTACAGCAGACGAAGCGATGCGGCTTGTTCCTTTCCGCGAGCTGTCGCTCGAACAAGCGCTCGAATTCATACGAGAGGATGAGCTGGTTGAGGTGACGCCGTCATCGATTCGCATGCGCAAAAAGATTCTTGCTTCAAACCAGCGGCCGAAGGGAAGAATGGCGGCGGTATAGTTTTGGAGTGCGCGGCTGGCAGCGCAGGCATTCTTGCCTGCAGGTTGTAACAGGGAAGAGGCCTGCGCTCCCAGCCGCCGCACTTCAAATGGTTGACTTGAACTTGTAGATCAAAGATATTCTCCGCAGTGTCTGCTAAGAAGCGCCGCGTGCCATCGCCTCTCGGTATCGCCACCACTCTTGTCTACCTCTTTTTATACGCCCCGATCGTTGTGCTTGTGACGCTGTCGTTCAACAGCTCGCGCTTCAGCACGATCTGGCAAGGCTTCACCTGGCGCTGGTACGCGCTTGCGTGGCGAGATGCTGAGCTGATCGCTTCTTTGCGCGTTAGCCTGATAGTTGGCTTCATAACAACGCTCATTGCCACAACCGTTGGCTCCGCCGCGGCGATTGGGCTTGCGCGGCATCGGATCAAGTTCAAGCGCGCAGCGGAAACCCTCGTCTTCCTGCCGGTGATCATTCCGGAGATCGTTATTGGCTTCGCGACTGCCGCGCTGTTCGGAGTCGTGGGCGTCGCATTCGGTTTGAGCACGATCATCGCCGCCCACGTCGCATTTTCGATTTCATACGTGGTGTTCCTGGTGCGCGCCAAGGTTGTCAATCTCGATCCTTCGCTTGAAGAAGCGGCGCAGGACTTGGGAGCAACTCGCTGGCACGCGTTCCGCAAGGTCACGTTGCCGTTAATCCTTCCGGCGATCATATCCGCGGGGCTGCTGGTGTTCACTCTCTCGCTTGACGACTACGTGATCACCAGCTTCGTCGCAGGGCCGGGAAGCGCGACGCTGCCGCTCAAGATTTACTCGATGGTCAAGACCGGAGTGACGCCGGAGATAAACGCGATATCAACGGTGCTGCTCGTTGTGACTGTGATTCTTGTGTTTGTTTCCGATCGGCTCGCAACGGGTCGTCATTCGCGTCGGGCCATGTGGGTGGCCTTCGCCGGGCTTGCGCTCCTGGTAGTGTTCGCGCTAGGCGGGCAGGGTCACAAAACGAAAGGCGGCGAGCTGAACGTTTTCATTTGGTCGAACTATCTGCCTGACAACGTCATCGCCGAGTTCGAGCGGCGATTCGACGCGCATCTCAACGTCGAGTTGTACGACTCGAACGAAGCATTGCTTGCCAAGCTTCAAGCCGGTGGCGCGGTGTATGACATCATTGTGCCCAGCGATTATATGGTCACGGTGCTGCACGAGCAGGGATTTCTTCTAAACCTCAATCGCGACGCGCTGACTAACTTTTCGAATCTCGATCCGCAGTTCGTCGGGCTGCCCTACGATCCGGCGAACCAGTACTCGATTCCGTATATGTGGGGAACGACGGGCATTGCGTACCGAAAGGACAAAATCACCGAGCGGATAGATAGCTGGTCTGCGATGTGGAATCCCCGCTACAAAGATCGCGTCGCGATGCTGGACGACGTTCGCGAAACGTTTGGCGCCGCGCTCAAGCTTCTTGGCAAGTCTGAGAATACCGCCGACCCTGACGAGATTCGCGCGGCGGCGGCGTTGCTGCTCGAGCAGAAGCCGCTGGTGAAAGCGTACGACAGCGGCGGATTCGATCAGATGCTGCTGTCGGGTGATGCTTGGATTGCGCAGGCTTACAGCGGTCAGATCGCGAAAGCGATCGCCGAGAATCCATCGATCGGATACGTGATTCCAAAGGAAGGCTGCACGATCTTTGTGGACAACCTGTGCATTCCTCGCAATGCGCCTCACAAGGAGTTGGCGCACGAGTTTATCAACTTTGTTCTTGAAGCCGGCGCCGCTTCTGAGATAGCAAACGGGACAGGCTATTCCTCGGTGAACCTGGCCGCGCGAGTCTTGATTCGACCTGAGCTGCTTACGAACGAAGCGGGCTACCCCCCGCGCGCTGACCTCGAACGTTGCGAGTTTATTCGGGAGATTGGATCGGCGGTCAGCATCTATGACCGATGGTGGACGGAGGTGAAATCGAAGTGATGAGACACCTTCGGGTGACGAACAATATGAAGCTAGTTCCTGAGCTTTGAAATCAGATCATCATCTTTGTCGAATGATCTTAACGGGCTCGAGTGCTCTCGATTGATTCGTCCGGTGAAGCCTCGCCCCAGATCGGCGGGTGGTTCGGGGAGAGATGTGCTGGTGGATTCTCCGTCAAGGGACAACGGGCGAGTATAAGACGGTTGTCCGCCGCTCAGCCGCGAGCTGAATCGTCCCGTCGATGCCGCCGGAACATTTGTCAGCGATCCCGTTCCGCGCGGCTGCAGCGCCGGGTCGAGCAGTTTCGGTCCAACCTTGGCGTCGATGATGCTGCCAACACCCCGAAACAGTTTGGTAACGCCTGCCAGCGCAAGCAGCAGTGAGACCGTGTATAACCACGGCGTTCTGGGCAAAAGAAAATAGGGAATTGCCGCCGCGACCAGCAAAGCTGCGCCGATTGCCGAGCCGTTTATGCCGTCGCTTATTTGTTTGCGCGCGCGCTTGAACTCGCGGTCGCGAATCGGATCCGAGACTACCACGCCGCCGTTGAGCGTTTGCGTTATCAGGGCGAGGTTCATTCCGCAAGACTTGCAGAACTTTGCCCCGTCGGTTGCGTGAGTCGAGCAGGTCGGGCAATACACAGCGAAGGCACTCCTTGAGGTTTGGATAAACTGCTGATTCAGGGGCAGGTTTCGCGCCAGGTCCGCGAAGACTCGCAACGACGCGAAGCGAGTATAACACGAACTGTTGACGGTCTCTAGACTCTATCGCTACACTCGAATCAGATTCTAATAAAGGTGGAGGAACCATTGGCAGTAGGCAAGCGGGCCGCTCTTGTCGGCCTGTTATTAGTAGCTACGGTTGGCGTTGGGGTTCGTGCTTCCACTTTTCAAGCTACTAAAGCCAATCCCCAGAGTTCACCTTTTGTCTTACCTATAGTCAAGCGTGACTCGCTGCTGAACGGTCTGCAGCTCATAACCTTGGAACACCAAGGCACGGGCGCCGTCTCGACGCACTTGCGGATCAACAGCGGAGCTTTGTTCGACCTTGCCGGCAAGGGAGGACTTGCGGATGTCACTGCGGGCATGCTGCTCACGGGCGCAGGTGGGTTGAATGCAAAGGACTTTGCTAAAAATGTCGAGCAACTAGCCTTGCGCGTCAACGTTACCACGGGATGGGATTCAACTGATATTCAAGTCACCGGGTCGGCGGATTCACTCGAATCGATTTTCGATCTCTTTGGGAAGATACTAATAACTCCAACTTTTGACGAGAAGGAGCTGAGCGCACTCAAAACCGCGCGAGCGGCAACTCTCAGCAAGGACGCGCAGGAGGATCCGATCATAGTGGAGAGAAAAGCGCTGGAGGCGCTGTTCGGATCTTATCCATTCGGCCGGCCGGCGCGTGGCACGGCTGAATCGGTAGGCCGAATCGCACGGCAAGACCTCGTCTATTACCACAACCGCTTCTATATCGCGAACAATTCGGAACTTTTGGTGTCAGGCGATGCGACTGCCGAACAGGTAACGCGGCTGGCGAGAGCCAAGCTTGGGGCGTGGAAGAAAGGCGAGAAAGTCCTCCCGACTTTCAGGCCACCGGAGTCGCAATCCGCGCGACGCGTCTTCATAATTGACCGAACCGAGGATAGAGACGTGGTGGCCGCAGTCGCGCAGATCGGGGTGTCCAGACGAGCGGATGATTATCTTGCCGCTATGGTCATGTTTATATTGCTGCGTCGGGAGATTTCAAAGCTCACCGACGCGCATCCGAACACTTTGCTCGATTCGGAATTCGAACCGCGATTGCTCGCGGGGCCGTTGATTCTATTCGTCAAATCGCCGCCTTCGGATTTGGCGGACCGTCTGGATACGATCCTGAATATGATGGCGCAGATGCAATCCGCTGCTCCATCAACCGATCGGGTTGAAGCCGTCAAGGCTGAACTGATTGCATCAATGGCCGAGCGGCTCAAGAGCCCCGAAGGAGCGCCGGATGTAATACTCGACATCGAAACATATGGGCTGGGGCGAGATTATCTGGTTAATTATGCAGGTCGCTTGAATGCGATGACGCCGGCTGACGTGCAACGAGCGGCACAAACGTACTTGAAGCCGCAGCTGGTAACCATAGTAATAGCCGGGCCGGCCAGTCGATTCGAAAATGTGATGAAAAAAGTCGGCACGGTCGCGGTGCTCAAATAGACCTCCCCTTTTGCGATCGTCGATGGGAATTCAACCAACCAGCGTGGGCGTCAATGACAAGGCCGCTCGCGTGCGCTCGATGTTTGCCGAGATCGCGCCGCGTTATGATTTTCTCAATCACGCATTGTCGCTGAACATCGACAGGCGCTGGCGACGATTCGTCGTCAACAAAGTTGCCGATCGGCTGCGACGTCCGGGGGCGATCGCGCTCGACCTCTGCTGTGGGACGGCGGATCTATCGTTGAAACTTAGCGCGCTGGCTCCGACAATCGGCCTTGACTACTGCCATCCGATGCTTGAACTGGGGGCTAAGAAAATTCGGAGGGAAAGACGTTCGGCCGAACTAGTTGAGGCTGACGCGCTCAACGTGCCTTTCGCCGACGGCATGTTCGACGTAGTCACAATCGCGTTCGGGCTAAGAAACCTGGAAGAACCCGAGGCGGGGCTGCGTGAGATCTATCGCTTGCTAAGACCCGAGGGGCGCGCCGCCGTGCTTGAATTCTCACGGCCGAAGATTCCCATTTTTCGCGATCTTTATCACTTTTATTTCACTCGATTGCTTCCTCGCATCGGCAAGGCGATCTCGGGTTCGAGCTACGCTTATCAGTATCTGCCCGATTCGGTGCTGGCGTTTCCGGATCAGAGGGAGCTTGTTTCGCTAATGGAGGCTGTTGGTTTTTCCGATGTGCGATACTACAATCTGTTTGGCGGTGTCGCCTCGTTACACATCGGCGATCGCCAGTCCGATAAGCTTTAGCTTGTCGCGTTTCTAGAACTTTTCCTACGCCAACGACAAGCTAAAGCTTATCGGACAAGGACAATAATGAGCACAGATGCAATCAACTTTTTCTTCGACCGATATGGGCTGACTGCAGGCGACATCGACAGATTGCTGGCGACGGCGCTGGCGCGGGGCGGCGATTATGCAGACTTGTATTTCGAATACAAGGTGGCGAATGCGGTCAGTATCGAAGAGCAGATCGTCAAACAAGCCGCCAAGTCGATTGCGCAGGGCGTCGGAGTTCGCGTGATCGTCGGCGATAAGACCGGCTATGCGTATACAGACGAGATAACGTTTGAAGCGATCGCTCGCGCTGCCGAAACTGCGAGCCACATAGCTCGCAGCGGAGGCAGCAGACAGATCGCGGGCGTCAATGTGACGCCGAATAGCTTGAATCTGTATCCGGTCGAAACGCCTGTCTCACGGGTCGAGCTCAACAGAAAGATCGATCTGATAAAGCAGGGTGACAGCGTCGCTCGGGCCTTCGATCGACGCATTCGCGAAGTGCAGTCGTCGATAAACGATGAAATAAAATACGTGATGATCGCAAGCTCCGCTGGCCGGCTTGTCGGCGACGTGCAGCCGCTGGCCCGGTTTGGGATTACTTGCATCGCGGACGACGATGGCAATCTTCAGGTTGGTCGAGCGGGCGGTGGCGGTCGCGTTGGAATTGAGTTCTTTGAACGCCAGATGACGCCGCAGCAGTTTGCGCGCGAAGCTGCGCAACAGGCCATCATTCAACTCGAAGCTGTCGCCACGCCCGCGGGGACGATGGAAGTTGTGCTGGGGCCGGGCTGGCCCGGTATATTGCTGCACGAAGCGGTTGGTCACGGGCTCGAATCAGACTTCAATCGCAAACAGACTTCGGCTTTTAGTGGGCTCATCGGTCAACGCGTTGCGTCTGAGCTGTGCACGGTTGTTGACGACGGCACGATTCCCGATCGTCGCGGGTCGCTTAACATCGACGACGAAGGGGAGCCGAGTACCAGAACTGTGCTGATCGAGAGCGGCGTCTTGCGCGCTTATATGAGCGATTATCTGAATGCGGGATTGACCAAGGCGGGACGGACAGGCAACGGGCGCAGGCAAAGCTACAAACATATGCCGTTGCCTCGAATGACCAACACGTTCATGCTTGGCGGAACGGACAACCCTGAAGACATAATCCGGACTGTGAAGCGAGGTGTCTACGCCGTGCAATTTGGCGGAGGCCAGGTTGACATCACAAGCGGCGAGTTCGCGTTCAGCGCTTCCGAGGCCTATCTGATCGAGGACGGAAAAGTTACCGCGCCGATCAAGGGCGCAACGCTCCGGGGGAACGGCCCGGAGACGCTCAAGCATGTAACGGCGGTCGGCAACGATTTGGAGCTTGATCCCGGTGTGGGCATTTGCGGAAAGGAAGGACAGACTGTGCCGGTGGGAGTTGGAATTCCGACCATCAAGATAAGCCAGATGACCGTCGGCGGCACACAAAAGTAGAAGCGACCGAAAGGACCAAAACGACCAAAGCGACAAAAATGACTTTATCCCTTATATACCTCTTGTCCCTTTCGTCCTTCTCTTCTTTCTGAATGACTCTTCAACTGACCAAAGAATTCGCATCCGACATCGTCGACAAAGCCGTAAAGCGTGGAGCGACTGCCGCAGAAGTAATACTGAGGCAGAGGACGGAATTCTCGGTTGCCGTTAGGCTCGGCGAAGTTGAGAAGCTGAAACAATCGACCGATAAGGGCGTCGGGATAAGAGTTCTCATCGACGGACGACAAGCCTCAGTGTCGGGGTCGGACCTCGGCCAGGAAGCGATTACCTCCTTGATAGGCGAAGCGGTCGAGTTGGCGCGCCTCACTTCGCCTGACGACAGCGCAGGGTTGCCGGATCCCCAGGAGCTCGCCAACCTGATTCCGGATCTCGATCTTTTTGATGAAGCGATTGTGAAGCTAACGCCTGAGGAGCAGATCGAGATGGCGCTCAGGGCGGAGCGCGCTGCTCAAGAGTACAGCGAGCAAATAATCAACTTCGACGGAGGCGGATTCGATTCGGGCCACGGTTCGGTGATGCTGGCAAACTCACTTGGTTTCGCGGGCAGTTATCGAGCTACGTCGTGCTCGCTTGCTTCGGTTCCGGTTGCCGCAGAAGACGGGCGTATGCAGCGTGACTACTGGTACGACGTGCGGCGGAAGCTTTCGGAGATGGACAGCCCCGAAGACATCGGAGTGGTGGCTGCCAAGCGAACCCTGCGCAAGCTCGGCGCGAAATCGGTGCCGACGCAATCGGTTCCGGTGGTGTTCGAGCCTACAGTGACGCGCGACCTGTTGGGCGACATCTTCGGCGCGGTTTCAGGAGAATCGATTTTCCGAAAAGCCAGCTTTCTGGTAGGACAGCTCGGTGAAAAAGTCGCGAACCAACGCCTGACCGTGATCGACGACGGAACGATGCCGAGCAGGCTGGGTTCGCGACCGTTCGATGGTGAGGGACTTCCGACCAGACGGACTATCGTCATTCGCAACGGCGTGCTCGAAAGCTACCTCCTGAATACCTACACTGCGCGCAAGCTCGGGTTAAGATCGACTGGGAACGCCGGCCGCGGCTTGACCGGAGCGCCCGTGGTCGAGGCGGGTAATCTGTACATCGAGCCGGGTCCTCACTCACCGGAGGAGATAATCAAATCGGTGTCAAGAGGATTTCTGGTTACCGAGCTGCTGGGATTCGGAGTGAACATCGTTACAGGCGATTACTCGCGTTCGGCTTCAGGAACCTGGATCGAAAACGGCGAGTTGACTTTTCCGGTTCAGGGCGTGACGATAGCCGGCAACTTGAAAGAGATGCTCAATTCGATCGAGATGATCGGAAACGACCTGGACTTCCGAGGCAATGTTGCGGCCCCGACTCTGTTGATCGGAAGAATGACGATAGGAGCGTGACGCAGCACAGACTTTAGTCTGTTTTTGAGAGTCTTTAGTTCGCTAATTACCACAGACTGAAGTCCGTGCTACCTCGTGGAACGATATGTTTGAACAACCGACGGTTAAGTCCGAAAAGGACCGCTCTCAGGTGATCATGATTCTCAGCGGTCTGGCGGTGCTGGTCGTAATCGCGTTGATAATCATCGTAACTTCTTTCAGCAGGCGGCCATCTCAGACTGACGTGGCTCACGCCGGCTCGGCGGAGTTCGATTCCTACGCTTCGAACGTCAAAATCACCAACCTCGAAAAGAAGACTGGCGAGAGGCTGAACGTCAGATACGCGCGGATGCTGTGCGTGGTGCAAAATACCGGAGATAGGGCGCTCGCCGCGCTTCAGCTTCGCGCAGCGGTGATCGGAACGGGGGGCAAGCTGATCAAAGAAAAAATCATCACGCCCGTGCCGAACAATCGAGACACGCTCGGGCCGAACCAGAGCATGAACATCGACGTGTCAATTGAACGCGTCCCCGATCCGGCGGAGATTATGGACATGACGATCGAGGTTTATGGGCTCAAACTGAAGTGAGTTTTCGCCAGTCCTCGTTTATGTAACGGAAGGGTTACAACTAGAAGCCGTCTCAAAAATGGTTTGGGACGGGAGATGGGATGCCCCCCACTTCGACCTTGCGCGGCCCCACCCTACCGCTGAGTCAAACTATTCCAAGTTGCGCGCAACAGGCCCAGCCCGCAACCCTGTTCTGTTGACCTGATCAAATAGCTGTAGTCAAAACGGCAGCCCGTGACCCGGTCGTCGCCTGCCTTACACCATTTCTCACAACATCCTCATTGTTTAATCACTTTTCTTGCGAAGCGATCTGTTAGATTGCGCTTAGACTTGAATCGAGTGACGCGGATTGCTACTGATGATCGTCAGGACTGCATAAGCAAATATGATCCTGCCGGCTTTGACCGAAGCCGCTGAACCGAAACGAGGCACAAAATATATGAAAATCAAAGTATTATTCGCAACCTTACTGACCCTGGCGTTGTTCGTCGCAGGCTACACACAGACGCTGGACAAAGCCAAACTCGACCAGTTTTTTGACCGGCTCGCCGAAAAGAATAAGGCGATGGGGAGCCTGACCATCGCCAAAGACGGCAAGGTGCTTTACACCCGCGCCATCGGCTACAGCCAGATCAACGGAACCGAGAAGAAACCTTTGACCGCGGCGAACAGATTCCGGATCGGTTCGATCACCAAAATGTTCACTGCCGCGATGATCTTGCAACTCGTCGAGGAAGCAAAGCTGAAGCTGACCGACACGCTCGACAAATTCTTGCCGCAGGTGCCGAACGCCAAGAAAATTACTATCGTGCAAATACTCTCGCATCGCAGCGGTATCCCTAACGTAAGGCGCGAGCAGAATGCTCAGGGAAACGTGAATACGACTCCAATGACGAAAGATGAACACCTCGCCCTGATCGTCAAAACCACACCCGATTTCGAGCCGGACACCAAGCCTCTTTACAGCAACTCCGGCTATTTCCTTTTGGGTCTTATCATTGAAAAGTTAACCGGCAAATCCTACGAGGCAGCCCTCCAGGAAAAAATCGCCACAAAAATCGGGCTCAAGGATACCTACACCGCGACCGGAAACATTGACGTGAACAAGAATGAAAGTCTGACCTATTTTATGATCCCCGGTGGCGACTGGAAGCAGGTACCCGAAACCCATCCCAGCATCCTCTTCAGCGCAGGCGCGATTGTTTCGACACCGAACGACCTGGCCAAATTCATCCAGGCGCTGTTCAACGGGAAGCTCGTGTCAAAGGAGAGCCTCGATCAGATGAAAACGATGAGGGATGGCGAGGGGTTGGGAATGGTGACATTCGCGTTCGCCGGCAAGACCTTCTATGGGCACACGGGCGGGGCCGACAACTACGGAGCGTGGCTCGCCTACGAACCGGATGAAAAAATTGCGGTCGCCTATACTACGAATGCGAAGGTTTACCCGGTAAAGGATATTGTGAGCGGCGTGATCGACATTTACTACAACAAGCCGTTTCGGATTCCCGCCCTCGAATCAATCGCCGTCAGCCCGGAAGTTCTGGACAGATACGTCGGAGTTTATTCGAGTCCGGACGCTCCGGTGAAATTTACGGTCACCAGAGACGGCACGACGCTTTTCTTTCAACCGCCCGGAGGGGGATCCGCTGTCCCGCTGGAAGCGACGGCAGAGGATAAATTCAAAATCGATAATGGCACCGCTGCGGGCATCGTGATTGAATTCGACGCCGCGAAAAACCAGATGACTATAAAACGGAACGGTGGGGAGAGGATTCTCACGAAGGAAAAATAACCGTCATAAAAATGTCGGGGCAGAGTTAGACTTATCCGAATGCTTTATCGACGGGACATTCATCGTCGCCAAAAAAGGGGCGGCAAAGTCGGAAGGACCAAGCGGGGCAAGGGTACGAAGCTCATGGCATTGGATGCCGACCTTGAAGCGCTCGGCATTGAGATGATCGCGCCGCACAGACTTTTACTGAGCTTGCTTTACCACAACGCCCGGCGGCGGTTGAAAATGAAACTGGCTCTCGGCGATGACGACGTTCTCACGCAGGTTCGATAACAGAAAATCCATTCTCGCTCCGCTGCGTTCGAAGATCACCATTCGCCTTACTTCGAAAGTCGCGGGCGATACTTCGACTAGCAACTGTTTGAACTGTTCGGGAGCGCGCTTGGGAAAAAGCCGAAGCACTTGATTGCCCGCGCCAATCGCAGACTCTCCAGTCGCAAGTTCGATCCTCGAGAAATCGCGACGCAGATTGCCCCGGCCAAGCAAAAACAGAAACGGTATTTGAGGATCGACTGTCTCTTTAATCGAAGAGCGGGTAGCGGTCTTGTCACCGTAGACGTAGAAGAAGACGTTCCGGCCGTCGGATAGGAAGAGTTTTCGTTCAGGTGACGTGTACTCCCAACGCGCACGTCCCGGGCGTTTGAGCAGGAGGTGTCCCGCCTCGCGCAATGTGCGTCCGTCGGCCCCGTAGTAGACCTGAACGAAGTCGGCTTCGAGCGATTGCAAGCGAGAGTACTTTCGCTGCAGGCCATCGATGAAGACGTTCAAGTCTGTTGTTTGTGCTGAAGACAACGCAACTACAGAGGCAATCAAAATGCACGCCGGCACAAGCTGGTTAGGCATTTGTTTGTTTAGCGCTTGCAAAAATATCCTCGAGCGAAGCGCGGCGAGGATTGATCGACACGAGCTTGCCGCCGCATTCTCGGATTAACGCCAGCGCGCGATCGATCTGATTATCATCGTTCAGCACCAGATGAATCCCATTGGGCGTCGCCTTCGCCGACTCCAGCGTCAGCTCCTCAGTGAACCTATGGAGCGCAGACAAATCGATGCCTAGTGCAACGACTTCAATCGCGGAGTCGTCGATGTCAGTGAGCTCGCGCACCGTGCCGCAGCGAAGAAGCTTTCCGCGGCTTAGAATCGCGGCCCGATCGCACAACGCTTCAACGTCCGATAGGATGTGAGAAGAGAAGAAGACAGTCTTTCCCTGTGCGCGGAGCGATAGCAGCAAGTCCCGCACGTCGCGCCTCCCGATCGGATCAAGCCCGGACATCGGCTCATCCATGAAAACTATTTCGGGATCGTTGATCAAAGCTTGCGCGATTCCGATTCGTTGAAGCATCCCCTTCGAATACTTTCGAAGCTGGCGGCTGGCGCTGGTCGGATCGAGCCCAACTCGATCGAGCAATTCTCGCCCTCGTGATCTCGCATCTTCCTTCGGGACGCCGAATAATGCTGCCGTGTACTCCAACAACTCGCGGCCTGAAAGATAATCGTAGAAGTAGGGATTCTCAGGGAGATACCCGATTCGCGAACGCGTTGCGACGTCGTCTATCGGATTACCGAGTATTCGCGCAGTGCCCTCTGTGGGATAAATCAGCCTCATCAACAGCTTTAGGGTTGTTGTCTTGCCCGCGCCGTTCGGGCCTAGGAACCCGAATATCTCACCTCGCCGCACTGCAAGATCGAGGTGGTCGAGCGCTCGGACTCTTCTTTTCTTGAGAAAGCCGACCTCGTAATCCTTTGTGAGCTGGATGATTTCGATTACCGTTTCGACGACGTCGTTGCCAATGGTCATTTGGAAGTTCTTTCGAGGCATTTTCCGGCAGCGCGCAGGAACGCCTCGCGAATCTCGGGATCGGGAATTTGGTCCGCGTCTTCGCGCAGACCGGCCGCCTGCTTCTCGGGAGCGGTGAAGGTCACTTCGTGCGGGGCTTCATCTTCGCGAATGATGAGATCAGGATTGACGACATACTCGATTCTGGTGATCAGCGGAGCGCCGAGCAACGAGTTAAGCTTGAACAGGACCTGTCCCTGCATGCTTTTCAACTGGCCGCGCCAATTGGCATCGGGCACGGCTACGATCAATGTCTTCCGTTCAAGTCGGATTGGCGCAGTGACCTTGCGAATAGGTCCGCCAACTGCAACCAACCATGCTGCAAACACTGCTTGCTCGCGCGTCTCGTCGGAATCGCCCGCGCGTCGCAACATCTGCGGAACCAGCTTCAGAACATCTGTCAACATGAATTGATCAGCCGTTTGTGGTCATGTCCTGCGGCACCGTTCGTCTGAGTCAATGTTTAATCTTCGGCCAATAGACCGCGAAGTTGAAATCCGGATCGTTTGGCTCTTTGTGACACTGCATGCAACCTACCGGCGTGGCCATGAAGCCGTAGCCTTTGCCGGGGTTGCTTGCGTGCTGACGGCCGGGACCGTGGCATTCTTCGCACTGAACGTTAGCAAGTTGAGGCGTGGTATATAGCGACTGAAAGCCTCCTCGCTGATAGCCGACCACGTGGCAGCGGACGCATTCGTTGTCGAATTGCTCGTTCTTCTTCTGAAGCGTAGCCATCGCATGCGCGTGCCGGGTCTTGTCCCATATCTGCGCCTCTTTCTGATGGCAGCCCGCGCACGTCTCTTCTCCGATGTAGGGCGACTCGGCCGACTCAAGCAGCGCGGCAGGCTTCGTTGTAGCGGACGAAGCTTGCGCGGTCTCGCTTTGCTGATTGGTGAACTCGGTGTGGGCGGCGGTTACCAGGTCGGTAGCTGCCTGATCGTCGGGAATGATCGCGTCAAGCGCGATGAAGCGATTCACTTGATTTTCGATGCTTCGGTCGCCTTTGACATAGACTCGCAACTCGCCCAGGTACTTGGTCTGGTTGAATGCATAGACGATCGTCGCGCGATTGAAGTGTTGCGGCTCATCCATCGTGTTTGACTGGCGCGCGCCGATGATCGTGTCTATGTCAGGGTTCTCGGTGGCCAGCCGTTGAGCGGAGCTCACGTCCATATACGCCAGCGCGACTATGAAGTCAGATTTCTTCTTGAGCTCGGGCAGGACCTTCTTCGCGGACTCATACGGATCGTTGATGCGGAAGCCCGCATACACGTCTTGCTTTGAATTCCCTGCGATTGCGGCAGGTTTGCTTTCGCTGAAACCCACGATTCCGACTCTGAGCTTTTCTCCGGGAGCGCCCCGCTTCAGCGTTATCTCGCGAATGACGTAAGGAACAGGCGCGCGATGCTGATCGTCCATCGGCTGGATGTTCGCCGACACCAAGCGCTCGATAAATGGATACTCCTCGACCCGCTTGCTGTACCCGTCTTTCTTGAACAGCTCCGCGATGTAAGGAAGATCAGAGTAGCTGATGTTGGCCGCGTCGTGACGAAAGTCGCCGTAGCCCTTGACGACCCACTTATTCTTTGTCATAACCTCGGCGGGCAATTGATCGGCAGCGTAGCGATCGTCGGTGAACAAATTGCCCGCATCGACCAGCAGCGTCGGGACCTCAATGTTCGATCTGTGTTTGAACGCCTTGATATAGCTGACACGCCGTGCCAGTCCACCCATCGGGTGGCTCGGTCAGCCACAGGTCTCGAGGCTGCCGTGAATATCGGCGCCGTACATGATCGAGAACGCGTAGCCGTCGTCTTCGCCTAATCGCTCTTTTATTTTTGGGTCGTTCAGGTCGAAGCTGATGCTGTCGTCTCGGTCGATGTCGTCCAGATTGCCGTTACGAGAGCAGCCGTAGTCGATGATTGCGGCAGTCGCCGCGAGAACCATGATCACAAACAACGAGATTTTTCGACGCAACTCAAAACCTCCGAATTGTTAAAGATCTCTTCCGAGCTGGGCGGCTTGATCGACATGTCGGAGACGAAGCCTACAATCATACTCGCTTCCGCGTCGCCTCGCCGCGCAGGGTTGCTCAGGCAAATCGGTGTCGCCTTCGAGCTTGCGCCCAGCCGGATCGCCGAACTGCCTCACCCCGATGAGGCACCGCCCGATTATATCACACGCATTGCGAGGGCTAAAGTTATCGCCGTCGCACGCAAACGCGACGCGGGGCTGATAATCGGCGCCGACACTGTCGTCGTCCTCGACGGCCGATTGATGGGTAAGCCCGAGAACGAAGAGCAGGCAAAGCAGATGCTTCGGCAGTTGTCGGGAAAGTGGCACGCGGTCATGACCGGCGTTGCGCTTTATGACGCGGCAACCCGACGCGAGGCCGCCGATTATGAGAAGACGCTGGTCAAATTCGCCCGCCTCTCCGAGCATGAAATAGATTGGTACGTATCGACCGGCGAACCCATGGACAAAGCGGGCGCATACGGGATTCAAGGACTCGGCGCGTTGTTGGTCGAGGAAGTCGCGGGTAATTATCACAACGTTGTCGGTCTGCCCATCCCTCTGGTGTACAGGCTCGCGCGGCAACTCGGGTATTCTCTCGTCGGATAATCTGGTCATCCCTCACTTGAAAAAAAGCACTCGTTGAATCATTATCAAATCCCCTCGAGCGACGCGTTTGCAATACACATTTTGCGGTGATACGGAGAGGACTCTTATGAAGGAACGAAAGATGGAGCACGAGCTTGGGCTGGATTTCCTGCGGGTGGTTGAAGCTGCGGCGGTCGCGTCCGCGCAGACGATGGGTCAGGGTGATCGAAAGTACTCCGACCACGTAGCAGTCGAGGCGATGCGCGAAGTCATGGACACCGTCCCAATGCGCGGCGAGATAGTTATTGGAGAAGGTGAGCGAGATGCCGCTCCGATGCTCTACATCGGCGAGAGAGTCGGGCTCGGTCACCGCGCCGAAGCGCAAGACGGCGAACGATTCCCGGAAGTAGACATCGCAGTCGATCCGCTCGAAGGCACCAACCTGTGCGCGACCGGGTCTGCTAACGCCATAGCGGTGATGGCTTGCTCGGATAAGGGCGGATTGCTTCGCGCGCCGGACATTTACATGCAAAAGCTGATCGTTGGCCCGTCTTCCAAAGGTGCGGTCGACCTTGACGCACCAGTCAAAGAAAACTTGCGCAGCATCGCGCGCCGGCTCAATCGAGACATAGAAGACCTGGTCGTGATAGTACTCGATAGACCACGCCATAAGACGCTGATCTCTCAAATTCGCGAGGCAGGGGCACGCATCAGGCTGATTTCGGACGGCGATCTCTCGGCGGGAATCTCGGCCGCAGTGGCAGGGTCGGGCGTTCACGCAGTGATGGGAACTGGTGGCGCGCCTGAGGGCGTATTGACTGCGGCAGCGATGAAATGCCTGAACGGGCAGATACTGGCGCGATTCGTGTTGAAGGAACAGCTTGAAGACGTCGAGGACCGGAACCGCATTCCCGAAGGAGTTGTCGATCGAATGAAAGAGATGGGTATCAGCGACCCGCGGCGCATCTACGACACCGACGACCTGGCGCCTGGAAAGAAAATCATATTTGCGGCGACCGGCGTCACGGATGGAACGATACTTCAAGGTGTGCGCTTTTTCGGAACCGGCACGCGGACTTCTTCGATCATCATGGCCACTGAGCGGACCAAGCGTGTTCGTTTCGTAGACACGGTTCACATTGAAGGCGGACCAGACACAGTCGTTAGATTCTAGTCCGTAGTCAGTAGTCCGTAGTCAGTAGTCCACTGGGCCCCGACTACTGACTACTGACTACGGACTACGGACTACTGACTACGGACGACGGACTACATGGTTGATAAACCTTCCAAGATTCAGCCGGCGCTTCTGGGCGGTCTAGTGATCGGCCTAGGCTCGGTGATCCCCGGCCTTTCTTACGGAAACCTTTGTTGCTGCGGCTGGGCGATCGTCGGAGGCGCGTTAGCCGCCTACTTGTTGAAGAGGCGCTCTCCTGTACTGCCCATCACAAGCGGAGAAGGGGCCGGGGCGGGCGCGCTCGCCGGTATTGTCGGCTCGTTCATTTATCTTGTGGTCGGCGTTCCGCTCGCCTTGTTGCAATGGAATAACGTGATCGGTCAGATGAATCAAAGAAGCGACAGTTTCTCGGACGCAGCAAGCCGTGAGACATTCAGGCAAATTGTTGCAGCGATGCAGGACCATCCAGTGCTTATCTCGTTGGCGGGTTGGCTTGTCTTCACGATGGTCGGCATCGGCGCCGCGGCGATCGGAGGCGTGATCGGAGTAGCGCTGTTCGAGAAGCGCAAAGGCCCGGAATATCCTCAGCAACCGCCTCCGCCTGCGAGCTTCACTCCGGGTTACGGACCGCCGGGGCAAGCGCCGGGGACGGAGACCCGGGCGGATGGGCCGTTACCTTGACGGGGAATTCTTGGCTGTCCTGGGCACACACTCACGTTCAGACTGCGTACGAGCAGATGCTACCGGGTCGCACGGCTTACTTACGACAGTGTCATTGGCGTCGAGTCGCAGTCCGTGTTGAAGCGTTGTGTGCCCGGGATGCCGAGTCGGTGTCACCCGGCGAGCGGGAATCCTCAATTGCATGGCGCGGTTGTGGAGATCGACGAGCGAACGGGAAAGGCTATAGGAATCGAGCGGCTCCGTCAGCTAATAAACACATCGCGAACGGATAAGTCAGCCCAGCCCCGAGCCTGTTGTTGTTAGTTCATCCTCGGCGCCGGTTACTGCCGGACCAAGAAGACATCCCAGGCCCACTGACCAACGTGTTGGCTGCGCGCATCATAAACCTTTGCGCGATAGCGGAACCTGTTGCCGTAACGATCAGTTCGCTTCGATAACTTATAGTCAAGACTGATTGCATAGACCCCAAGCTCCGGTAACGTATGCAGCTCGCCAGGCTCGGAGATGCCGTTGTGATTCAAGTCTTGCCACAGGCGAAGCCTGGAGAATACTGAATCTCGGCTGTCAATCAGACCGTCGCCATTCCCGCCGTTGGCCGTCTTATCGAACTCAGCCAGCGCGAGAAAACCGTTCTTATGTGTGGATGGTGGTTGCGGCGTGAAGTTGCCGAATAGTTCAGTGCCGTTGTCAACAGTGCCATTGCCATTGCGGTCCAAAACGAGAAAAGCATCGTCTGAGCCGGCCGCAGTCCACGAGAGCCATTCGGCACTACCATTAGAGTCGAGGTCAAAGTTCACCCCTCCGTTCAAATCAGTGAGATTAAACCCATTACCAAGAACATCTATCAATATCGGGCTAACGCACCAAACACAGTCGCAAACAGTATCGTCCCAGCAAGTTCCGTCAGGGCAATTTGGGAATTCTCCGCGTAGTCCACAACCTCCGCCTCCGCCGCCGCCGCCAACGCAATCTTCGGCACCGTAACATTCATCCTGGCCGCAGGTGTATACGATATAGCAGAGGCCGCCGTCGCACTCAGTGTGTGGATTATATAGCCCTTGAGCACAACCACAACTCTGACCGACGCCATTACAAGCGGGAGTACCGCACCCGTCCACCGATACGCATTTTCCACTTCCACCCCAACCACTATCACACCCGTAATGCGGATCTGTTTGCCCAACTGGACAACAGACGTTTGGCTCAATTCTATAGGACTCGGCCTCCCCAGTACACGTTGCGGTCTGGGTCGAACCAGTGCATGGAACCACGATCGAAACTAACTCATCTCTTCCTGTACCGGCAATGTTGTAGTGGAAAACGTCGGCGCGACCATTATTGCAAAGATTTCCATCAGGCGCGTACGCGTTACAATAAGTCGGATATGTACTCCCGCCAAAAGTCCATCCGTTCGTTACGCACGGCGGAGCGCAGTTAGGACATTGAATGCCTTGCGAGGAGGCAAGAGCTGTGAGTGTCGCTTTGGAGTTCCCGCTTCCAGAAGGATTTACTGCGACAAATGAAGATACGAAGCACACGAGCCCCAAAAGGAATGTCTTCATAGAAGCTCTCCTCTTTCGCTGCAAATTACCGGTTAGACTCTACCGATCAGTGTGACCGGTCATTCATTGACTAATGCGTTCGTAACCACCCGGCGCGTTAGGATTGGGCCTATAGTAACGTCCGATTTCCCACTTAATTCCATCATCAAATATCAAATAACCTAATCTGATGATTACGCGGCTCAACTGCTTCAACTGAAACTTCCTAAGCGCCAGAAAGTCCTTGATCATCTGTAGCTGTTGAGCAGAGAGATTGAAGGTCAGTTTATCTCCCGGTTCAAGCATTAAAGGAGCTATCTGCTTCGTCCATTCGTGGCCATAGGGAGGTCTACCGATGCCCAACTGATTCACAACCATCATCGGACGATCGCCTTGGGTCTCAGGGAAATCAAGTTCCACATCGACATAGGTGATTCGTTTTGCTGAAGTGTTCTCCAGGGTGAATGTGAGATCCTCCAGCCAGTCGTCAACTTCCGCACCGTTCTTGGCTATCGACGTCAAGCTGAATTTCCTTCCGGGAAGAATTCCCACCTTCTTGACAGTCAGTCCACCGAACTGGAAAGGCTCGTTGAGGAACTCCCTCCTTTCGATAACCTTCTCGTCTGGTTTCTGGAGTGGTGGACGAGAGTTTTTCGCAGCAACTGTATGACTAGTTCGCAGTATGAAACCAAGCATTGCTGCCCCGACGCAAACCGCCACAAGTATAACTGTTTCCCTTATACGACTGGCACGTAGCTTTGGCATCCTGTGTTCCTCCCGGTGCTTTTCCAAGAGCAGATTAGTTGGCCGCTAAATCGGTCCCTCACAACGATTAGTTCCTTATCGAAAGTATCTTGCAAACCCTCGCTCGGACGCAAGAAAAATCGACTGGAGAAACCTGCTGTTTACTGAAGAATCTTCCTGTTTTCTTTCGACGACGCTTTCAGATCGCAATGCGGCAAAGATAGTCCGCTCTGTATTGCGATGGTGTCACGGCATACGCCTTCTTAAATTCACGCTCGAAGTGACCGGGGTCTTTGTATCCGACCTCAAACGCTATCAGCTTGACTGGCATTGGGGATTCTTCAAGAAGGTTTCGAGCCTTTTCCAACCGGGCTTTTATCAGATACCGATAGAACGACATTCCCATTTCGGCCTTGAAGAGATGGGAGAAATGCGAAGGTGATAGTCCAACCTCTTCAGCTGCGTCATTGACATAGATATCGCGTTGAAGATTACCGTCTATGAAACGCATCGCGAGTCGCACTTTGGGGCTCATAGTCTCACACCCCGTCCACGTCAACTCTGTCGCTGATATTACTGCAATTGAGACTACCGGTAAAGCGCGACTGCCGAAGAGAGGTCTGATTGTGCTGGACCAATATCACGCCCACTGACTCGAAGATGGCCCACAATGTCGCGCAGTGTTGGGCTTTGACACCTCGCAGAACCGCTACCTATACTTTTCTTAATGCGAGTGCTTGCCGTTGACCTCGGCTCCAAGAACATCGGGACCGCTATATCAGACGCGCTGGGCCTGACTGCCCGTCCGCTTGAAACATTTCGAAGGTGCGGCGACAGGCACGACATCGAGCGGCTAAAGTCGCTGGCCGAGGATCTCGAGGCAGAAGCAGTAGTGGTTGGCCTGCCGCTCAGAATGGATGGGAGCGTTGGCGATGCTGCAACCGCTGCAATGCGATTCGCCGAGAAGCTCCGAGCGCGGGCCGGCGTCCCGGTGTTTACGCAAGACGAACGATTGACCAGCTACGAAGCGGATCAACTGATGATCGAGCGCGGCTTTCGCTCCGACAAGCGGCGCGCTCGATCAGATGAGTTTGCGGCAATGATAATACTGCAGGACTTTCTTTCGGCTGCAGCTGCAAAGAAATGACTTCTCGACGAACATCTCGACGGGTATCTGCGATTGTCATCATTGGCATCGTCGCGATTGCCGTCTCTGCGATCTGGGTGCGAAGCAGCGTAACGTCACCCGTTGACCACGAATCCGCCGAGCAGATAATCACAGTCGACCAAGGGGCCGGGTCGCAGGCAGTCATTGCTCGGCTCACAGAAGCGGGCATAGTTAGACACCCGCTCGCGTTAAAGGTTTATCTCAGACTCACTGGCAAGAGCGGCAATCTGAAAGCCGGCGACTACAAGTTCGCCTCGCCGATTTCGCCGCTTCAAGCCATTGAAAAGATTCGGCGGGGCGAGGTTTTTGTCGAGCGCGTGACGATACCGGAAGGGTTCAACCGCTTTGAAATTGCCGAGACCTTCGCTGCAAAGACAGGTAAGGCAACAAAGGAAGAGTTTCTACGTCTGATGGACGATCACACCCTGATCAGGCGGATTGCGCCGCAGGCTCGTAACCTCGAAGGTTATCTATTTCCGGACACCTATATCTATAACATCAAGACCACGCCCGAGGATTTGATTCGAGCGATGGTCACTCGCTTTGAAGAACTGTTCACGCCCGAGTGGTCGATGCGCGCCAGTCAGCTCGGCTTGACGGTGCATCAAGTGGTCACGCTAGCTTCGATAATCGAGCGGGAAGCGAAGGTGCCGGACGAGCGCCCGCACGTGGCTTCGGTTTTCTTTAATCGATTGAAGCGCGGCATGCCGCTGGCAAGCGATCCGACTTTTATATACGCGGCGATTCTTGCGGGTGATTATGACGGGAATCCGAATCAACCTCGGCATCGCCAGCGCATCTCGCCCTACAATACTTATCTTACGGTTGGATTGCCGCCGGGGCCGATTGCTTCACCGGGCCGCGCGTCAATCGAAGCGGTGCTTTATCCTGATCAAACCGACGACTTGTACTTTGTCGTGAATGGCACGGAAGGCCGTCACAAGTTTTCACGCACTGAAGCCGAACACGACGCGGCGAAACGAGAATACTATCGTCAGCGCGAATTGTCGCGACAGCAACAGCAGAACGGCGCACGTTGACCGCGTGCGGAGCTATCTCTCTTCGGGCGGTCGCTCGCTGAGCCGCACTGGAATTGTCGTGCGACTCCCTTGCCGAATTATGTCGACCTCGACCGTCTGACCGGGCCGCTTGTCCTGTAAAGCATTTTGAAGATCATCGGTGCTGGCGATTTTCTTTCCGTCCACTCCAACGATAATGTCACCCAGTTGCTGAAGGATCACGTTTCCCCAGATATCCTCACGAGCGACTGCGCCACGAAGCCCGGCCGCCGCTGCTCCGCTACCACGAGCGACCGTGCCGACGATCAGGCCTTCCTCCACCGGGAGGTTCAGTTGCCTCGCAATCCTGCGATTGAGTGGCGTCGTGGCCGAGATGCCGAGATACGGCCGCGAGACGTAACCCTTGCTTATGATTTCCGGGATTATCCTCTTTGCCAGATCGACGGGCACAGCGAATCCAATACCTATCGAGACGCCTCCTCCCTGAGGCTGAATTGCCGTATTGATCCCGATCATTTCACCCTTGGAGTTTAGAAGCGGCCCGCCGGAATTCCCCGGATTGATTGCGGCGTCAGTTTGAATCGCGCCGTTGATTGTTCGGTGAGCGGCGGGATCGCGCAACGGCCTTTCAAGTCCGCTGATTATTCCAGTGGTCAAAGTTCTCTGAAGACCGAACGGATTTCCAATTGCCAGCACCTTCTGCCCCACCTCGAGTCCCTGTGATGTGCCAAGTTTAACTGTTATGAGCCGGCGGCCGTGCGGATCGATTTTTATGACTGCCAGATCATCGTCGCGGTCGGTGCCGGCCACGGTCGCTGGAAATTTATCATTCTCAACTTGCACTTCAAGCTGTGTCGCGCCCTGGACAACATGATAGTTGGTGAGAATATAGCCGCGTTCGTCAACGATGGACCCGGAGCCGCTGCCTTCCGAAGGGTAGGGCCCGAATATAGTCTGCTGATAGCCCGTAGTGGTAATGTTGACAACACCAGGACTGTACGTGCGATAGATTTCGATGTTGTTCTGCTCGTCGGTTGCAACACTCGGGTCCGCGATGGCGGTGGCTTCAACAGGCACCCCGCGGCGTTCCAGAATACGCTGACCGCAGGCGACGATTATGCCGGCCAGCAAAGCCGACGCTAGCGCAATCGATACCAAGAGCTTGGCCGATACCCTGTACATTTTCAGTCCCTCCTTGCTTTCATTCCCTGAATGAAAATGTTAATTGAAACTTGATTTCTCATCCACCCGGGCATGTCGATCAGTCTTCACGAAAGGTATTAACGCTCGGGTCGCATACAGGGTTTCACTAAGGCGGAGAGCTAGGCTGGACTATTTTTTGGAAACCAAAACGGCGAGTTCGGTCTGCGCAGTGAAGGTGTTGTTCACCAGGTCGGCGAGCCATTCGGCGCGTTTTTCCGTATCGCCTACTTCGCGGAAAGAAAAAACCAGGAGAACTTTGGTCTTGGTCCCGGTGACGCGGCGCACGGCCCAGCCTTGGTATGCAAGCAGATTTCCGACTCTCCTGGACGTTTCGACCTCGCGCGTCAGCCGCGCGTCGATTGTGAGACCCGGGTCGTTGGATGGCATGTGCCGAAGCGTTTCTAGAGCCGACAAGACCTTCTTAGGCTCTGCTTCCTGCGAGCGCACTATTGGAAGGATAAGCGTGTAGGCGCCAGCGATTAGCGCTGCACCTAATCCAGCGATAGCCAAGACGGAAAAGCGGAGCTTACGCTCCTTTTTGGCTAGTCGCTTGGACGGGACGCCGGTTACTCTTGGGTTCGCGGTTCTGGCTGTTCTGAATGAAGACGGATGCGTTGAGTCATCGGCGGGCCGTTCGGCCTCAGAAACCGATGCGGCTGAACCGCGTTTTGGTTTCGGCAAGTTGCAGTACGGGCAGTACAGAACCTCGTCGGGCACGTCGGTCTCGCAACGTGGACAGGTCATTGGCATAGCCCTCCTGGTAAAACTTGGATCCCTTCTAGCATACCGAGGGCCAATAACCGAAATGGGGGGCAGAGCCTCGCACATTGCAATTATCGATTGTCTACCGCGTGGAAAAGGAGGAGAAGATTCACAGTTCGTGTCACGCGTCAAAAAATTTGTCAGTTGACGCGCACTGATCGCAAACATCCTCGCCAAGATCTTTGGATCTGTTCGCTTGCATCTGTTCGCTTGCGGGTTGACAACTGGATTAGCCGCCGCTATAGTTGTCCGTTTGGAAATGCGACGCTTTTTTGGTTCTGAACATGCGGAGGCGTCGCATTGATTGAAACCGGACGCGGAATAAACGTTATTGTGGCGTAAAAGGAAGTCGG
>DASXSR010000161.1:0-4528 GCA_036505875.1 Blastocatellia bacterium | reverse complement strand
ATGGGGCAGCGCCAACATAAGTACCCTATGAAGCGATAGCTATTTTTTCTGCTGGGACTTAATGAACTCCAACGCCAGCGGAATCGGCCCTTTCAGCTCAGGGTAACGCTTTAACCACTCCTGTAGTGCCTCCTCAGACCTGAAGAGGTTTGTAACTCCTCAGCCGCCCCCTGCAAATACTATCGTTGAGGACGGTTCGACGCTGACCAGCTTCCCCTTATCAAATACTACCCGAACGCGAGCAGTGCCCTCTGGTGAGGAATCGTCTACGATTACTTTTTCATCGGCGAGTTTGCTGCTGACCAGCAGCATAAAATCAACCGCTCAGTTAGTGTTGAACTTGCGCCCGCTGGCTAACGTGACGGTGTGAAAAAGAAAGTCGAGGCGAGGCTCCCACTTCACATAACGTGACTCGACCCTGAAGCCGGCGCCACCAACTGATGGATCGGCTTTGATGATCTCGTAGCGACCGAGCATTGACAGCCCACGCTTGACTCGATCCTCGTTCAAGCTAACCGCTTTAGCAATCTCTGCAATGCTCGGCGCAGGCTTCGCGTCCCTCTGCGAATTGATCAGCGCGGGCAATAAGCTTCTCCTCAGCATTCAACACAAATGTAACCCAGCTCCAGCGACGAATGACCTCGTGGAGCTCCGGGTGCTGTTTGATGTAACTGCCGATATGGAAGCGGGTCTCATCTGATTGCTTCACTCCCACGGCATCCATTGCAAGATCAACGCTGGTAGCGCTGTAGTCCTCGTTCCAGTCGTGCACGGGCTTCAGTTCATCAAGCAAGCCCAGACACTCGGGCTGTCGCTTGAGGAGATTCGAGTGCTGCTGCCGAGAAGTGAAGCAGGGCTGGCGGAGTGTCAACGGGTGCGTGATCTGCTCAGCGCCAAGGTTGGAGAGTTGGATACACGCCTCGCTGAGTTACGAGCCTTCCGGCGGAAGCTCGGTGGGTACCTCAAGGAGTGTGAGGAGACGCTGGCCGGTAACCGCGGAGACTGCTGCCCGGTGTTGTTTGAGATAACTCACGCAAGCAATCGGAAGACTAAGCCGCCGGTTGCTCTCGCTAGAAGGGGAAAGAAAAAACAAAACTTATAAAGTTCGTCACTGCGCTCGAGGCTGAAGAACAGTTCGGGCCGATCCGCGCTCATTTGCGCTTATCCGAGGCTGGAGCCTGATAGCTGGTGCGGCTCGCGCGAACGATCGCGCCGGGTTTTCGAACCTCGACGCGAATCTGATGAACGCGACCATCGCGGCGATATTTTTCCGGAGGGTAGTACGCGAGCGTGTAACCCGACCTGATCTCTTCAGCGATAGCCTTGAAGACCGGTGTGAAATCTTTCGCGTCCGCCGAGAAGTCAGCGCCGCCAGTCAGCGGCACTATCCGAGAAACATCCAACAGAGTCATGCTCCGCTGACCGGGTGCGAGTCCGGCGACGTATGAAGGCAAGGTGATCGAATAAACGGTCACTTCAGCGTCGTTGGCCCGGCGTATCAAATCCTGCTGGTCGGTGCTGTCGACGTTGTCGAAGCCATCAGTGATTACAATCACAACCCGTCTAAGCCTGCGGCCGCCACGAAAACGAGGCGCGCGCTTGAGCATCGAAACCGCGCGATCAACAGCGGCAAACAGCCGCGTTGAGCCTTGGACTTCACCGATGCGAGAGAAGCCGTGGCTCAACCGCTGCGGATCGCTGGTGAAGTCTTGAAGCACGCGAATCTCGTTGCTGAAGGCGATGACCGAGAAGATCGACTCCGGTCGGACCAGTTTGACGAAGCTTTCGGTCGCCTGGCGTTGCTTGGCTATTTCCTCAGGCTTGATGCTGCCCGAAGTGTCGAGGGCAAAGACCACGGCGAGCGGACGCGTGAGCGCAGCCTCCTCGTTCGCCTCGAAGAACTCGATCTTCTGCGGCTGTCCGTCCTGGTAAACGACGAAGTCTTCAGGTTTGAGCTTGCGTATGAAGTTGCCGTTTTTGTCGGCGACGGTCGCTTCCACTGTGACCAGTTCGGTTTCGAGCTTGATCGCCTGATCGGCTTTTTGAGTGAGCGAGGGTGCGACAAGTGCGAGCGCCTCGATGGCGAAAAGCAGAGCTAGCACGCGGCTGGTTGTCACAAGTTGCTCCGTTGATGTTGGTCACGGGGTCGCAAGAAAGAGGGTATCACGCGCGTCGGGGTGTTTCAATTTGGCCTTCACTGACGCGACGTGCTACGCTGATTTACAAACATCAAACTAGTGGTTAGAATCAGCGCGCTTTAAGAGTGGACCACACGGAGGAAATTGCAATGAAAACCAGAGTAACCCGTCGAGATTTCTTTCGCGCCAGCGCGATCGCCGGAGTAGGCGCGCGGCTGTTGAACGCGGCGCCGTTCAGTTTTGCTCAATCACGAGGCTCGCGGCCGGTCGTGGTTTCGAGCGCAAACGGCTTGCGCGCTACGGCAAAAGCGATGGAGATGATTCGCGCTGGCAAGGACACACTCGAAGCCGTGGTCGCCGGAGTCGCAATCGTGGAAGACGATCCCAAGGATCAGAGCGTCGGCTACGGCGGCCTGCCAAACGAGGATGGAGTGGTCCAGTTGGATGCGAGCGTCATGCACGGCCCGACGAAACGCGCGGGCGCGGTTGCTTCGCTGGAGCGAATCAAAAATCCCGCGCAGGTAGCAAAGGTTGTAATGGAGCGCACAGACCATCTTATTCTGGTCGGGCCGGGCGCGTTGCGTTTCGCGGTCGCGCACGGGTTCAAGGAAATGGATCTGCTCACCGAAGAATCGCGCGCCGCGTGGCTGAAGTGGAAAGAGACGATGAGCGACAGAGACGCTTGGGGGCCGGGACTCGCGGCGCCAGACGGTCAGGCGCAGAGCTTGATCTATAACGGCGATTGGGACCGGGCTGAATTGGCTGCGCTTATCCAGGAATACATCGTGAACCCGCCGACGGGGACGATCAACTGTATCGCGGTCAACGAGAGGGGAGATATTTCCGGCACGACTACTACCAGCGGCCTGGCTTGGAAGATCGCGGGCCGAGTTGGAGATTCGCCGCTGATTGGGTGCGGTTTGTTTGTGGACAACGAGGTCGGCGCCGCGGGATCAACGGGTCGGGGCGAGGAATGCATAAAGATCAACGGCGCGCACACTGTTGTAGAGATGATGCGCCGCGGAGCGTCCCCGACCGACGCCGCGCTCGAAGCCTGCAAACGCGTGGCTGCCACCTACAACAATAATATGCCGAAGCTCAAGAAGTTCAGCATCAACTTCTACGCGTTGAACAAGAAGGGCGAGCACGGCGCGGCTAACTTGTGGGGTTGGTCGGTAGACTCGCGCGGCGAACGGAAGCGTAATCAGTACGCGGTGCACGACGGAAAAGAGAACAAGCTTCACGAAGTCGCGTACGTGTACGAATCACCGGATAAATAAAATCACGGAAACAATGCGAAACGCTTTTCTGCTTCTTGTTCTGTCGATCTGCCTGGCATTGCCCTCCTGCACGAGTGTCATCGGCAAGCGCGATGAATCCGGCGGTAGGCCTCGCGTCGGAATAGTCTTCGACATCGGCGGCAAAGACGATAAGTCCTTCAACGCCGCTGCCTGGGAAGGCGTCAAGCGCTCGAGAGACGAACTCGGAATCTTCCTTCGCGACGTCGAGCCCGGCGATCCAACGTCAATCGAGCCTTCTATGCGGGCCTTCGCCGAGCGCGGCTACGATTTGATCGTCGGCGTCGGCTTCGCTCAAGCGCCGATCATGAACGACGTCGCCGCAGATTATCCCAACCTGAAATTCGCGATCATCGACGGCGTGATCGATCTTCCAAACGTTGCCTCCTTGATCTTCAAGGAGCACGAGGGTTCGTTTCTGGTCGGCATGATTGCCGCCCAAACGACCAAGACCGGCAAGATCGGATTCGTAGGCGGGATGGATATTCCTCTGATTCATAAGTTCGAGACGGGTTACGCTGAAGGCGCGCGTTATGCGAACCCGAAGATTCAAGTATTCGACAATTACGTTGGCGTGACTGACGCGGCGTGGAACAACCCGGGCAAAGGCAAGGAGCTCGCGAAGGCCCAGATCGATCGCGGCGCGGACGTAATCTTTCAGGCCGCCGGCAATTCAGGTCTCGGCGTGTTCGACGCTGCTGAAGAGATGAACAAGCTGGCGATCGGAGTCGATTCGAATCAGAACTGGGTGAAGCCGGGGTTCATACTGACTAGCATGATCAAACGAGTTGACGTGTCGGTCTTCAACACCGTGAAGGAAATGATCGAAGGCCATTTCACCGGCGGCATTCACGAATACGGATTGGAGAATGACGGAATAGGTTACGCGCTTGATGACTACAATCGGAATTTGATTCCGCCGCTGGTGCTTGATGAAGTGGAGCGCGCGAAGAAGGAAATCATCGCGGGACGGATTCAGGTGACTGACGCGATGAAGCAGTGAACCTCGCTGTTTGGTAGAACGTGAGCTAACGCGCTCACGCCTAAGCCCAATCCATCTTCGGGTGGAGCGTATGCCGATTAGAACGTCAA
>DASXSR010000160.1:0-15014 GCA_036505875.1 Blastocatellia bacterium | reverse complement strand
TCGAAGATGAAAAACTCGGCCTCGGGGCCGAAGTAGCAGTTGTCGGCGATGCCGGTCGACCTGAGATAGCTCTCGGCTCGCTGAGCCACGGCGCGAGGATCCATCTCATAGCCGTCTCTGCTAATCGGATCGACCGCGTTGGCGAACAGGCACAGCGTTGGTTCTTCAAAAAACGGATCGACCCAGAACCGGCTGGGATCGGGCATCAACAGCATGTCCGATTCGTTGATCGACGCCCATCCGCGCAGGCTCGATGCATCGAACCCGACGCCCGATTCAAACGTGTCCTCGTTGAATTGGCTTATGGGCACGGTAACGTGATGCCAACCGCCAGGTAAGTCCGTGAACCTCAGATCGACGAATTTCACCTGCTCGTCAACAGCAAACTGCAAAACTCTTTTGGGCATCGTCTCGAATCCTCCTGTCATCGCTCGGTTATTCTTATCTTGACTGGCACCTCAACCCGAATCGCGTGAGCGTCATCGGTTTCGATGATCACGTTTCCCTGATACTCCCCCGCCTTTAACGGCGCGGTTCGATCGATCGAGATCTTGATCATATAGTTGCTGCCCTCGACCATCGTGGCTTGCTCGAGTTTCAAAAAGGGCAAAGTCGAAGCGACCTTCTTGATGTGGAAAGAGCCTATTTGTTTTCTAATGCCGAGTCTCTTCATCGGATTGCTCTGACTCAAGAGCGTCACTTCGCCGAAATCAATCTGCTGGGGCGTTGCGACTACGTTTTCAGACGGAACGTTCACCGACAATTGCACTGGCATCTCTCGCGCGGGACCTTCTGCAGGCTCGACGATGATCGGCGCCGTTCGCGAGCTGGTACCTTTTGCCGGCTCGATCGGAATATCCAGCAAGTACCCGTCACCTTCAGCCTCGCGCCTGAGCTTCCAGGACTGGGGCGCGCCGGCCGCAAGCTTCAAGCTTCCGGCGCCCGGCGTGAGCGGTCTTATTCTGAGTGAGATGTCGAAGCGCTCGCCGGGCTCGAGTGTGATCTTCGGTCTCGCAGTCGGCCAGATCTGGAAGTCTCCGTTTGTTTCGCCGGTCTTCACATTTGCAGTCGCGATACGTTTGACGTAATCCGGCACCGGCTTAACGTTGGCGATGACCGTTACCGACACTAACGGACGTTTCGGATCATTCGTCTGAAGCGCATAGCCTCGCTTGACGGGGCCGAGCAGGTATTCGGTGTGAAGTCTTATGATGATTGCGCCGGCCTGACCAGGCTGGATGACTTTGTCGAAGTACAAGTCTTTGGGCGCGCATCAGCTTGGTGCGCCTCGCAACCCCGCGGCAGCCGCGGTGTAGCTTTCCCTGACGCGCCATGCCGCAGTTGCGAGCGTGTTACGTGTTCGTTGACCAGCCGCAAGATCAGACTTCTCGGCAAGCGTGAGCGGCTTGGTTCCCACGTTCCGCACGACGAATGCTGCTTCCAGCTCCTCTCCCGCGAAGACCTCGCCGTAATTTCGCTCAGTCTTGTCGATTACGATTTCCGGGCCGCTCGCGCGAGCGCCCGCTTGTTCGCCCGCGGCGTAGGCGCTCTGAAGCGTCAGCGATAACGAAAGGCCCAGAAGCGCCGCTGACAACAGTCGAAGCGTTTGAAATGTCGAGGTTGAATTGTTTAGGTTCGTCGCCACAATGAGCTGAGAATATATCGGATTGAGCAGGCGGTTGTACAGCCTGACCCGACTAACCGATGCGTCGAGATGTTCCCGATTGGTCAAGACCATATTTGTAAGAAAAAACGCTGTCGCGAGCTTTGCTGATGGGTGTAAGATTCCACCATTCAAGCGTTCTTGAGTGTGGAGGCGATCATGAACTCCAAGACGCGAGCCGCCATTTCTCTAATTGAGGAGAATCTGCATCGTCAAATCTATGTCGGCGAGATAGCTAAGTCACTCGGACTTCATCGTTCGAGATTTTGCGATCTCTTCAAAGGCGAAGTCGAGGTGTCTCCGACCCAGCACATTAAGAAACGCCGATTGGAAAAAGCACGGGAGCTGCTAGAAGCAACAGACCTGCAAATCAAAGAGATCGCTGTCAGAGTCAGCTACAGTGAAAGCAGCCACTTTGTGAGGAATTTCGAGAAAGCTTACGGCTTGAGCCCGCGCCGATATCGGGCGCAGCATCTGCTATCTAAACTACAGAACCGGAGATCAAAGAAAGAAAAGCGTCGAATCGGCTAATAACAGGACATTTGGCCAATTGTTTTTGCTTGCGTTTTGCATTCATTTCGGAAGATAGTCACAAATTAATGAAGAAACTTCTCAAACGAGGAATTGCGCCGCCTCACTTGATTTTTGTTTTCCTGACTCTTTCTGTTCTTGTACCAACCCTCTTGTTCAGGGGCGGCAATTCCGGGCGCGTCGCCGCCCGGCCACAAGATACCGCGACGGGCAAGGGGGTCATGATGAAGGAAACCGGCGAATCGGCTAATGAAAAGGACATTCAGCTAGTTCATTTTGTTTGGAACCGGAGCGGATGTGCTCTAGTGCAAAACAGATTGTTCGCGGGTCTCTTATAGAAGGCAGCAGTACTGCATGGTAGGGCGCTCTTAGTTGTTTTGGCCTTTTCTCTCACAAAAGGCCATGGCGTTAGGCATGAGAGTGTGTGAGCATGGGAGCTTATCATGAAAGTACCGAGTCAAAGAAGTTTGCTCTTGTCTCTCATCCCTGTGGCTGTTCTCGGTATTGCCCTAATTGAAGTTGTCGGGGTTCGAACTTCAAACTCTTCCCGCAGTTCTCGAGAAGAATCCGCGCAAGAAGAGGCCGCTGCGGCGCTGAGATCTGGAAGACTGAGAGTCGAGAGATTAGTCATAACGAATCGGACTCGGCTATTCAAAGTCTTGGCGTCCGAGTTATCACAGGATCGAGAGGGCGTTCTGCTGAGGATGAGGAACGACTACGATAAGAGGATAACATCTTTTCAACTCTCTTACGGGATTGTCACACTGAAGAAGGAGCTTATCTATAGAGAAGCGGACTGGATAGGACCTCACCAAGTATATAGTTTTGAAAATGAAGCTGAGCCAGAACTAGAAACCCGAGGGATTGGAGTCCTCGCCTTGATACTTGAGGATGGAACCTCTGATGGCGATCGGCAGGCGGTTAAAGAACTTCGACAGTATCGGTCAGGAATTAGGATCGCGATTAATCAGTTTCTTCCGAAACTTCAGCGTGCCCTTAGGTCCCGGAAAGAATCCTTGCAATCTGCAATTCACGACGTCCGGTCCGAGACGTTGGGCCTTCCTGAGCTGCCGGATGCTTCATTGCCGTATTACACCAGACTGGGCATTCACGACCAGAGATGGCGAATTGCGGAAGAGCTCCGGATACTGGCGGAAGATCGCCAACCAGGATACGACTCGCTATCCTTAACGAAAAAACAGGAGCTACAGTACGGCGGCCTTTCTAGGATTGTAGGCACGTATGAGAGAGTGCTGGCGGCTCTGCTGGTTGATTCTGCTCACAATTAAGTTGTCACGGTAGTCCCGAGGAGTTGAATATGAAGAGGGCTGTTTTGTCAGTGCTCTTGACGTCCATTTGTACGGTGAATGGGCTGATGTGTGGTGTCACTGATTACAACGGATCCGGCGCTTACTGCGTATCTAATTCTGCGTCGGGCACTTGTGTCCCGACATTTTCCTTCGTCAAAGACGTGCTGCGGACTTGTGGTCCGAGTCCGAACGACTGTAATTTTGTCCTCGGTCCAGCTTACTACGAGGTTAAAAAGACTTCTTTTTGGTTTGTGTCTTTCCCTGATGGGTTTGCGACTCAGTGGGGAGCAGCTGGAACCGGTGACTGCTTGCTTACCACAACCCCGGATGTTTGTTGTACGGGAGGACAAACTTACAATCCGTGCTGGCCGGGCTTTGTGTGTCCAATGGTTAGCGATGGACATTTCACTCAGACAGTTGCGCCAGGAATTTGGAATTCCAACTGGGGAAGCTGTTGTATTTACAATCAAGCTGACTATGGCAAGCCGGGCTTTGGGTCACCTACCATAAAAGATTATCCTCACACTTGCAATAGTGGGGGCGGAGGAGGATGTGATGCGTCGATAGACGCGGACGGAGATGGTTGCAATCAGTGCGACGACCCCAATGATTTCTACTTCGACCCCTATAACTGCGCGGGAGGTGGTGGAGGCGGAACTGGTTGTCCTTCTGGTACTTATGATTGTGGAGGTATCGTACTGGAAGATGGGACTTTCTCCCCCCAATGTTGTCCGTCCCCAATTCTCATCGACCTGTCGGGCAAAGGCTTGGCTCTTACTGACGCTGCCGGTGGGGTCGCTTTTGATCTTAACTGCGACGGTCAAAAGGAACGTATCTCTTGGACGGCGGCTGGCTCGGATGACGCGTTTCTTGTTCTTGACCGTAATGGAAACGGGACAATCGACAACGGCTCCGAGCTCTTTGGCAATTACTCGCCCCAGCCTGCTTCCGACCATCGAAACGGGTTCCTGGCGCTTGCTGAATATGACAAGCCGGCCAAGGGCGGGAATGGCGACGGTGTGATCGATAGCCGTGATACTATCTTCTCATCGCTGCGCCTGTGGCAGGATTTGAATCACAACGGCATCTCCGAGCCGAACGAGTTGCACACCTTACCCGAGCTTGGAGTTTACGCAATAAGACTTGACTACGAAGAATCGAGACGAAGAGACCAGTACGGCAACGCGTTTCGCTATCGGGCCAAAGTGTATGATAGTCACGGCGATCACGTTGGCCGTTGGGCCTGGGATGTATTTTTTATCAAGGGCGGGAACTAAACCAGGACCTACTCTCTCACCTGCAGCCTGGAAATGCTAAGAGCTTTTCCGCTGCGCTCGTCGATCTCTATCACTGCGCCGCGTAGCTCGGGATCTTCACTGGCCGGGTGATAGCGACTCGGCATCCCTCGAACAAACCGCGTAATCACCAACTGTGACTCGACGCCGATGACGCTGTCGTAAGGCCCGGTCATTCCCAGATCAGTTATGTAAGCCGTGCCGCCCGTTAGTATCTGCTCGTCCGCCGTCTGAACGTGAGTGTGCGTGCCGACCACCGCCGAAACTCTTCCGTCAAGGTACCGGCCCATCGCCTGCTTCTCGGAAGTCGCCTCCGCATGATGATCGACGATGATCACCCGCGCGCGGTTGCCGATCTCGGCTATCAAGCGGTCCGCGGTTCTGAATGGACAATCAGAGGGAGGCATGAAGATTCGCCCTTGAATGTTGATTACAGCGAGCGGTGTTCCCGATGCGGTTGATCCCAGCCATAGTCCGCGACCGGGAGCATCCGGCGCGTAGTTCGCCGGTCGAAGCAGACGCGGCTGGTTTTCGATGTAGGGGATGACTTCTTTTTTGTCAAAGATGTGATTGCCCGAAGTCATCACATCGACACCGGCGGCAAGAATTTCATCTCCGACCTTCGGGACCACACCGGCGCCCTCGGCGGCGTTTTCGACGTTGGCAATCACGAACTCAGCTTCGTGTTTCTCCCTGAGCCCTTTCAGCGTCGCGGTGAGAATCTTCCGGCCCGGCTTGCCAACGATGTCGCCGATAATGATGACGTTCATCTCGTCCCCTTGGGTTGTTAATTAAAGCATGAAAATGGCGGACAGATAAGCCACGTAGTGACGAATTGATTCGTCACCGCCGCGGACTCACGAATGAATCCGTTACCACGTAGTCGCAATAAGGTGCGTCGTCGCAAAAATCTCCTTGCTCGCTGCAGCCCCGATGAATATAATCCGGTCTCGGACTGGCCCCGGCCCGACTCGTGGGACGCAAACAGAGGATTGCTAATGCAAAAGAGATGGGCGTTGCTCTTGACGGTAGCGCTTTTGATGACGCTGATGAGCGCCGACTTCGCTTTTGCCAAGAGGTCTCGATCGAGCCACAGAAGTTCTCGCGCTCACGTCAAACGAGACTCGCGCGGCAGACGTGGTGGTCGTGAATTGTCGCGGACGAGAAGGGGCAGTCGCGAGAGATATGCATCTCGACGAAGACGCGGTCGTCACGTCGCGAGACGAAGCCGCGGAAGCTATGAGGCCCCGGTTGCGGCGGCGGCTTCTGGGTGGTCGCGACCGAGCTCCGGCATTCCGACCGAGCGCGTCACGGAGATTCAAAGCGCGTTGATCAAGGCTGGTTACTTGGACGGGCCCGCGTCGGGTCAATACGACGACGCAACTATCGCAGCAATGAAGCAGTTTCAAGCCGACAACGGATTCTCGCAGACCGGGTTGCCTTCCGCGGCCTTGCTCAAGAAGCTGGGAGTGCCGAAGCGGCCCAACGACGGTTATGCTGTGTCGGTGACCAAAGCGGCGAGCGAATCTGAAAAGAAGCGGCCCCAAGAATAACGCAACTTGAGTTGTGAAATCAGGTTTTTTCCGGGTTGTCAGGCTCGATAGTTTGAGTATAATAGCGTTTGGAAGGATCGCCCCGGGTGAAGAAGCAAAAGTTGGAACTGGTTGGCCTCCCCCTCAGTTCAACTGAAGTAGGACCGATTAGGTTGTATCGCTTATGCCTGAGGAATACTTTATTGAGCGACTGCGAGCGCAGGAGGATGAGATAAGATCCTTGCGTGCGACATTCGAAGCGGCCCGTCGGCGAGGCAACAAAAAGCTGATGGGCATCTCGCGCAAGCGGCTCGAATTGGCGTTCCGCGTGCGCGAGATGTATCAGCGAATGCTCAAGCGCGAAGGCGCTCAAGGTCAGACAGCCTAGTTCTTTGTAGCGAAGAAGGCTCTCCCGAACTTGCCTGCCATTGGGTTCGGAAGCCGAGTGGTGTCTGCCTACTTCCCGCCGCCCACTCTGACCCGCAACCCGGCGCTGAAGTTCAATCGATAGGCCGGAAAGCCGAGTACCTCCTGATAGTCTTGGTTCAGCAAATTCTCGACGCGAGCGAAGACACTGATCAGATTGCTGATGTGATATGACCCCGCAGCGTTGAGCTTTGCGTAGGCGTCATTGAAAATCGGCCGGCCCCCATTGTCGAACTTTGCGAAAGTAACAGGGTCCGCGTCTCGACGCTTGCCGACTATACTTCCATCGAAAGAAATGTCAAACCGCCGATCGATCCAACTCAATTCGAACGAACCCGTATGACGCGGCCTTCGAAGAAGCGGCAATCCAATTTCAGGATTGCGCGCGAACACGCCTTGAAACGTCGGCGGAGGAAACGTGAGCACGTCGGCCGCTCGATCGAGCCGTGAGCGAAGAAACGTATAACTCCCCATCAACCGTAGTCGAGACCGCAATCGCCCTCCGGGCCGCGCGTTTCCAATCAGCTCGAAGCCGCGCGCCGATGCGCGATCAGAGTTTACGAAGTTAGTCAGAACTCCACTTTGCAAGCGGATCGGACCGAACGTCTCGGTTGATTCGAAGATTATCTGATTCCGGAATCGGTTATCGAAGTAGGTCAGCTCGACGCTCGCGCGGCGCTCGAAGAACTCTTGAACCGCTCCGACGTCGAAGCTCGTAGCACGCTCCGGGTCGAGCCTGGGGTTGCCGAGAAAACTCAAGTTCGGACTGAACGCCTCGATCAACGTTGGCTCCTTGATGCCCGTGCCGAAGCTCGCCTTCAACCTGGTTGCGCCGAGGCCTGCGCCTTCCGCAGGGCGCCGTGCAAGAAAGGACACCGCGATCTTGGGATTGGCGGCGACTCCAAACCCAACATCGCCAGATGGAACGCTCGAACCGAGAGACGACAACGCTACTCTCAAGTCGTTGGGCACGTTTCCCGTATTGCGCTCGACGCGAACGCCTGCAGTCACGAACAACCGCTCGCGCCAACCGGCCTGGTCCTGAATATAGAATCCGAGATTGTTTCTGTCCGGCGAGACGCGACTACGCGAGAAAGAGTCGGCGCTCGTGAACACCGCCGATTCACGCTCGAAATCAATACCGGCGGTTATCACGTTTGAAGAACCCACAGCGGCTATCGTCTGATAGTGGAAGCCGGCGCGTTTTTGATGATCCCGGAAATCAAAGACAAAGTCGGCTCCGAACGCGCCCGGTGGAAGCGGAGGAGTGTCCGGCTTAGTCAAGTCTTCCGCAACCGGATCGAAGCTGTGTGTGTTCGACTCTGAATAAATAAACCGCGTCGTTTGGCGCCATCGAGAGGTAGTCTTCAGGTTGAGCGCGGCGGCGAACGTCAGATCGAGGTGCTTCTGCCGCTGGTCCGGGTCAGCAAACAATGCCGCCGTCGGGCCCGGCACACCCAGCGTGCTGCCCGACCAGCGTGAGGTCACTCGCAGGTCAGCGCTTGGCGCGAGTCTGAAGCCCAAATTGGCTGATGCCGAACGATTGATGTAATCGTTGTTGCGGAACCGGCCATCGGTCGTCTGATAACCGAAGCTCGTCGAGTAGTCGAACCATCTGGTCAAGCCAGACAACCGACCAGTCTCACGATGAGTATCGAAGCTGCCGCCTTCACCGGAGAACTCGAACTCGGGCACCGAAGTCGAACCGCGCCGCGTGACTAGTTGAATAACGCCGGTCATCGCGTCTGATCCGAACAGTGCGCTTTGCGGTCCACGAACGACTTCGATGCGATCGAGATTCTCGGGCGTAAGGAACGCGAAGTCGAATGACCCGCCGGCCTCGTTGACTGGTACATCGTCGATCAGCACTTTGTTGTAGTCTGACTCGCCGCCGCGAGTGAAGATTGAAGTCAAGCCGCCTCGCCCTCCGGTTTGGACGACGGCGATCCCAGGGACCAAACGAAGCGGCTCCGAGACGAGCGTTTGGTTTGCGCGCTTCAATTCTTCATCGGTGATAACCGATACAGAGCCGCCCAGCTCGGCTGCCGCTGTCTCGGTACGCGTTGCCGTTACGACGATATGGTCCGAGACGGCCGCAACATTCAGACGCACGGCGACGGTTTGCGTCTCACTGCCTCGAATATCAACGGCGATCTTCTCGGCTTGTGAGAAGCCCGGCGCCTCAACCGTTACCGAATACCGACCTTCCGAGACATCGGCGATCGTGAATTTGCCTTCAGAGTCTGTCAGAGTCTGATAAGCTACGACCCCGGTTGCATCACGAAGGGCGACGCGCGCGCCGACGACCTTCGCTCCGGATGGGTCAGCTACGTTACCTTCGACGCTACCGCGGGCGACAGCGCCGGCAAGCGCTGTCAGGCTGATCATCGCCGTGATCACGATGCAGACTAGATACGATACTGAAACAAGGTGAGTACGCTTGCGGTGCAACACTGCTGAGAATTTATCTGACATGGATTTGCTCCTTTCCGCGAAAGAGTTAATTCCGCAGATCGTCACGCGAGTCTCCTGACTTAGCGCCGAGTTAGGGGTTGGGAGTTGGGGGTTAGGGGTTTGAATCGGGTTTTTTCCAACCCCCATCCCCTAACACCCAACCCCTGTTCCTACGCCGGCGCCTTCCCGCCTCATTTGAGGCAGTGGCTTGATGCCGGCTTCGTTGCGCATCACAGTTGCGGGACAGTGGCGGATTTTCACCGCCTTCCCCGCATCGACGATCCAGATTGGCAAACAACAAGACGTTAAATTGAAAATTGCCAGGCTTCACGATTGTTGCGCATCGCTCAACGCGTGAAAGCGTCGCTCAGCCCACGCAAAGCCACCGAACAAAACCGCCGTGTAAAACAAATCGCCTAGAACCGTATTCTGGAAAAAAGGAAGCGCGGCGACATAGCTCGTCACGAGTCCTCCAATATTCTTGGCATATAGAGAACCTCTGGCACACACCGCGAAATTAGTTACAACAAAAAACAGCACCGAGGATCCAAGTGCCGCTCCCGCAATCCGCCCTATTGAGTTCGTCTTGCGTAGCCAAAAGCCCACACACACGGTAAGCGCAAAACACCCATAAACTACAGGCATACCCGAATGCACTCCAATCACCAGGTCGCTTAGTAGCATCGACACCAATGGGACGACGAACGAGAGCCGCTTGTCGCCAAAGCGCGCGCCGCCAAAAAGCGCGATGGCGGCTACCGGAGTGAAGTTGAAGGGATGCGGAATAACCCGGCTCGCGGCGGCTGCCAGAATTATCCCAACGATCACTAGAAGGCGCGGCTTGAGCATAGGTGTTTCTCCTTTCACGAGACAGTTCTTTCCCATTCGACGAACGATCCAACTAATCCGGTAACAAATCACAGAAATAAAAGCCATCTCGCAAAACGGTCTCGCCGATTTTCAAATTCACTTCTTCTTTGAAGATCGGTCCGGCGAAAACGAAGCTGTGAAACTCTCCGTTCTCGCCGCACGGATCGACCCATGAAGGCAGAGCAGAGAGGAAATCAAAATCAATCAGCCTCCCCGCGAACGAACCATCCAGCTTTTTTGAATCCACGCAAGTCACAACCGCCTTGAAGCCCGACTCTATGAATTCCTTTGCAAGAGCGGCGGTGTCTCTTTGCCAAAGCGGGAACACTCCCGTCATCTCGACCTCCGCAAGTCGCAACTCCCGATACTGCCTGATGTCTTCGAGAAATAAATCGCCGAAAGCGATGGCCTTAACGCCACGCTCGCGATACCCGATTAGCGTTTCTCTCATCTTCGCTTCGTACTCGTCATTCGACGGATCGTTCGTAAGGTGAATCGCGTGGACCGGCAAGCCCAGAGACTCGACCTGTCTATCGAGCAAGGCGCGCCTGACGCCGTGCATGCATATTCGGTCGTAATCCACTGAAACAGTGGTGAGCAAAGCAGCCACTCGATAGCTTCCGGAATTTTGAATCTCACGTAGAGCCATGCAGCTATCCTTGCCGCCGCTCCAGGACATCAAGATTGGTTCTTGCATATTGTCTTTCACCGTTCCCTACGATTTGTTCGAGCGACCTGCGCTTCGGCCGGGCGCTACGGGCGTAACGCGGGGCGCGCCGCTCGCCGGATTAGCGTCAACCATCAAGTCAGTCCCGAAAACTTCTCTGAGAGCGCTTTCGGTCATCACTTGATGCGGGGCGCCGCAGGCCACCACCTCGCCCGACTTCAAGAGCAACACACGGGTTGCGAACTCAGAGGCGAGATTCAGCTCGTGAGTAACGACAATCGCCGTCAGCCCCTGGTCGATCGTCAGTCGCTTGACCAGCTCAAGGACCTTCACCTGATGTGAAATATCCAGATTCGCAATCGGCTCATCCAGCACGAGCAACTGCGGCCGCGACGCGAGCGCGCGCGCAAGCATGACGCGTTGTCGCTCGCCTCCAGACAACTCGTTCACAAGACGCGACGAGAACTCGTCCGCTTCGGTCATATCCATCGCCAACTGTGCTTCGCGAACGTCCTCTTCGCTCTCGAATCCAAGCAGTTTCCCTTGCGCGAACCTGCCCTGCAGCACAAGCTCAATGGCGGTGAGTGGAAACCGGATAACGGATTCCTGCGGGACGTAGCCGATTAATCGCGCGATCTCGCGGCGTTGCATTGACAACAGATCCCGCCCATCAAGTAACACACTGCCACTTGCAGGCTTGAGTATCCCGACGATTATCTTCAACAGCGTTGTCTTGCCCGAGCCGTTCGGCCCCAGCACCGCCAACACCTCACCGCGCCCCACATCAAACGAAGCGCGTTTGAGCACTTGCCGCGCGTAGCTGAAATCAATGTTTCCAACCTTCAGCATCGTGCCTGGTCAAACCTCGAGAGTAAGGCCGTCCTCAGCCAGCTCGTCGTTCACCTCCGCGCGCCGCTCGAGCATGTCCGCGCTCATGTGTGTGAGGACAAGCCGCCGACAGTCAAGTCGTTTGCGGTGCTGACGTACCGTCGCATAAGCCAGGTGATTCTTAACTGTCTTTTCAAAAAAATACGCCTCGCAGATGAACAGATCTGCGGAGCACGCTACCTCTACCAACGTCTCGGTCCACTCCGTGTCTCCGGAGTAGACAATCACCTTATCTTCGCACCTCAATCGCAGAGCGTAGGCCGGTGCTCCACTAGCGTGTACGACTTCGTAGCCAGTCACCGTGGTTCCTCCCACCGCCGTTTCGGTTCTCGGCGCGAGTTCGATGAAATGCACCTTAAATCCACGACCGGCGGTTGAGGAACCAGGAAACAACACCTCCATTGCGCGCACCAGGCGTTCGCTGATGCCAGGCGGGCCCGCTATTAGCAGAGGTTTTTTGCGATGTCCGAACTGGCCATCCAGGACAAGGAAGGGAATGCCACCAAAGTGATCGCCGTGGAGATGAGAAACGACGACCGCGTCAACCGAGGAAGGATCGACGCTGAACCGCTTCATCGATATCAACGTTGAAGCGCCGCAGTCAAGCAAGACGTGAGCCTCCTCAGCCCGAACCGAGATGCAGGTCTGAAACCGACCTCCGCTTCCGAAGGCGTCTCCTGAGCCTAGAAACTGAACGGTCACCGCTGCCAAGCGCTTGCCCCTTTTTGTTGGTCTAACTGGTTCTTCTCAGCAAGTAGATAAACACCGGCGCGCCAATTAACGCAGTGATCACTCCGATGTGCAGCTCGCGCGGTGAGATCACCGTTCGCGCCACTGTGTCGGCAAGCAACAAGAACGCGCCGCCGGCAAGTGCCGACGCGGGAATAACAAGCCTGTTGTCACTGCCGCCAGCAAGCCTGATCACGTGCGGTATGATCAAGCCTACAAAGCCGATCACTCCGCTGACTGCGACTGCCGCGCCCGTGATTAACGACGCCGCGAAATAAACTGTGATCTTTACGCGTTCTACTTCCACGCCCAGCGCGAGCGCTTCTTCTTCTCCAGTCATAAACAAGTTCAAGCTGCGGGCGTTTGCGTAGATAATCGCCGCGCCCGCGAGAATGAACAGCGCTACGACGGGCAACAGCCGCGTATCGCCACTCAGATCTCCGATCAACCACGAAAGGACACTACGCTGCCGCGAGCCGGCGGCAGTCGTGACCAGGAAGATAACGCTTGAAGACAAGAATGCGTTCACGATTACGCCCGCCAATATCAACCGGACTGAGGAGGAAGATCCCTGGCGGCTCTGTCCCAGCGCGTAGACAATCGCGATTGTAATAATTGCTCCAATGAAGGCTGAAACTGGACGTCCGACCGGAAATGACTCAGCGAAGATGGTCGCCAGGATCGCGCCCAGAGCAGCGCCGGTCGACACGCCTAGGATGTAAGGATCGGCGAGCGGATTGCGGAGCAGCGCCTGGTACGCCGCTCCCGCAACCGACAGCGCCCCGCCGACCACGATTGCCATCAATATGCGAGGGATTCGGATTTCAGCCACGATAATTTGGTGCGCTGGGAGGACGTCCGCTGCGCGGCCTGTCATTTCAGCGAGAAGAATCTTCGTTACCGAAGCCATGCTGAGACGTTCGCTGCCAACCGCAGTGGCGATGACCGCCAGCAATACGACCAACACGGCCAGGATCGCTAGCGTGATTACAAGACTTCTCGCCGTGAGCCGCTCACGTCTTGGTGTCAGCTTCGCTTCAGTTGTTGCGGTCGCACTCACTTCGTGTTCTCGACTTCCCCAAACGCCTCGGGATGGATCCTTGCAGCCATCTTTTCAAGCCCATCAACGATGCGAGGCCCTGGCCGCAGCAACAGGGCGTCATCGAGCCGAAAGATTCGTCCGTCGCGCGCGGCAGTGGTATTTTTCAAACTGCCGCTCAACTCAGTCTCCCCTGACTGCAGGAAGATCACTTCCGGCTGCGCTGCCACGGCACTCTCGAGGCTGAATTGCGGATAGTCGCCAGATTGGCCGGCGCTGATCGAACGACCACCCGCTCGGTTGATCAGGTCGTCGATAAAACCTCTTCCGCCGACAGTGATCAGCGGACTTGTGCCTAGAATAAAAAGGACTCGTGGGCGATTTAGTCCGCTCACGCGCGATTCGACTGTGTCGATGCGCGCCCGCAGAGTCCCAGTCAGCTCGCGCGAGCGATCGGCGACGCCGCCCAGCTCTCCTATCCTCTCGATGGACGCAAGAACACCGTCCAGGTTACGTGGGTCGCTCACATAAACTGGTATCTGGAGCTTGTCGAGGTTCTTTACAAAAGCTTCTAGCTGGCTGGCAGTGGATACAATGACCAGGTCTGCCTTGAGCGCCACCATTCTTTCGATGCTCGGCCGCAGCGTGTCTCCGACTTTCTCTTTGGCTGCCGCCTCGGGAGGATAATCGCAGTAAGAGGTCACACCGACCACTCGGTCGCCGAGGCCAAGCGCAAACAATATCTCAGTAATCGACGGCGCGAGAGAAACAATTCGCTGTGGAATTGGCTTGACCTGAATTGAGCGTCCGATTTCATCGACGACGGTTTGTGTGTCCGACGGTGCTGTGCTCTTTGAAACACACGCTAGCGCGGTGACCGCGCCCATCACCAGCGCCAGCTCAAATCGGCCGCGCCGACGACGGCTCGGCCGCAGCGCGGTCTCACTCGAATGGATGGGTCCTCGATGGCTCAAAAGCAAAAGCTCCCGCCGACCCTTCCGCGCTGGATCGAGCGGGAGCTCTATGATGGCACTCCGCGCCTGGCCCTCTCGCGCGGAGAGCATTCGGCTCGCAACGCCTCAGGCAGGTCTCCTGACTTAGCCTCGCAGACGCGTCGGTTGCATTCCGCGTCTTCGCCGCCGGCGGCCTTCCCGATTCAAAATCAGTGGCTTGGTAGCCGGCAGCTTCGAGAGCATCACAGTGGCGGGACCGCGCGGGAATTTCACCCGCTTCCCTATTCTCCCCGATCTTGGGGCACCCGAAGCTCAAAAGAAATTGAAAGAACTGAAGCTCGAAGCTGAAAGCTAACATGAGCCCGGTTGCTTGGTCAAATTGACATCCGCCTGTTGCCCGGTTATCCTAAATTTTGACTCACACAGCGAACGCCGCAGGGTGTCGAAAACCTCTGCGGCTATCTTTATTGAAGGATAAAGAAGTTGAGCGCTAATAACAGGCCTGTAGTCGTCCTGCCTTGCCGGTACGACTGGAACAGATCTTACTACGAGCTTCGCGAGACTTATGCCGAAGTGATCTACGCCGCCGGCGGCACGCCGCTTCTGCTGCCGCTGATCCCTGAACCTGACTATATTGAATCGGTGATGTCGCACGCC
>DASXSR010000159.1:0-5338 GCA_036505875.1 Blastocatellia bacterium | reverse complement strand
AGCTCCCGTGACCCCCGCCCGGATTGATTGACATCGGCGGAGTAGCGTGATGATGACCACCTCCCCCGCCCGAACCGCCACCGGTTGAGCCGCCGCTTCCGGAGCCCCCGCCGGTTCCAGAACCGCCACCACTGCTGGGTTTGCCTCCAACGTAGCCACCCGAGCCGCCGTTGTAACCCAACGGAGCGTAATACCAATACGGGTTGCACACGCTGTAGCTCCACCCATAAGGCGAGTTGAAACCAGACGTGAACGGCAGGAACGTATAGCACCGGCAGAATGGATCGTAAATCCATGTATTGTGCAACAATGCAATACCGAACGTGCGCCTCATTGCTGAAGTCGACAGCTGCTTGTTCGCCGCGATCAACGACTGCGCTCGCAGTTTGCTCCAATCGTCGAGGTCATCGACGTCCTTCTTGTCCACCTTGGCAAGAGTTGTCGCGCCGTTTTCAACCGTGGCGCGTCGCCCTTCCTTTATGAAAGTGTCGCCGGCCAGGGCGCGACCCTTGCGCACAGCGACTTCAGCTTTACCGTCGGAGCTCACGTTGAATCGGTAGAGTCCGTTGCGAACGATGTTGAACGTCGTTTTCGGGGTCTCAACCAGGATCGGGCCGTCGATAACAGATGCCTCGATTACACTCGAGCCTCGCACGAGCTTGATCTTATTGGCGACGTAGCCGTCGAATAGAAAAACAAATTCACCGTTCGCGCCAAGCCTGAGGAAGCAGCCAGGGTTGAGCAGGACTTCCACGCGTCCAGTCGCGCCTGTCTTCACGTCGTCGCCGATGCGCAACTGATCGCCTGAAATCAACATATCGGCCGTTGCATCGGGCTTGTAGCTTCTCACACTGGCTTCGCCTTGGACGATGTTGACAACACCTGCCCTCGCTGAGATGACGTACTTGTTCTGTTCGTCTCGCGGGAGCGATTTGTTGTTCTGCGCCAGAGTCGAAGTTGCGATGAGGAGAACGGTAGCGGTCGCGATAACAATCTTGATGGTTCTCATATGGTGTGCCTCCAAGACCCCACCTGCCGCGATTATACTCCTTTGCAAGCAGGAAGCAAGCTCAAAAAAGGTGGGGAGCACGGTCTGTTCCCGAGTCCTCTGTGAACCGGCAAGCGCGCGTCTTGCGTGTAGGCTTGATGCGTGAGTCGGGTGACGCTAGTCTGATTGAATATATAGCCATGAGCCTGCGAAACACCCTACGACAAGTCCACGACAACAGTTCAGTGTCTCTGCAAACCAAGCTGCGTACTCTTTACGGGCGCATTCCGGCGCGTTGGAAACTAGGAAGGGAATTCGAGGCCTACTGCGAAGAGCTTTCTCGCAACGAGTCGCGAACGCGCGAAGAGCTCGAAGCGATGCAGCTTGCGAAACTACGCGAGATGGTTGAGCACTGCTGTCGTCAGGTTCCGTTCTATCGCGAGCGATTTGATCGAATCGGCTTTCGACCCGCTCATCTAAAGACATTCGCTGATTTCAGAAACATTCCTCCGATTACCAGAGATGATCTGAAGAATCATTTCGATCGGCTTCGCGCGCGCAAGGCCTCCACGTACAAGCCGGAGACTTGTTATTCAAGTGGCTCTACCGGAGAGCCGGTCAAGATGCTGTTGGATCGAAAGGCAATCGCGCTGGAAAAAGCCTGCGTGAGAAGGCATTGGCTCCGAAGCGGTTACAGGGACGGCGAGCCGTTTGTGAATATGCGTGGGATTCGGCTCGCGACGAAACCGGATCAATACTGGGTCGTCGACAAAGGAGAGAACTGTTTGTACGTCTCGTCGTACCATCTGACTTCAAACACGGTTGAAGCCTACGTGAAAGCGTTGAACGATTTCGAGCCGAGGCTGATTAATTGTTATCCATCGAGCGGATGCCTACTTGCCAGGCTGATCGAGGATCGAGGGCTGAAGGTCCATTCGCCTCGCAGCATCGTTTGCGCTTCCGAGACTCTTTATCCGCATCAACGCGCGCTGATCGAGTCGGTATTCAAGAGCACGGTTTGGGATTGGTACGGCTTGACCGAATTAGTCGGGAATGCCAGCGAGTGTGAACGCCACGACGGGTATCACGTAAGCACGGAACAAGGCCGTTTTGAAGTGCTCGACGAAGCAGGCCACTCGGTGCAGCCGGGCGAGGTGGGACAGATTGTCGCAACCGGGTTGCACAACTTCTCGATGCCGCTGTTGCGTTATCGCACTGGAGACCTGGCCACGTTCACCGACGAATTATGCCAGTGCGGGCGAGGGAGCAGATTGATCAAATCGATCGAGGGGCGCGCGCAAGATTACATCGAGACTCCTGGCGGTGCGCGGTTGACTGCAGGCGCTCTAAACGTTCACGACAACACGTGGGACAACGTGGTTCAATTTCAGTACGTGCAGCGGCGGCCTGATATAGTTGTGCTGCGAGTGTTGAAAGCCGCGAGCTTTGCCGAGCCTGACGAGCGCCGTATTCTCAAGCGGATGGGCGCCCGGTTTGGCGACGAGATGCGTCTTCAGATCGAGTACGTATCCGAGATTCCAAAAACACTTCGCGGCAAGATTCCGCTCATCGTGCGGGAAACGGAATGAAAGAGATTTCCAAGAACAGAGTTGCGGTCTACCGCGCAGCCGAGGGCAGCTATCCTTCGTCGCCTCCCTATCATCCGTCGGAGCGATACCCCGAATATCCATTCGCGCAAGTCTCAACCGAACGCAACTTTGCGTATGAAGCTGTGCGCAGCGCACTTGGGCTCGCGGGACTTGACGCCGAGAGATTCGGAACTGCGAACTGGAACCCGCTGGCCGACGTGATCTCGCCCGGCGATATGGTCGTCATAAAGCCGAACATGGTGCGCGATTTTCATGACGAAGTCGAGCGGGGAACCGAGGCCCTGATCACTCACGCCTCAGCGGTGCGGGCGGTGGCGGATTACGTCTATCTCGCGCTTGAAAAAAAAGGCCGCGTTGTTATCGCCGATTCTCCGCAGAACGATGCCGACTGGGACGGCCTTTGGCGCAAGTTTCACTTCGACGAGCTGCTCGCGTTTTACAAAGAAGTCGCGCCGGAGTTTCAAATCGACATTTATGACGTGCGCAAAGAGGCAGTCGTTTCACGAAACGGAGTGGTGATCAAACGCTACAGACGTCCGGGCGATCCGCTCGGGTACACAACGATAGACCTTGGCGAGAACAGCGAGTTTGAGGAAGTGCCGCAGCGCTTCGGTAAGTTTTACGGATCGGAATACGATGTCTCGCAAACCAACGCGCATCACCAGAGCGCTCATCACGAATATTGCGTTGCGAACACGTTCTTGAACGCTGATGTGATCGTCAATGTGCCCAAGCTGAAGACTCACAAGAAGGCAGGGATCACCGCCTGGATCAAGAGCGTGATAGGGATTTGCGGAGACAAGAACTGGCTGCCACATCACACTCGAGGAAGCGCAGCGCGAGGCGGGGACCAGTTCGCCGAAAACAACCTGAAGCAACGCGCCGAAGGGCGAATCGTAGCCGGCGTCAAGAACGTTGTGAAGCGCACCGGTACAGTCGGTGCGCTTGCGGGCAGTGTGCTTCGCAAATCGGGAAGCTATGTCTTCGGGGATACGAAAGACACAATTCGCTCGGGCAACTGGCACGGAAACGACACTATCTGGCGAACCGTGCTCGATCTCCACAAGTGTTGGATTCATGCGGATAAGAGTGGTCAGTTGCAGACGTCGCCTCAACGCAAGTTCATCTGTATTGTAGACGGCATCGTAGCAGGCGAGGGAAATGGTCCGCTTGCGCCCGATCCGAATCGCGCCGGCATCTGCGTCGTAGGGTTCGATCCCATTGCGACCGACACGACTTGCGCGGTGCTGATGGGATTTGATCCCGACAAGCTTCCGATTTTGACTCGGGCAAAGACGACAAGGCTATTCACGTTTGGTGAAGTATCGCGGGAAGAAATGGAAGTTGTCAGCAACGTCGGATCGTGGAACGGCCCGGTAACGGAGATATCAGACACGCTCGAGTTCAAACCTCATTTTGGATGGAAGGATTATTTGGAGCGAAGGCGAGATGCAAACAGATGAATCACAGGTTGGGAAGAGGGACTTGTCCCCGCGAGCCCCGCAGCTAGAACAACAGGGGGCGGGGACAAGTCCTCTTCCCAACCTGCGATTGTCTTTCAGTGATTGCAGTCAAGGAGCGATGAGCCTACTTGCCTACCAAGAGCGCGTCGCTGGCCATCGTGACGAACAGAATCACGCTGACGAACGCATTGGTGGTAAAGAATGCCGCATTCAACCGGGAGAGGTCATCGGCTTTGACGATGCTGTGTTGATAGAACAGCAACCCGCCGGTCGCTATCACTCCTGCGGAGCCAAGCCAACCCAGATGCGCGTTGAAGAAGAACACCAACAGCGACGCGAACATCAAAACGTGTACTCCGCGCGCGATCCATAATGCCTTGCTGATGCCAAAACGCTCGGGTATTGAACGAAGCCCGCGTCGACGATCGAAGTCGTAGTCCTGGCACGCATAGAGAATGTCAAACCCCGCAGTCCACAGCATCACCGACAGCGATAGCAACACCGGCACGATCGTCAGCTTGCCCTGAATCGCTATCCACGCGCCCGACGGAGCGATTGCCAAACACCAGCCCAGAATCAAATGCGAGAGCGAGGTGAAACGCTTGGTGTATGAATACAGCAGCACTGATCCAAGTGCAACAGGTGAGAGCATCAGGGTCAGTCGGTTGAGCTGCGAAGCCGCCAGCAGGAAGACAGCCGACGAGACGGCGGTGAAAATCACTGCGAACCTCAAATCCAACAGTCCTGCCGGTAATGCTCGCGCCGCCGTGCGCGGATTAGCGGCATCGATCTCGCGGTCGGCGATTCGATTGAAGGTCATCGCTGCAGAGCGCGCGCCTACCATCGCAACCGCGATCCACAGCAGTTTGGAAATCCAAAAGCTCGCAGGCTGATGAGGCATCTCGCGCGCCGCGAGCGCCGCCCCCAGCAAAGCAAACGGGAGCGCAAACAGCGTGTGCTCGATCTTGATCATCTCGAGCGTAATTCGCAACCGTCGTGATAAATTGACATCGCCCAATTTCATCACGGGAATTGTAGCGACGAACATTAAGTACGGGCAACGACCTCGAAGAGTTTATCTAACTAGTTTGGTCTCCAACTCCGCATCGACATTCGCCTCGAGCTTGAACTTCTCCGCCCAATTGATTCGCGCGGTCATCTGCATAACCACAAACAGCGTGATGATCGAGCCGATCGTCACTGCAAGTCCCGTGAAACCCTCGAAGAAAAAGGCATAGGAGAACCCGACGAGATAGACCAACTGGGTCAGAGCGGTT
>DASXSR010000158.1:0-6778 GCA_036505875.1 Blastocatellia bacterium | reverse complement strand
CGCGCGTAGTCGTCGGCGATCAGCGGAATCTCGCGACCCACCAGCGGCAAGACGATCAACTTGCCAAACAGGTTTTCGTAACGCTTGTCTGCGGGATTAGCAGCAACCGCAGTGTCTCCCAGCATCGTTTCGGGCCGGGTCGTCGCAACCACCACGTGACCAGAGCCGTCCTTGAACGGATAGCGGATGTGATAAAGCTTTCCGGGCCGGTCCTCGTGTGTGACTTCGATGTCCGAGATCGCGGTCAGACAACGCGGGCACCAGTTTATTACGCGTTTGCCGCGATAGATCAGGCCGGCCTCCCACCACTCCACGAAGCATTCCATCACCGCGTCGATGTAGCCTTCATCCATCGTGAACCGGGTGCGGTCCCAATCGAACGAGCAGCCGAGCCGTTGAAGCTGAGAGAGGATGACACCGCCGGTCTCGTGTATCCATTGCCAGGCACGCTCGACGAACTTGTCTCGTCCGAGGTCGTGGCGAGTCACCCCTTCTTTTCTTAATTGCGTCTCGAGGACATTTTGGGTGGCGATGCCCGCGTGATCGGTGCCGGGAACGCAGAGGGTGTTGTAGCCCTGCATTCGTTTCCAGCGAATCAGTACGTCCTGGATCGTGTAAGTGAGAGCGTGACCGATGTGAAGCGAGCCGGTGACGTTAGGCGGCGGGATAGTTATAGAGTAGCGCGGTCCTCCGCCTCGCGGCTTGAAGTATCCGCCTGAGCGCCAGATGGGATACCACTTCTGCTCGACGCTATGCGGCTCGTAAGCCTTCGGGAGCGATTCCTGTTTGGTTTGATCACTCATAGTTCAGATTCTATGCAATCATAACGCGAGTGTGAGTCTTCGCCGGAGACCGTTCCTTTGCTGAGATGCGCACCTCAACGTTATGGCCCAAACGATTCAGGATCGCAAAAAGCCGATCCGCTGAAAAACCTGTCAGCCGGCCGCGCAGGAGATGCGATACCTTCGGTTGATCGAGGCCGACTCGTTCAGCGGTTTGTACTTGTGTCCAACCCTTCTGTTCGATCAACTCAGCAATCTTGGTTGCGAGCCTTGCCTTGAGCAGTCGTTGGTCGGCGTCGGGAAGACCAATGTCGGCAAAGACATTGCCGCTCCCCAGCTCTATTTCTTCACGCCGTGCTCTGAGGTTTTTGCTATTGGTGGTTCTACGTTTGATTGGTCGTCGTTTCGGTTTCATCTTGAAGACCTCAGCTTCTAAATCGTAATTTGTAATCCTGCTGCGTCAATCTTAGTCGGCTCCTTATCAAATCCATATCGGCTTTCGGAGTAGCAATGCCCTTCTTTGATTTCTTTTGGAAGACGTGCAGCACATAAACAAAATCCGAAAACCTTACAGTGTACACGGCGCGATATGTGTTTGTTTGAAAGTCTTCGACGATCTCAAGAACTCCGGCGCCGCCAAATCCTGCAAGCGGTCTCGCCTGTGGAGCCTTACGGCCCAATTGGGCCTGAAATAGGGCATAACCCATCGCGTCTTTGACTTCTTCGGGAAACGCCTTTAAATCCTTTCTTGATGAACCAATCCAGACCAGATTCTTTAGCTGGCGATCGGCATCCACTGCGCTAGTATGCCGCATCTGGCATACTAGTGTCAACTTCTTCTAGTATTGAGTCTTCTTCTAGTTCTGAGCTGATTCGATGCTGAGTCTAGACTTACTTAGCTAGACGGTGTGACGGTAACCCGATGTGAATGTGCGCTCCGGTGGCCGAACCCTTCACCGCGTGCCTGAACGCGATGAAAGGTATTCCCGCGTTGCGGAGATAAGTCATCAACGATTGGCCTTCAGCGGTGTCGGGACTCACCGCGACGTCCATCGCGTTGTGGTGATCGAAGCCCAGTTGATCGTGAACCGGCGTCTGACCATAAGCGCTGATCGGCAAGGCGTGATGGAACGTCTTTTCGAAGAAGCCTTCGACCTTCGATGCATCCGTAAGCGCCCAATGCGTCGGGCCGTTATAGCGAATCAACGCCGCCGTCGTTTGGTAAGCTCCAAGAGTCGACGGACCGAGTCGGATCAACTGTTTCTCCGCGCTTGCTTCGGCAATTAGAGTGTCTGCCTCGACAATGTGGCGCTTGGTTTCCGCGACTTTCGCCTCGGCAGTCGTGAGGTCGCGCTCACTGTCCTCCAGTTCTTTCTTCGAGATGACGTTCTGGGCTAGCAAGAGTTTTCGCTTCTCCAGAGTTTCCGCAGCCGCTTTCACGTCGGCCTCTTGAAACTTCAACACCTTTTCGAGACTCGCTTTGTAATCCTTGCCGGCCGCTATTACGTCCTCTTTGGCCTTGGTCAGCTTGTCAGACAGCGTCGGTTGAGAATTGCGGGGCGTCTTTTTCTTCTTCTGCGCAGCGGTCGACTCGCGCACCGCCATTAATGCAAAAAAGAGCAGCGCGGCGATAAACCAAAACCACAGGCGAGTCTGTCGAGTTCGATACATCAAATCGTCTTCCAGTCGTAGCGCTCGGCGAGTCGCCAGCGTTGAACCATTACAACGTGACCGTCAGGCCTAAGTCGGATGCTGATTTCGTCTCGTCTGTTTGCTCGTCCGGCTTTCCCGCGCGCCAGAACGTCGACCACTTCGCCGTAGCGAATCACGCTGTTGAAAGTTCTGAAGCCAACGATGTCGCCAACTCTAACAGTTCGAATCATAAGGACTCAGAACGCGTGAAACGTGATGCGTGATTCGTGATCAAGAACTCTCATACAGTCACGGATCAGTGTCACGAGTCACGGGACATGCATCACATTTCACTGTGGGGAAACAAATACCAACTCAACCCGCCGATTCGTGGCACGGGCTGCCAGCGTCTTGCTCACCGAAATCGGGATGGTCGCGCCACGCGTTTCAACTTTGAAGCTCGCACGCGGGACGCCCAGAGCAGCCAAATAATCGGCTGCGGCTTGCGCCCGCCCAAGCGCGAAGCTGTCGGCGTTGGCTCGAGCGTCCGAATGGCCTTCGATACTAAACACCGCGTCGCGATGAGCGACGATCGCGCTTGCGAGCGCGTCCATCTTGGCTTTCGCCCTTACATGCAACGTCGACTGGTTTGGCAAGAAGAACGTGTCAGGCAAAGTCGCTACGAACCCATTTCCGCTCGGCTTAACCGTCACTAGCGCGGCGATCGCGGCTTGCAACGCGGCAAAGTCACGGCGGCGCGCTTCGGCCGCCTCTTTCTCGCGCGAGGCCCGTTCCATCGCCTCTACTCTTGATGAAGTCTCCCTCAGCGTAGCGTTAGTAGAAGAGTATTGGGCTTGTAAATCGGCGATGCGGCCACGTGCTTCTGAGAGGTCGCGATTGAGGCGATCGGCCTCGCTTTGCAACCTGTCATTCTCACTTCTCAGCGAGCGATTCTCGGCGCGCGCGTCGGCTGCTTCGCGCATGGCGCGATCTAGCTGATCCTGGGCATTGACTCGCGCAATTTCGGAAGCCTTCAGCCGAGACTCCGTGTCGGCAAGTTGCGCGCTGAGATCGGAAGCGGTTTCGTTCGCACGGCGGACCTCGGCATCGCGTCGGGATATTTCAGCGCGGCGTTCCGCTGCCGCAGCTCGTTCCTCAGCGATGTCACGAGTGCGTACAGCAATTGTTATCGCTTCTCGCGCGACCAGCCCAACGTCGTAAGGCTTTGCGCCGCGACGAAATTGTTCTTCAGCTTGACCCAACAAACTCGTAGCTTGATTGTAATCGTTCGGATCGTAGCGCTCGCCGTCTGCGAGTCTCGCGATTTGCACGGCGCGTCGAGCCTGCAAAAGTTCCATAGGAGTCTTGCCATAATCGCGCTCGGCCAGCGGCGGCACGCTATTGTCCTTGTAGTAGACTCCCGAGTCGCCGGTGAAATAGATCTCCGAAGATTGGATCGTTACGTTCTTCGATATTGGCGCCAGGTTTTCGAGCACGACCATTCGCGAGGGCAGCTTGACCAGATAATGCGGCTCGGCGGTGATGATCATCGCGAAGGTTTGGTTTGGCGTTGCAGACTTGAGCCTGGCCGAGCCGCTCGAAGATAGCCGGAATTCACCAAGATTATCCACCTGCCCCGCGGGAGTGATGGCCCACAGGACGTAGGTCGTGTAGTCCGCGCCGTAGTTGAACGCCGGAATCAAATTCTCGACTGTGATGTCTATCTCACTTTCATTGCGCTTGCGCCAGCGCTCGACCGTGGCCTGACCGCGCGCGGTTGGCCTGAGCCTTGTGCCGGCAAAGCTCACTGTGACAGGGTCCTTCAGGTAAGTGATTGCAATAGTCTTGCGGCGAACGTCACCGCCCGCCTGCCCGAAAGCCAGCGAGACAAGCGCGAACGTCGCAATTAGCAGGCTGACCGAAATTGTCGGAGATTTCTTCATAAACTCAACCTCTCGTCTGGAAATTAACAAGCTGCGCCTGGAGCTGAATAGAATGCGCCTTGTTGATCTGTTTAACGCTGTCGGCAATGCGACGTTTCACAACCGCGATTTTATCAAGCGCGGTTTGAGGCTCACAAGCAAGTGTGGCGCTTCCCGATCGTTGCTTCAGCTCAAAAAAATTGTATGAATGCTTTCCATACTGAATACACCACAAGTGCGCCGAGGCCGACCACCAAAATTGCAAATAATCCAAGAAGCATCAAAGCCCATCCCCAATCGCTCCAGAACGATCTACCTTCGCCTTTTGCGTTGGCCTTGAGCAGTTTGAGGTTCATGTCGTTTGACTTCCACGCGAAGTCGAAGATATCTCCAACCACGGGGATGCTTCCCATCGCGTAATCGACCGCAACATTGAAAAACATTCGCGCGATAACCCCTTTCGGAAGTCCATAGCGAACCGATGCGAGGATGAGGTAGGCCGAGACGATGGCGCTTATTGCGTCTCCAACTTCCGGCAGCAGCAGCCCGATGATCGGATCGAGCCCGATTCGTAGTTTGGTGCCCGGAATCCTGATCGCGTCCTCCATCAGAAAAGTGATGCGCGTGATGTGCTCATCGATGTTGACGGGAGCAGGCGTGGTTGTGGGCCGCCAATCGTTCGCCGGATTGAACCGCTCGATTTTCTGTGGCTTGTCGGTCATGAGCAAACACGTTCTCCGGCAATGCTAATGATCCTGCAAGTCGCCTGGGCCTGGCGGCTCCGCAGCAGATAGGAGTTTCTGGTCATCGTTTATGACCTGGCGCATGAGCTGACGATCGTTTTGTGGAAGTCCGCGATAGGCTGCGATGATACGTTGTAGCTCGAGCCGCGGGTCGCGCTTTGGGCCGGAGGGGAGCAGGATCAAACCGCCGACATACAGGGCCAGCGTGAAGAAGGAGATGTAGCCGGTCGCAGGTGCGAACACTTGCGGCGACAACGTACCAAGCGAAAGACCCTCCAGTAGTACTCCCGCGAGCTTCTTCAACCAACTGCCTTCCGGCGCATACAGCGTGGCGATGATCATGTGCTTGAGAACGAATGCCGTGCCAAACAAAACTGTGAGGCTGCGCACCAGCCGCGTCGCATCGAAAAAGGAATACAGGTTGTTCCACAGCGTCCACAAGAAAAAGAAAGAGAACAGCCAGAAGAGCAGTCCGCTTTCCGGCAACACCGAGTTGAACGCTTGCGAGGAGGCGAAGAAAAGCGACAGAAGCGTCAGCGCGTGCGAGACGTTCGTGAGAGGCGGCTGATCGCTCGTCAGCCACCTCTCGATCTCGATCAGGCGGCCCCGGACAAACAACACCACCAACAAGACCGAGAGCACCAGTGTAATGAGCGGCGGCACACCGAAGACGAAGCTGCGATCTTCGGCGCTGACGCGCAACCCGCCTAACAGTGTCACCGTCAGGAAGATCATCGGCAATGCGATGAACTGCACCAGCGCCTCGTTTTTTGAGCGATGCTCCTTCCTCATTTGCGTTGCCGAAAGACTTTTAGCGGATTGAAGTCGCTCAAACTCGGTTCAATCCCTTGTTGCAGTTCCGTTTTGAGTTCCGCCGGCGTGTGCATTTGCAAATCTGGGTCGTCTATGGTGAGCGCGCCGCTGGGCGCAGAATCGATGGCTCGGTCAATCGCCGCCAATCCTTGCTTGAAAAGCGCGGTGTCGTTGTACACGCGACCCCACCCTTCCCGATAAAAAGCGTAGGCCACATAAAACTGAGTCCGCGCGTCGCGCTGGGCCGGATCCGCCCGCTGCCACTCGTCCCGCGCCGCGCGATACTGTTGTTGTCGAAAGAGCCGGAGCGCGGCGTCAAATTTCTCCTGATCAACCTGATAGGTTCCCACAGTCACCTCGGCGCTGGTCGCTACTTCCTTGAACGACCTCGGCGCCGCCACGTAGATCCAGATTATGAATGCGGCATAGAGGGCCGTCGAGATAACTCCAATGACTTGTATCAGTCTGTGTTGCATAACGTGGTTGCGAGCTCGACAAGAAAGGATGTCGGATGGCCGGAGATTGTGTCAATTGATAGAATGTTCGCGAACTCCAGATAGTTCTTAGTCCGTATTGCAGCCGGCAAGATGGTTAAAATCCAAGTTGCGTGACTATTGAGTTTGTGGATACGATGCCCGATCGCACGCGTTAGCTGAGCAGCGTCAGACAAAGCGTATCTTCCCGTACAATCGCTTTGAGCTTCAGCTTGTGTGAGGAGAATACTGTCCCAGTCTTGCCCGTCCCTGTCCAAACTGTGAACCATTACTCTCACGCTTTGACTAGCAAATGTGTCAGCATTCATTAGAAGTATCGGCGGTGTAGCACGGTATACTGATTGCCTCCGCTAATTCGTCAGTTTCTGCAAGGAACCGAACTTCAACATAGA
>DASXSR010000157.1:0-8177 GCA_036505875.1 Blastocatellia bacterium | reverse complement strand
TTGCGAATCGACGAAGGCGCGATCCTGACGCCGCTCGCTCAAGACCTCGTTCGCGAACGCGACATAAGAATAGAACCGGTTCGGCGTCGAGCGGCAAGGCGAAAGCGCATCGCGTTGGGCGCCGACCACGGCGGGTTCGAGATGAAGGAAGAGGTCAAGCGAGTGCTCGCCGATCTCGGTCATGACTATCAAGACCTTGGCACGCACTCGACCGAAGCGGTCGACTATCCTGATTATGCGAATTTGGTTGCACGCGCGGTCGCGAGCGGCACTTGCGAGCTTGGAATCATGGTGGACGGCGCGGGAATCGGGTCTTGCATGGTAGCCAACAAAGTTCCGGGCGTACGCGCGGCGATGTGCTACGACGAAGCTTCGGCGCGAAACAGCCGAGAGCACAACGGGGCAAACGTGTTGACGCTGGGCGGCAAGATGATCTCGAACGAGCGAATGCGCGAGATCGTTCGCGCGTGGCTTGTAAGCGAGCTCACCGAAGAGCGTCATCGCAGACGAGTGGAAAAGATAAAGGCGATTGAGCGCGAGTTCCTCAAGAGGAGCTGAGTAGAGAATCTTGTACATTAGTTCAAAAGTTAAGGGCTAGTCATGTCGATGATGACAAAAGAAGAAGCTCGCCGCTTCAAAGAGGGTTGGCGACTAGTCAATGAATTTACCAACGAAGAGGCACGCCGCAAGACTGTATCACAAAGGCTCAGAGAGCTGGAGATGCTTTACGAGTTTGGGAAGGAAATGGGTTGGACCAAATCTGACAACGAGCAAGAAGAAGTGTGGGCTCGATGGAACCGCTTAAGAGAGATTGCCGGTGTCTGAACCAACCTTATCATCATCAATTCTGGACGCGCTGGAAGCCCTGGTAAAGTGGCTTGAAGATGAGCAGGTTCCAAACGCGATCATCGGGGCGGTTGGGGTTTGTTTAACTGCGAAGCCGCGCTTCACAACCGACATTGATGCAGTGATCTGGATTGACCGCGATCGATGGGAGGCCCTGATGAATTCTGCGGTCGATCGCGGATTCTCACTTCGCGAGAGTGACGCGCTCGCCTTCGCCACAAGGGCCCGCGTGCTTTTGCTCACTCATGAAAGCAGCGGCGTAACATTTACTTGTCATTCGGCGCATTGCCATTCGAGCGAGAATTGATTGACCGCGCTAACGAGACAGATGTGCGCGGTACGAGCGTAAAAGTGGCGACGCCTGAAGACCTGATCATAACCAAAGCGGTTGCTAACAGACCTAAGGACATCGCAGACATCGAGTTGATCGTAGACGTCCGCAAGCGTCTTGATTTGCGGCGAATTAGATATTGGGTAGTCCAGTTTGCCGACGCGTTGGAGATGCCTGAAATCATGGAAAATGTTGAACGGGTGTTGGAACACTGCACGACGACACGCTCAAGCGTACGCTCCAAGAAAACTCCCGGTCAGGCCAAGAAAAAGAATAAACGGTGAAACGTTATTCGTTAGGCTCATCCCTCCAATTACGGAACCTCCTTGACCCGACTCACGTGTAAAAGGCCAGATAGAATGCTCTAGTCTTGAGATTGGGTTTTGTCACTTTGGATTTACAGAACGAAAAGCCAAACAGATCTCATTTCTCGGTTGTTGAGGCCCACAAGGAGAGAGGAGGTTTGTCCTATCATCAGTTCCCACCTGACCCGATACTGAATCAGTTCATCCAGTGCTTTTGGTCGGTAAGCAGTAACGCCGAAATCCTGCCGACACTCGAGCACGGGGTTATTCCAGGCGGGTATGTCGACCTTGTCTTCAACGTGGGAGCCCCAGTCCGACAGGTTACTTCCGGACAGCTCTTTGTTGATCAAGCCCGAAGCTTCGTCATTGGTCCGTTTGATCGCCTTCAGCGCTTCCGCGTCGAAGGACAGTTTGAATTTCTCGGGGTGCGCTTTCATCTTGGAAGATTTCCTTTCTCTCGCCTGCCACTACGGGAAGCGCGAAATCGAGCCCTCCCGCTCGACGGCCTGTGGGAACAGCAAGGGCTAAAAGCCAAGATCCAAGCCCTTGAGTGCCGCCTGGCTCAAGAGGCTGACACAGCGGAGCGGATCGCTTGTGTCGAACGGTTCCTGAAAGAATTCCTGCAACATTGCTCGGAGCCGGATACGGTCGTGACAGAAGCCCTCGATTTGATTGAAGAAACGAAAGGGCAAATCTCAGTTGAGGCGCTGGCGGAGGCTGTTGGTATGAGCGATCGGCAACTCGAACGTAAATTTACTCTGCACGTTGGATTGTTGCCGAAGGCCTTCTGCCGTGTCGCGCGGTTTCGCCAGGTGAAGTCCTTGCTTGAGAGCGCGCTCAGGCCAACCTCGTGTGACTTGGCTTACGCCTGTGGATATTACGACCAGACGCACCTCATCCGTGAGTTCAGACTGTTCACCGGGCAGACGCCTGCTCACTATGAGAGAGTTCAGTCTGTCGGATTTTTCCTATACGAGAGTCAGATGACCTGCTAGCTTTGGGCCTCGAAGAGGTTGTTTGTCTACTTTGATCCCTGTCAGGTCACGTTAACGTTAACCCCTGCATAGTGGAGGACCGCAAAATGAAACGAACGATGAGCATGAGCGCCGTAGCGCTGCTTCTTGTCTGCTGCTCGACACCGTTGCTCGGAAGCTACAGGAGCCTTTGCCAGGCAAGTCAAGAAACGTTTGCTGAGGCTACGCAAACCGAGAAGATAGATGCGTACATCACTCAGCAAATGCAAGCCCGCCGCATCCCCGGCTTGGCCTTTGCGGTAGTCGAAGATGGCAAGGTGAGGTTGAAGAAAGCCTACGGGATAGCCAATCTCGAGACGGACACACCGGTTAAGCCCGGCAGCATCTTTCACGTGGCTTCCGTAACCAAGCAATTCACTGCCGCGGCTGTCATGATGCTGGTCGAAGATGGCAAGGTGCGTCTGGACGATTCCATTCCCACCTACGTCAATTCTGCGCCGGAGTCGTGGGCCAAGATCACCGTGCGACACCTGCTGACGCACACCAGCGGCATTATGCCGGGAGCGATCATTCGCGTAGATGACCAAGGAAAGTTGACCACGCGCCCAGGCACGCCGCTCTTGGACATCACCGCCAAGCGTGCGCTTGAGGTCATCGCGCAGGCTCCACTGCTCTTCCCGGCTGGCGAAAGAATTATGTACTGTGACGCCGGCTATTTCCTGCTTGGCCTCATTATCGAAAAAGCTAGCGGGCAGCCCTATCAGGAGTTCATGCAAAAGCGTTTCTTTGAGCCATTGCGAATGAGCGATTCCAGCATTCTCGATAGGTGGAAGATCGTCAAAGGCAGCGTTCCCGTCTATACGCTCCGGAATGGACAATGGGCACCCTGGCGTCGTGATTGGCAATATGAAGTGAATGCGTTCGCCGGCATCTGTTCCACGGTCGAGGACTTGGCCAAATGGGACTCAGCACTACGCACGGGAAAGTTGCTCAAACAGACGAGTCTCGATTTGATGTGGACACCAGCCAAGCTCAACAACGGCCAGGAGGCGGTGATGTTCGGCGACGCCTACGGTTTTGGCTGGACGCTGGGCGAAGTGCGCGGGCATCGAACGGTAGAGCATTCTGGCGCTTCGGGTGCCTTTATACTCCGTTTCCGTGATGATGGGTTCACGATCATCGTCTTAACTAATCTCGACGTCACTTCTGGCTCGCAGCCCGGCTCGCTCGCGCGCGGGATCGCTGGACTCCTCAAGCCGCAATATCAACCGCCCGACATGCTCACTCCGCAAGCCGACCCATCCCCACAAACAACGCGTGAGATCAACGTGCTGCTCTCGGAGATGGCGGAGGAACGCGACTCGCCCAACATGACGGCAGCGCATCGTGCTTTTTACAACAACCTCCCGCCACCCGTTCGTCAAGACAACGCCCGCGTACTGAAAACCCTAAAGTCGTTGACCTATATCTCAAGCGATGATGTTGCGAGGCGCCACCTGAAGAGAATGGGCGAATCTGTCGCTCGCATCGCCTATTACAAAAGCGAGCTTGATGATAAGACTTTCTACTTCACCTTCTGGCTTACTAAAGAGGGGAAGGTGGCTTATCTCCGCTTCAACCCAGAATAAAAGCCCACTCAAAAGCAAGTGAGGACGGAAGCGAGGGAAGATTTAGATTTACGGCGAACTAAAGGCTTCCTCCACCAACTGCCGCTGTTCCATCTGATGTATCGTATGCGAGCCCGTTGCCGCGCTTGCGCTCGCAGGTCGGCCGACGTAGCGAAGTGTTTGCTTCGAGCCAAGCAACTTCAGCAGCCGTGGCTCCATGAATGACCACGCGCCCATGTTCTGAGGCTCTTCCTGGACCCATACGATCTCAGTCGCTTTCGAGTAGCGAAGAAGCTCGCCGGTCAGAAGCTTCTTCGGGAAAGGATAAAGCTGCTCGACGCGCAGAATAGCTGCGCTCGAGTCATCCCGCTTTTTTCGCTCCGCAGCCAGATCGTAGAAGACTTTACCGCTGCACAAGAGAACCCGCTTTACATTGGAGGCGCCTTCGACAAACTGAAGTTCGTCGGACATCACCGGCAGGAACGCGCCGGCCGTCAACCGTTCAATCCCTGATGCCGCCTCGGAGAGTCGCAACAGGCTCTTCGGAGTTATGATCACAAGCGGCTTCTTTAACTCTTGTCGCGCCTGGCGGCGAAGCACATGGAAGTACTGCGCCGCGGTAGACGGATACACAACCCGCATATTCCCTTCCGCGCACAACTGCAAGAACCGCTCGATCCTCGCGCTTGAATGCTCCGGGCCTTGGCCTTCGTAGCCGTGCGGCAGCAGCAACACAACACCGCTCGGCTGGTTCCACTTCTCTTCCCCGGATGCGATGAATTGATCGACGATCACCTGCGCCGCGTTTATGAAGTCACCAAACTGCGCTTCCCACAACACCAGCCCCGATGAGGCCGCGACGCTGTAGCCGTATTCAAATCCAAGCGCGCCGGCTTCGGATAAAGGACTGTCGTAGATTTCGTATTTCGCGCCGTCTGAAAGCTGACGAAGCGGCAGCCACTCTTCACCAGTCTGCGTATCCGTGAACGATGCGTGGCGGTGGCTGAAAGTTCCGCGCACCGTGTCTTGACCCGAGAGCCGCACCGGTGTGCCTTCAATCAGCAGCGAGCCGAACGCCAAAGCCTCGGCCATGCCCCAGTCGACCCGCGCCTCTCCTTCAACCATCTTCGCGCGCCGCGTAAGCAAGCCGACGATCTTCGGGTTTAGATTGAAGCCGCGTGGCACGGTCGTGATCGTGTGAGCGATCTTTCGAAGCGTCTCTTGATCGACGCCGGTCTCGATCACCTCTACAGATTCGGGCTCCGGGGAGTGAACGTGAAGCTCAGGATGGGTCCCTTGTTTTTCAACTATCGCCTTGGCGCCCTCAAGCGCGTTCTCGTAGCGGCGATTACGCTCGTCCATCAACGACTCGATCTCTTCGGCCGTCATCACTCCTTGAGCGATCAGCTTGCGCGCGTACAGCTCGCGAGCGCCCGGGTGCTCGCGTATGCGTTGGTACATCACCGGCTGGGTGTAACTCGGCTCGTCGCCCTCGTTGTGACCGAGCCTTCTGAAACCGATCACGTCAATCACAATGTCATTGTGAAACTTCTGCCGATAATCCAGCGCGATCTGAAGCACATCGTAAGCGGCTTCGACGTCGTCGCTGTTGACGTGGAAGATCGGCGCTTGAATCATCTTCGCGATGTCGGTGCTGTAAGTCGACGAGCGGCCTTCCTCGGGCGGAGTGGTGAAGCCGAGCTGATTGTTGACGACGATGTGAATCGTGCCGCCGGTGGTGTAGCCGGGCAACTGTGAGAGGTTGAGCGTTTCGGCCACGATGCCTTCTCCGGCAAACGCCGCATCTCCGTGAAGCAGCACCGCAAGCTTGCTCGCGCGATCGCCATCCGAGTCTTGTCGCGCGCGGACGATTCCTTCGACCACCGGATTGACGAACTCGAGATGGCTCGGGTTCGGAACTACCGCAAGCGAGACCTCGCGACCGTCGGCGGTCTCGCGCACACCGCTGGCGCCTTGATGGTATTTGACGTCGCCCTGGTCGTGAGGGTACTTAGGATGGATTGATCCTTCAAAGCTTGTGAAGATACGCTCGCAAAACTTTCCGATGACGTTGGCAATCACGTTCAACCGTCCGCGGTGCGCCATGCCGATTGTTATGTCGTCGACACCGCGCGGAGCTGCGCCTTCAATCAATTGATCGAGGACTGCGATGACCGTTTCGTTCCCTTCGATTGAGAAGCGCTTCTGGCCGAGATATTTCTTGCCGAGAAACTTTTCAAACAACTCGGCTGAGATCAGCTTCCATAGAATCTGCTTTTTCACTTCGACGGGAACGGCCGGCGGCGCGGTTTCAACGCGCGCTCGAATCCACTCCTTCTCCTCGGGACTCTGTATGTTCCGATACTCGATGCCGACCTTGCCGCAATAGTAGTCGTGCAGGCGATCGACGATCTCTCGCAGCGTTGCCGTTTCCGCTCCGCCAACTCCACCCGTGATGAAACTGCGGTCGAGGTCCCAAATCGTGAGGCCGTAGGTCTCGATGTCGAGCTCCGGGTGATACCGGACTCTCTGCCAACGGAGCGGGTCGAGGTCGGCGATCAAATGACCGCGAACACGAAACGCATTTATCAGCTCGAACACGCGAGCTTGTTTGCGGACCACGTCGCGGCGACGCTCTTCGCCGAGTATCGCCGGATTGACGTCCATCGCCCATCGATAAGGCCGATAGCGAATGCCAAGATCGGTGAATATTTCGTCGTAGAAGTCATGCTCGCCGCGCAGCAGCTCATCGATCAGCGCCAGAAACTCTCCTGATTCAGCGCCCTGGACAACGCGATGATCGTAGGTGCTGGTGATGGTCATCACCTTGCTTATGCCGATGCGCGACAGGCCTTCGGCCGACATTGCCCGGTACTCGGGCGGATAGCCGATCGCGCCGGTCGCGACGATCAAGCTCTGACCGGCCATCAGCCGCGGATTCGAGGCGGTCGTGCCGATCGTTCCGGGATTGGTGAGGCTGATCGTCGTGCCTTGAAAGTCCGAAATTTGAAGCTTGCCTTCACGCGCGCGTTTTACGACATCGTCATAAGCGTCGAGCAGCCCCTGGAAAGTCAGCTTGTCCGCAGCCTTGATATTCGGAACTAGCAACGTTCGAGTGCCGTCTTTCTTAGTAACATCGACCGCCACTCCCAGGTTGACGTCCGCGTGGCGCACTCGATAAGCCGCGCTGTCCGCTTGTTCGAATGAATCGTTGAGCTGGGGAAACTGTTCGAGCGCTTTGAGAATCGCCCTGGCGATCACGTGTGTGTAAGAAACTTTGCGGCCGGAAGCCGCGAGATGCTGATTGATAAGCCGGCGATTCTCGTCCAGCAGCTTGAGCGGGACTTGACGCTGCGAGGTCGCGATCGGAACAGCGAGGCTCGCTTCCATGTTTTCGGCGATGCGGAGAGCGGGCCCTCGAATCGCTATGCGTTCGGTCGCTTCAGCTTCAGCCGGGGCTCTTTGAGCCGGAGCGGCAGGTTCAGGCTCCTGAGTCTCAGCTTCGCGTTTGGGCGCAGGCGCTACCACCGCTTGGCGACCCCAATCATAGGTGGCGTGTATCATGCCCGGCGCCGCACCAGTAGGGAGTTGAGTCCGCTCGTCTGTGCTTTCGGACCGCAGTTCAACAGCTTCCGGTTCAGTCACAACTCGGCCGTTTTCGAGCAACTCATCGAATAGAGACCGCCAATCTTCGTCGACCGAAGACCGGTCTCGTTCGAACTGAGACAAAAGCTCACTGACGTAGTCAGCGTTGACCCCGAACTCATCGGCGATAAGCTGTTCGACGTGATTGGTTGACATCGCCGCTTACCTCAATTCTATGTTCAAGTCTAATGCGGGAGAAAGCGGCAAACAAATAAATAGACGGCGGATGACGCGGATTCGACCGATCTCACGGGATCCGCGTCATCGGGTCTATCTCTGACTAAACGATGGCAAAGTCGAATTGCTCTTGATGAAGATGCGGATCGGGCTCGATGGCCACCGGAGTCCCGAAGTTCGCTTCGATCTCTTCCATCACTTCGTGTTCGGTCGTGCGCAAGCTTTCGGCTACGTTGGGCGACACTCTCAACATCACATCGCTCGCCCCTACTAATTCCTTCGACATCGCTTT
>DASXSR010000156.1:0-5642 GCA_036505875.1 Blastocatellia bacterium | reverse complement strand
GTGTTCGCCGTCGGAGTCTGGGCTTCCAGTCGCGCTTGCGAGATGACGGGGTTAAAAGACCCGCGGCTGGCGGTCATCGACGAAGTGAGCGGGCAGTTGATCGCGTTTACGCCGCTCGCCCTCTGGCAGTGGTTCTCGGTTCCGGCGATAGTAATTGGCTTCCTGCTCTTTCGCGTGTTCGACATCTTCAAGCCCTATCCCATCCGAAAACTCGAGCTTCTGCCTTCGGGACTTGGCGTGATGGCCGATGATGTGCTCGCTGGAATCTACGCCGCTGTGTTGTTGTGGCTGGGCCATCAACTTCGCTTGATATAATTGGATGGATGGATGCTGATTCGTTGAAAGACATCATCGGGCGGCTGGATCCAAGCGGCGAGCCAAGCATTGAGATAATCAAGCACGCCGAAACGACCGGCCCGCGTCTCGGAGTTTTCGCGTCGTCATTCAATCCCCCGACTATCGCGCACATTCAGCTGATTCGCCGCGCAGCGGAAGCTTTCTCGCTCGACCAGGTTCTCGCGCTTATAGGGAAAACAAACGCCGATAAGCTTGATTATGAATGCTCGCTGGAAGATCGGCTCGCGATGCTGATGCTCGCATTCGACGACGAAGGGCGTGTGTCGATCGGCTTGTCGTCGCATGCTTTTTACGTCGATATGATCGATGCGCTCGGGCTCGTTTACAAACCCCAAACTTATATTCACTTCATAGTCGGCTTCGACACATTCGAGCGCGTGCTTGATTTCGGGGATCGATACACCGAGCGGTATTATCGTAACTTCGCGGATCGTCGCGAGGCGCTCGACTATCTCTTTGCGAGAGGCAGCTTCATTGTGGCAAGTCGAGCTGGAGCGGGGCTGAGCAGCGTCAAGCTGTTGCTCGAACGCGAACCAAGAGTACCGCCCGAAAAGGTCTTATATCTGGATTTTCCCGGCGACCTCGGCGACGTGTCCGCCACTGATGTGCGCGAGCGACGCCGCGAAGGCCTCGCGACCAATGGACTTGTGCCGGCGGCAGTCCAGCGGTATATAGAAGTGCACGAGCTTTACATGACATAGCCGCAAACTTCGTAGATTGGACACAGGACTCAAGGTGTACTTCAAACAATTCTATCTTGGATGTCTCGCTCACGCTTCATATCTGATCGGGTCTGACGGCGAAGCCGCAGTCGTAGACCCTCAACGCGACGTCGATCAATATGTCACCGAAGCCGAAGCGCAAGGTTTGAAGATCAGGTACGTCGTCGAGACTCACCTGCATGCCGACTTTGTAAGTGGGCATCGCGAACTGGCCGAGCGCGCTTGTGCGGAAATCGTTTTCGGCAAGAAGGCTGGCGCGACCTTCCCTCATCGCGCGGCAACGGACGGCGAGGAGATCGAAATTGGGAAAGTAATCCTGCGCATACTCGAAACGCCCGGCCATACGCCCGAAAGTATCTCTATCCTGATCATCGATCGAGAGGTCTCTCATCGCCCGCAGAAAGTGCTTACCGGAGACTCGCTGTTTATCGGCGACGTTGGTCGGCCTGACCTGGTAGGTTCGCAGGGCTACACTGCCGAACAGATGGCTGGCATGCTCTACGACAGCTTGCACGGGAAGCTGTTGAAGCTTGACGACCAAGTGCAGGTCTATCCCGCTCACGGCGCGGGCTCACTGTGCGGTCGCAACATGTCGAAGGAAACCTCTTCGACCATCGGCGAGCAAAGGCGCTTCAACTACGCGCTGCAGCCGATGACTCGAGAAGAATTCATTCAAATGATGACCACTGACCTTCCCGAAGCACCGGCTTACTTCTCGCGCGATGCGGAGATCAATCGCACGGGCGCAGCGTCTCTAGAAGAACTGCCGCGACCGACCGAGCTTTCGCCTGAAGAGGTCGATCGGCTCTCGCGCGAAGGTTGTTTGATTCTGGACGTGCGTGCGTCAGCGGCTTATGGCAATGGTCACATTCACGGCGCGATCAACATCGGACTCGGAGGCCAGTTCGCGTCGTGGGCGGGCACGCTGATTCCACTCGAAACGCCGATGGTGATTGTCGCCGATGACCGTGGCGAGGTCGATCAAGCAGTAACTAGACTCGCGCGAGTCGGGATCGAAAACGTAAAAGGCTTTCTGCGGGGCGGTATGTACGTTTGGGACCGGGCGGGCTTACCGGCTGCGACGACGCCGCAGATGCCGGTCGATGAGCTGCGCCATCAGATCGAGGAGAGTCGCGACCTGCAGATCATCGATGTTCGTCGTTCGGGCGAGTACAACAACTGCCACGTGCCGCGAGCGACCAACGTGACTCTGGCGCATCTCAAAGAGCAAGCCTCCATTTTGAACTCCAAGCTGCCGGTTGCGGTCATCTGCGCGAGCGGTTACCGATCGAGCGCCGCGACGAGCATCCTCGAGCGGTGCGGGTTCTTACAGGTTTTCAACGTCGTCGGCGGCACCAATGGCTGGATAAATGCGGGCTACCCGGTTGAAAGACCGAACGAAGGCGCGAAATGAGTTCATAACTCAACGCTTGCGCCCGGTTCGCACAGCCTGCGTTGGCGTCGCTTTCAGCTTCTCGAGTGCGCGCAGTGTTTCTTGCCAATCTTCCTTGTGTCTCTTGGTCGCGATTGGCGCATCCAGATTTCCATAGAACGCCAGGATGTTGTGTCGAAGCTCCGGCGACGCGTTCTCGAAATTCTTGCCCGCAAGTTGTCTGACCAACTTCGAATATGTTTCATCGGCAAGCTTGTACTCGCCTGCGCGAGTTGGTTGTCCGGTGTCGAAGTCTTTGTTCTCCAGGTTCAGCCTGCCGGTTCGCGCTTGCGCGAGCATGGCACGATAGCGGGTGAGCGTTGCATTAAAGCTCTCAATAAACATCCGCTCGGCTTCCGGTGTCGGTGTCTTGTATGCGAGCGCCGAAAAGGGGCCGACTTTCGGAATGACCCTGACGAATAAGGCTAGCGCTTTGTCGCGCACGCCTGGCTTTTCATACTGCTGGCCCCATTCCCTTTGGTAATCGGCGGACGATAGACCATATAGAAACTTCTCGCGAGTAATGCCAGGATTTGCTTTCTCGATCTCGTCCTTCTTCGTTTCCCAAGCCACTATGGTCATCCGCGGGATTATCGTGCCGACAGCCCGACGAAAGGTCGCGACCGCCAAATCAAAATTCGCGAAGATGTCTCGGACCTCGATGCCATAGGTCCTCTTGAACGCGCGTTCCAGAACGGGCTTTGAGACTTTGAACCCGATGAAATCGTGGTAGTCCTCAGAGGCGTAGCGTCCCCGCGCTACCTGCACGACGTCGAAACCGAACTCAGTCTTGAGGTGCGCAGCAGGATCTTCAACATACGTCACTCTATCTCCATACTTGGCGCGCAGCTTTGGGAAAAGGACCGGCACAGCGCGGTTAACGGCAATCACGTGACCGTCGTTGTCCGCAGCGTAATGCGCCAGCGCGCCCAACGCGAATGCATACTCGTTTAGGTCCTGAGCTTCCGCGAGCAAGGCTTCGATGAAGTCGCCGCTTCGGACGTAATGAACCAGATCAGTGAAATATTTGCTACCAAACGGATAGTAGCCCATGTCTTGAATGATCGAGCCGCCGTAAGCGTAGGCCTGCGCTTCGCGCAGTTGTTCGGCTGTCGCCTGCGGGAATCGCTTCAGCAAGATCGGCTTGATCGAATCCTTCCACGCCGTATCGATTATCGCTTCGTGCGTAAGCACCGAGTAGCCGGACGAGAGATGCGCCGTGCAAAGTATCAGGATGGTCAGCGCGATGAATCGTGTAAGCTTTTGTGCGATTTGAACTTTCATGGCGGTCACCTCTTGGATGTACTGTTAATGTGCGGACTGAATCCGACTCGTACCAAAAGAGAACAGGAAAAAGCATTCGCTCAGTCCACAGCACATCAGAGCAAACCAGAGACCCTATTGGGCAGGTCGGCGAGTAACGAATGCTCGAAAGCATCGAGCGCAGTATGACCAGCAACACTCGGCATTGTCGCTATCGCACGCGATATAGATCACTTGTGCCAATAGAGACGCCGAGCAACTTGAGATAGAAAAAGAGTTGGTACTTGTGATTGATGAAATGTTCCAGATTTCCCAACAGGATCGTCATCAGCGGTTCGCCGTCAGGGGCAAAAACGGTAGGAATGATTCTCACGAGATCGTCATCGGTAAGACGGGCGAAGCCTTCTCTGATGCAGCCCGAGTAAGTCTGCATTCGCTCACGCGCTTCTTTAACTTCGCAGCAATGGTTGACCGGGAGATCTCGTAGCGTCAAGAAGTGAGAGAGCGCTTCCGGATTGACTGCGTAAAGCGCAGCGCAGAAGCCCGCAAGACATTCGAGCAGATGCCCGAGCACCTCGCACAAACGCAATGACTCGGGCAACGGTCGCCACTCAATCTTATCCGCAGGAATGAGATCCAGCAGACGCCCTGCTCGGTCGATTTGCTCTTCGAGCTTCGAGAGGATGAGCGCCGGAAGATTGCTTGATTCGCTCACGCCTGTTTCCAATCCCAGAGGGATTGAATGTTTGTAGCAGTGACCGCGACCGGCTCTAACTCCGTAAGGAGTTGAATGTCCGCTCTGGACTGCGTTACATTCCTTAAAAGAATCCGCCGTAACATTTCACTCCTACGGAGTGAGTCTCTAATGCCCAACTATCCTACAAACATCGAACTCCTACGGAGTTCGGAAATAACACGCGGGATGCGGTGTCACGTGTCGAGGTACATTTGAAACTCGAGCGGGTGCGGGCGCATGCGAACCGGATCGCATTCATTCTTTCGCTTGTAAGTTATCCACCGTTCGACCATCGCCTCGCTAAAAACATCGCCCTTGAGCATGAAATCGTGGTCTGCTTCGAGCGCATCGAGCGCGCGATCCAGCGAGCCCGGCAGGGTCGGCACATCCTTTAGCTCGTCGGCAGAGAGATCGTAGATGTCCTTATCGAGCGGCGCACCCGGATCGATCTTGTTCTGAATCCCGTCGAGTCCTGCCATCATCATCGCCGCAAAAGCTAGATATGGATTACACGACGGATCGGGGAAACGCACCTCGAGGCGTTTAGCGGACGCCGACGGCGAATACATCGGTATTCGAATCGCCGCCGAGCGATTGCGCCGCGAATATGCCAGGTTGACCGGCGCTTCGTACCCTGGAACGAGCCGCTTGTAGCTGTTCGTGGTTGGCGCCGCAAGCGCCGCAAGCGCCGACGCGTGTTTCAGGACGCCGCCCGCGTAATGCAGCGCGATTTCTGACACGCCCGCGTACTTGTCGCCGGCAAACAGCGGCTTCTCGCCCTTCCATAAACTCTGATGGCAATGCATGCCGCTGCCGTTATCTCCAAACATCGGCTTGGGCATGAAGGTCGCCGCCTTGCCGTAGTAAAATGCTGTATTCTTTACTACATACTTGAATAGCATCACGTTGTCGGCGGTCCCAAGCAGCGTCGAAAAGCGGAAGTCAATCTCACCCTGACCGCCGGTCGCCACTTCGTGGTGATGCATTTCGGGCTCGATGCCCACCGATTGCAGGTTCTGCACAATGTCCGAGCGCAAGTCGTGCAGCGAATCTACCGGCGGACAAGGCACATAACCTTCCTTGTGCCGAATGCGATAACCGAGGTTGTCCTCCATCCGTCCCGAGTTCCAGA
>DASXSR010000155.1:0-4173 GCA_036505875.1 Blastocatellia bacterium | reverse complement strand
CAACCTCCTGTTATCTCAAACGATTTCATGATCGTACAGCAGCATGTTACGGAACGAAGTCTTGGGCAGCCAATTTCCGATCAGTCGCCGGACGCGACAGTCATCGATTACGATTGCGGAACGTTGACCGTTACAATTACCGCTGATCGCATGATCACTCTGAATACGGAATCGTTCGGAACGTTGAACGACACGGGACCGCTTGCTTCGAAGCTGTCGGCTCTTTTTCAGCAGCGTATCGCACAACGAGCGTATCTCTCGGGATTTGAATCGCGGTCCGACTTGCCCATAATGGAACGGATCCCGCGGACGGTGCTTGTTCGGCCTTCACGTTCGCTTCGGCATGCCGATGTGTTGCGGCTTATCGAGCTTCTCAAAGAAGCGCACGCGGATCCGATTGGTTTGCAGATTAACAATCTGCCGACGTAGCGCGTTGTTCTGGGTCGCCATCGAACAAATCGTTGGACCGGAGCGGCGAAAGCAAGGATGAAGACGGAAGGATGAAGGCTGAAAGCGTTTTCTTCTTCATCCTTCATCCTTCATAATTCATCATTTCTAAAGCCGCCGCCCGGTCAACTCTGACGTTAGGCCGCTAATGGTGAGGGAGAGAGCATGGCAAGCGTCTACAGTCGCCGTTGGTTCGTCAGCCGCCTTGGACTACTCGGTTGTGCACTCCCGCTGACGACGTCCACCCAGCTCCACCGTGCGCGTCGCGTCGGGCATATCGGTTTCCTCGGCGGTGGTTCACCCACGTTGGTTGAGGCGTTCGAGCAGGAGCTGCACAGGCTAAGATATGTCGAAGCAGAAAACATAGTTATCGAGAAACGTATCCTGCGCCCTAACTCGTCGGATCTGGCGGCGCAGGCAGCCGAACTTGCCCACATGAACCTTGACCTAATCGTGGCGGGCGCGTTGGTGCATGCGCTCGAAGTGCGCAAGAACAATCCGGCCATGCCGATGGTCATCGCCACCTGTCCGGGCATGGTCAGCAACGGCTTCGCTAAGACACTCAAACGCCCGGGTGGGATGTACACCGGGATAGATGAACTCCCGCCGGGCGTGACCGCGAAGCGTCTGCGGCTTCTGAAGACCGCTGCGCCGATGGTGTCACGCGTCGGACTGCTCTCGACGACGCCAGGGCACGGCGGCCATGAAGCCCAACTCGCAGACGCAGAGCAGGCCGCCAAATCGCTCCGCCTCACGGTGAAACCTTACCGAGCTACAACGCTCAACGAACTTGAAGCGGCGCTCGCTGCGATCGTCAGCGACGGGATGGATGGTCTCTTGAATTTCCAAGGTGGTTTGTCGCTTGGCAACCGCGAACTCATCGTGGGGTTTGCGGCAAAGAACCGTCTGCCAGCGATCTACCAGTCAGAGTTCTTCACCGAAGTCGGCGGGCTGATGGCGTGGGCGCCGGACCAGAAAGGCCAGTACCGCGAGGCCGCACGATACGTCGATAAAATCCTGAGGGGCGCGAGCCCTGGGGATTTGCCTGTCCGCTATCCAGGCCGTTACTACCTAACAATTAACAAAAGTGCGGCCCGGGGCTTGGGCCTTGTTTTGCCGCTGGCACTCGTCGCGAAGGCCGACCATGTATTGCCGTGATATATCGAAGCACTCCGCAGCCGCGAACTCGCGCCAATGTACCGCGGCCCAACAACTCGTTGGACGTGTTTTGTAACATACTTGGTCCGGCGAAGGTTGAATGAAATCGCGCCACCCGATCAACTCTGACGTTGGACGCTCGTATTTCAATTGAGATGAAATTGTTTGCTCTTCTTTTGTGTCTTGCTTTTTCACTCACTGCCGTCTCTTGCGCGAAGAGATTTAATCACTCATATCAAATTTCCAAGGAATACGATCAATCCGATGACCGGACGTATTTTCGACTTCAAAGAATTCGTGTCATGGAACGAAATGCGCCTTACCAATTCTTGGACTTTAGTCCCTATGTAGTTCGTAGCGCGCGAGCGAACGAAGATGCAGCCTACCTGCTGTTCTATGGCTCGGACCGAACTTATTACAAAGACTCTGACCACCTTGGAATTTCTTTCGCCGGGGAGAAGATAGACTTAATTCCGCAGAATTTTGGGCGTTCTGTGTCTCAAGATACCGGTGCCGTTCTCTTGTACCAATTGTCCTTGGACAAATTCCAACGGGTCGTGAATGCTGCAAACGTTGACATGACGTTAGGCGCTGCTCACTTTCAAATGAACGCGGACCAATTGGAGGCGGAGAAAGACGTGTTTGAATCGCGGTTGGAGGCCGATCTTCGGGCCAGGATTCTGGAGCTAATGGATCCCGCCACCGTTTGAGAAAGAAGAGCGGCAAAGCCCTTGCCTTAAGGCCATTGGATAACTTTAGCTTTTGGTGTAGGTGCGGTTTTAGCTGGAGCGATTAAACCGAGACTTGGACCTTTATTTGATTCTTGCTTCGCTGCTGTGGCGGCGGGATCCTTAGCGTTGTCGGATTTTGGAGCAGGTGTCGTTGATTGTCGAGCCTTGTCTCTGTTGTCTATGCTGGCGAGCGTCGCGCTGACAGCGGTAATTGAACGCGCCGGATCTGCTTGGCGAGCCTTGCGCACGAATGGCTTGACTGAAAACGCGGCCCGAGCCGCACCGTTATTGCCCGCGCCGGGATTGGGCAAAGCATTATTGGCGGCGCTGGTATTGTTTGGTTCAACTGAGCTGCCAGCAACGTCACTGCTCCCCGGCGTATTTGGGCCCGCCTGATCCGATGAGGCTGCGGTGTTGACTCGCACTGTCGCTGGTGAACTTGGGGCAGTCTTCCTGTTACTGTCCTCTGGTTGCACAGAAGGGACCGCAGAAACATTTCCTGACGAACCTCTCACCTTAATAAATCCAAACAGCGCACCGCCTGCAACGATGAGCGCAAGCACCATTAGCACTATCGGATTAATGGAAGTAATACGTGCGAAAAATGCTGCTCGAGGATCAAACTCTGCGCGTGTTTCATGAACCAGGTCCCAAATGTCCGGAGGCTCATGCAGAGTCCTTGCCCCTCGATTGTGGCCCGTTGGCGCCACATCTGAATCACTGACTGCGTCGAGCGTCTCGACCTGCTCAAGTGGCGCTGACGAACCGTCAGACGCAGGTGGCTTTGGGATTTGTGCTCTGGGGATTTGTGCTCTAATTGGTGCTGACATTTGCTTAGCATCCTTATTCAATCGTAATTCGGTCGCCGGGTTCTATTACCGGATCGGGAATCTTTCCGGAGTCGATGTCCTTCAGTCTGTACCGATTCACCACGAGAAAACCCTTGCCGTTATCGCGGGCTAATCGCGCTTCCTTCGAGTTTTTGGTCAATCCTCCCGCGGCGATGATTGCCTGCGTCAAGGTCAAACCCCGCCGAAAAGTTTTTTCCCCGGGAGACTTTACCTCACCGCCAACATAGTAGAACTGCGCGGGATTCGGTTGCAGAGTTATGACATCACCCGGCCGAACCAGCAGCTTCATCTCTGCTTGTGACAATAGATCGATCACAAAACTTTCGTTCGATTCGTTTCGCACCACGCTCACCCGGCCGGCTTCAGGCAATGGCTGAGCGTCTGCGACTACCACATAAAGCGGAACGGCTTCTCGTTGCAGAATCTTAGTGCCGGGTTCCTTGACGAGACCGCTGACGAGGATCCGATGGCTGACGTATTCCTGGACGCTCACTGAGACAGTTGGGTTCTTTGTTGGCGACCGTTGTTTGAGGTCGTCTTCAATGCGGGCACTGATTTCTTCAACCGTAAACCCGGTGGCGACCAAGGGCGCGCTCAGATCCGGATGCTCAAGTAAACCCGCCGATGTCACGGTAAACAGGGTTGCCTGTCCGGAAGCAGACTCAGTCAATCGAACATCCAGTACATCGCCTGGTCCTGCACGATAAACTTTGCTGGGCTCAGAATCGTTCGCAGCGAGTCTTGAAGTGGCTGCTGGTAGCGGCGGGCTACTCAACGATGCCAATGAACCCTTTGCTTGCTCACTGTCACCATTATCGTCTGACGGTCTTTCCACTCTCCTTCCAGTTTCTCGCTCCAACATCAGTTGAGCCTGAGCAAGACGATCCTGGGAGGCCTTATCTTTAGGTTTCAGCGCCAGACCGCGTTGCAGGCTGTCGATGGCTTGCTCCCACTGGCCCAGGTCGTAATAAGCACGGCCCAAAGCG
>DASXSR010000154.1:0-4110 GCA_036505875.1 Blastocatellia bacterium | reverse complement strand
GCGCTGCGCAGCGAGGAAGTGCGGATTCAGTTTCGCGGCGACGCGCTCGATCTTTCTGAGTTCGAAAATGTCGAAGTTTCTCCCGGCGAGATCACCATTATCCCGCTGGGCATTTCCCACAGCGTGATCAGCATCCCGCCGGAAGATGAGAATTTCCTACGACTCAACTTCTACAGCAAGGTTCGCTGGCGCGTCCCCATCGATCCGACCAAGCACTATTTCGACAGCAAGTTCGAGATCAAAACGACGGTGCACAAGCAGGCCGAGTGGCGCAAGAATCTCGCGGCGGCGCGGTGAGTCCCAGAAGTCATGAAGTAAAAGTCTCACCCCGATAACCGGACGGAAAAAATAGCCTGGCCATTTAATAGTTCCATGCCGATTCAGATTGACCGGAACAGAGCAGAGAACCTCGCACCTCAATTCGACGAAGCGCTCGAGCTCGTGCGCAACGAATTTGAGGGGCTCGACCCACACCGCCAATACCGCAACGCCTTCGCCCGGCTGCTGAAGCCGGATCCGCTTGGGCGGGTGCTGATGATGGGCACCGACCAGCGCGACATGTTCGCGCCGGAGCTCCGCCGCGCCATAGAAAGGTCGGTGCCGAGTGACGGTCACATCCTCGACTTCGGAGCGGGCGACGGTCAAACCTTCGCCCTAGTCGCCGACTCAGTGCCGCAGGGCACCCGCGTCTCGATCGAGGAACCCAATCCCGAATACCTCGCAAACTATCGTGCTTTTCTAAAAACAAAGGCGCATTTGCGGCCCGGTATGGCGCTGGCTGCAGAATTTGATGAGATCGACGCAGCGGCCGAGCGCTCGGGAGAAAAGCTACCGTCAGATGGCAGCATCAACCTTGCCCTCGCGCTGCACATGATCTATTTCGTCAACGACCTTCCTGCCAGCGTCACAAGGATGGTGCGCTTCTTGAAGCCCGGCGGTGTGCTGTTCGTCGTCGTGACCGACGAAACCGTCGGCTATACCGGCCTCGCGCTGAAAAGATTTATCGAACACGGCGGCGACACCGGCGACAACGCGCGGCATCTCTCAGTCATCGCCGAGCGTCGCCGCTTGCTAGGACTACCCGCGGAGGGTGGTGGCGCGATTGCCGAAGTGCTCGGTGCCGCGGGAACTCCGGTGGAAAGCAACGTGCGGCGCCAGCCGAGCCGACTCTACGGACACAATCTCGCCGACCTGATCGCGCTCTCCTCGATTGCACTCCTCGCCAGCGTCGAAGGCCTCGAAAAGTTCGAGGCCGCCGCCGCACTGCTGCGTCACAACCCCGAAGCCGTGGACCTGCGCATCGAAGACGACGGTCCCCGTAAAGGCATGTGGAGCGTCACCCAACCGCAATGGGTCGCCGCCTTCCGTCGAACGCGCTAGCAGCGAGAGCTTTGTCGAGCAAGCAAAAATTGAATTGGGCTTCAAAGCACAACGTCGCCAGGTTGCCGTGGCGGACTGGGTGTACACACTTCGAGAAACGGAGCAGCCTTATGGCAACCATTTCGATGGGGAAAATGAGGCTCTAAGACCAAATAATGCCACCCCATCGTAGACAAACCTTCAAACAACAGAGGCTTAGCGTGGTCCGACCCCAACTCACTCGACGCAGGCGGAGCCGGTCTCCAGGAAGCCAAGCCGCAGCTTGGGAAAACGGGTCAGCAGGCCGGCGCCCATGGTGTACATGAAGCCCCACATCACGGGAACAATCGCTGAACAAAAGAACGCATGGGAATCGGAAAAGAGCTGCGTTACCTGCGGCGAGCCCCACCCGAGGTGAACGCAAATGGGAAGGTCAAGTCCTGCGGCCTCCTCGTACATCGGAAAGAACTCCGGATCGGCCAAATTCCGCTCCCACACCATGCCCATGGTGAAAATACCCGAAGCGCCCAGTTCGCTCACCCTGCGCATCTCCTTTACGGCAGCCTCCGGGTCGCGAAACGGGAGAAGCGCTGCCCACCTGACCCGGCCTTTTGGCTTGGCGCAGGGCTCTCTCTATAAGCTTGTATTAACGCCGCTGGATCGCGTAAGATCCAACTGAATTTAAGCCGTCACAAATCTTCGCGGAAAAAAATCGGAAGTGACGAAAGGGAAGGTCATCCTCTGCCAGCTGAGGAGGAGGTGAATCAATCGTGGGCTTGGATGGCAGCGTAGGAGTCGTCACAGGCGCGGGCAGCGGGATCGGCAAAGCCATCGCGGTAGCTTTGGCCAAGGCGGGCGCGCACGTTGTCATCGCTGACCTCAGCGAGGCGGCTGCGCAGGATGCGGTTGGTGCGGTAGAGGCCATCGGGGGAAAAGCCGTGCTCCAGCGAACGGACGTCTCTCGGCGCGATGACGCCAAGCAACTCATCGAGGATACGGTTGATCGGTTCGGTCGGCTCGACATCCTGGTCAACAACGCAGGGCTCCAGCACGTGGCGCCGATTCAAGATTTTCCCGAAGAGAAGTGGGATCTTCTCATCGGTGTGATGCTGACCGGCGCCTTTCTGTTGAGCAAGTACGTGTTCGCACACATGATGCGCCAGGGCTTCGGCCGGATCATCAATATCGCCTCGGCTCATGGCCTCGTGGCCTCCCCGTACAAGGCGGCGTATGTGTCGGCGAAGCACGGTCTCTTAGGGCTCACGAAGGTTCTCGCCATGGAGGGGGCGGCACACAACATTACAGCCGTTGCCGTATGCCCAGGCTACGTGCGCACGCCCTTGGTGGAGCGCCAGATCGCAGACCAAGCCAAGGCGCATGGAATCTCGGAGCGCGAAGTCATGGAGAAAGTGTTGCTCGTGCCGCAAGCGATCAAGCGGCTTCTGGAGCCTGAAGAAGTCGGCGAGATCGTGGCATTTCTCTGCAGCGATGCGGCCAGGGGAATCACGGGGACGCAGGTGGCTGTCGATCTTGGCTGGACGGCGCAATAGGACAGAATAACGACTCGCGCTACTGCTCCTCAAAGTTTCGTCTCCACTCATGCGATCGACAAAGCGCGATACTAAAGAGCTCACCATCGCGACGTCTCAATAGGCCGCACAAAAACCCGAATTATTCAAGAGCAAGAAAAGAACTTTCAGCGTCGGCTTCGAGAATGAAATTGATGTTAGGGTCAGGCTTGAATGAGTCGTCGGCAAGGGTCGCGAAGACGCCGGCACTCAGCCGCTGATGGAATCGGCCAATATGCGGATACGCACCTACAATATGCAGGACGAGCAGTTCGCCTTTCATCGGGCGCTGCGCAGCGAGGAAGTGCGGATTCAATTTCGCGGCGCTGGATACGAACGCGATTCTTTATTACCTGAAAGATGATAATAATACCGTGACCACCTTGCGCGGCGTCTTCGCGCAAAGTTCGCCAGTCCACGTCTCCGCCGTTACCGAACTAGAGCTCTTGGCATTCAACTGTCTTGTTCCCAAAATGGGAAACGGTATCTTAGATTGTGCGCGTTCTCTCGGTAAAGACACTGAAGTCCTTTTGGGAGAAGCATCCGGATGCCGAGAGTCCCGAAAGAGCATGGTATACCGAGCCAAGAGAGCGAGAGGAGAAGCCCGCAGGATATCAAGACCGCGTACCGCACGGCGAGTATTCTTCGCAACAACCGTGTCGTATTCAACGTCAAGGGGAATACGTATCGGTTGGTTGTAGCCGTGAAGTACGAATTTCAGATTGTTTATATCCGGTTCGTTGGTACCCATGCGGCGTACGACAACATCAAAGCAGAAGAGGTCTGACATGACGATCAAACCCATCAAAACTGAACGTGACTACCAGAAAGCACTTAAAGAGATTGAAAAGCTTTGGGACGCCAAGCCGAACACCGCAAAGGGCGACCGATTGGACGTGCTGGTCACACTGGTCGAGGTGTATGAGCAGAAACACTACAGGATCGACCCTCCCGATCCGTTGAAGCCATCAAGTTCCGCATGGAACAGCTTGAGCTCAAGCCATCGGACCTGGCGGATATTCTCGGGGGCCGGAGCCGAGTATCGGAAATTCTCAACAGAAAAAGGAAACTGACAGTTGAGATGATGCGGTCTTTACGCAAACGCCTCGCAATCCCCACCGAATCGCTACTTGGATGAGCGGTGGTCTGCCTTCTGGTTCACAATCCAAGAACCGAAGCCTTG
>DASXSR010000153.1:0-20432 GCA_036505875.1 Blastocatellia bacterium | reverse complement strand
GGCGCATACGCCGGACTCGCGCCGCACGAGGGCTTCCATTACGCGCTCTGGCTGAACGAGCAGGGAATCACAGCCTTCGTGCTCAAGTATCGACTCGGCACTGGCGGCTACAAACATCCGGCGATGATGCAGGACGTGCTTCGCGCCATCCGTTACGTTCGAGCTAATGCCGAGAAGTGGAAACTCGACTCGCATCGCATCGGCGTGATGGGTTCATCGGCGGGCGGGCACCTTGCGTCAACCGCGCTCACGCATTTCGATGTCGGCGATCCGAAAGCCGCGGACCCGATTGACCGCACCAGCTCGCGGCCCGATCTGGGCATTCTTTGTTATCCGGTCATTACTATGGGACCGAACACGCACGCCGGCTCTAAGAAGAATCTTTTGGGTGATAACCCGGACCCAAAGCTGGTCGAGCTCCTGTCGAATGAGAAACAGGTGACCAAGGACACGCCGCCTACGTTTATCTTCCATACCGTCGAAGACACGACGGTAAAGCTGGAGAACTCAATCGAATTTGCGGCTGCGCTCCGACGTGCAGGTGTGTCGTTCTCGCTGCACGTTTTCCCGAAGGGCGCGCACGGCATCGGGCTCGGTGGCGCGCAATGGGATCCCGAACATCGCCATCCCTGGACAATCGAGTGCGCGCTCTGGTTGAAAGAGCAGGGTTTCGGTGTGAAGTGATCCGTCACCCGCGCTATGGGGATTGAAACAGTATGGAAAGAATGCGTTGCTCTCTACTACTGATCGCAGCTTTGATAATTCTGACGCCTACCGCTAGTGGTCAAAGCGTGCCGGCTCGAGAGCGGCTGTCGCTGAATTCGACGTGGCGATTCCAGAAGGGTGATCCGCCGGGCGCCGACGGACGGCTGAGTTATGACAAGATCAAGGACTGGGTAACCGCAACTGGCAACGATTTTGTCACAAACCCGAACGCGGCCCGACGGGCGCAACCGTCAGGAAATCTCGGCGGAGACATCGCTTACGCCAAGCGGGATTTCGATGATAGCGCTTGGAGGCAATTAGACCTACCGCACGATTGGGGAATCGAAGGGCCGTTCAAACAGGAATACCCTGGCGAAACCGGTAAGCTTCCATGGTGGGGCGTCGGCTGGTATCGCAATCATTTCGACGTCAGCGCTAATGAAAAAGAGAAGCGGTTCTATCTCGACATAGATGGAGCGATGGCGTACGCAACTGTTTGGTTGAACGGACAGTTCGTCGGCGGCTGGCCTTACGGCTACGCTTCGTTTGAGCTTGACCTTACGCACTACATCCAGTTCGGCGCTGACAACGTCATTGCGATCCGTTTGGATAATCCTCCCGATTCGTCGCGCTGGTATCCGGGAGGAGGAATCTACCGGAACGTGTGGCTTGTTAAAACGGCGGCAGTACATGTGAGTCATTGGGGAACTTATATCACCACGCCAGAACTGAGCCAGTCCGCTGCGTTCGTCAACGTGAAGGTCACGGTCGAAAACAACTCGGCGGCATCGGCGAGCGTGAAACTGACCACGCAAGTGTATGAGCTTGCGAATGGCCAGAGGATCGGCAAATCGATTTCGTCCGAGCCACAAGCTGTCACTATTGCGGCAGGCGCAGGCGAAACCCGCACCGTCTTGATGCGCGTCAACAATCCGAAGCTGTGGAGTCTGCAAACCCCCAATCTTTACGTAGCCGTCACGACGGTCGAGGAGGGCGGGAAAGCGGTGGATCGTTACGAAACCGTATTCGGCATCCGCGCGATCAAGTTCGACCCCGATCGAGGGTTCTTCCTCAACGGCGAACACGTCAGGCTCAACGGCGTTTGCGATCATCACGATCTTGGACCGCTCGGCTCGGCGATCAACATTCGAGCTTTGGAGCGACAGATCGAAATCCTGAAAGAGATGGGCGTCAACGCGATTCGCACAAGCCATAACCCGCCGGCGCCCGAGCTGCTCGATCTGTGCGATCGAATGGGCATCGTTGTCATGGATGAGGCGTTCGACGCCTGGCATCGAGCAAAGAAGAAAAACGACTATCATCTATTGTTCGACGATTGGCACGAGAAGGACCTGCGCGCACAGATACGTCGCGACCGAAATCACCCTTGCGTTATTCTTTGGAGCACCGGAAATGAGATCGGCGAGCAACGCGACGCCGCGGGACATCAAATCTCTGAAGCGCTGGCGAAGATCGTCCACCAAGAAGATCCGACGCGCCCGGCAACGGCCGCTGCAAATTACGCCGAAGCCGCCTACAACGGGTTTCAGAAAACTGTCGATGTCTTCGGCTACAATTACAAGCCGACTGAATACGGAAAGTTTCGCGAGAAGAATCCGGGCCAGTTTCTCTTCGCGAGCGAGACGGCGTCAACGGTCAGCTCACGCGGCGAGTACTTCTTTCCTGTCGTCGATGATAAGAATCAGGGCCGCGCCGATTTTCAGGTGAGCTCCTACGATCTGTACGCGCCGCGCTGGGCGTGGCCGCCCGACGTCGAGTTCAAAGGGCTCGACGAGTTTCCTTTCGCTGCCGGAGAGTTTGTGTGGACCGGCTTCGATTATCTGGGTGAGCCGACTCCTTACGGCGGCGACTCCAACTCGATGCTCAACTTTACGGACGCCGCGGAGCAAGCCCGCGCGGCGCAAGAACTGAAATCGTCGGGTAAGATCAAGGTTCCATCGCGGAGTTCCTATTTCGGCATCGTCGATCTTTGCGGCTTCAAGAAAGACCGCTTTTATATTTACCAGGCGCGATGGCGGCCCGAGTTTCCGATGGCTCACATTCTCCCTCATTGGAATTGGTCCGAGCGAGTTGGCCAAATCACTCCCGTGCACGTCTACACATCCGGCGATGGCGCTGAGCTGTTCTTGAACGGAAAGTCTCTCGGTCGAAAACAGAAAGGGCAGTATCAATATCGACTGCGCTGGGACGACGTGAAATACGAGCCAGGCGAGTTGAGAGTCGTGTCCTACAAGAATGGGAAGAGATGGGCCGAAGATGTCGTGAAAACGACTGGCCCGGCTGCGAAGCTAATGTTGAAGCCAGATCGCGCAAGGATCAAAGCCGATGGCCAAGACCTGTCATTCGTGACGGTGACCATTGCAGACAAGAATGGTTTGATGGTCCCGCGTTCGAAGAATCGGATCCGTTTCGAAATATCGGGGCCGGGAGAGATTATTGCAATTGACAACGGCGATGCGGCAAGCCTCGAATCCTTTCAGTCAAAGGAGCGAAACGCCTACAACGGACTATGCCTTGTGATCGTCCGAACGAAAGCGGGTCAGCCAGGAGTGATCAAGCTCAGAGCGCAATCTGAGGGGCTGGCGAGCGTCGAGAGGGTTATTACAAGCACCCGTTGAGGATTTAATAGTAATGTCGCGAATAGTCGCTGGAGTATTGTTGGGCATTGCGGCTGGCCTAGCTATTGCGGCGAGCCCCCGCGCACAGAAGACGGACGGGCGGCTGACCCTATTCATAATCGGAGACTCAACTGTGAAGAACAATACGGCGGGCCAGCAGGGGTGGGGCGATCCTCTTGCCGAGTATTTTGACAATACGAAGATCAACGTTTTGAATCGCGCGATCGGGGGCCGCAGCAGCCGCACCTTCTTGACCGAGGGCCGGTGGGACCAGATTCTGGCCGAGATGAAACCCGGCGACTTTGTTCTAATGCAGTTCGGCCACAACGATGGCGGGGCCATTAATGATAGTTCGCGCGCTCGAGGCTCGATTCGCGGCACCGGGGAAGAGACTCAAGAGATTGACAACCTGCTCACCAAGAAACACGAGGTCGTTCACACCTACGGGTGGTACATGCACAAGTATGTCGCCGATACAAAAGCGAAGGGCGCGACGCCGATCATCCTCTCGCCTATCCCTCGAAAAATCTGGAAAGACGGTAAGGTTGTTCGCGCTTCCGGTGATTATGGAAGATGGGCCGCGGAGGTCGCGAAGTCTGAGGGCGCGGCGTTTGTTGATCTGAATGAAATCACCGCGCGTCGCTATGAGGAAATGGGACCGGAAAAGGTTAATGTGCTGTTCGCCGATGAACACACCCACACTAACGCGGATGGCGCAGAGATTAACGCGGCCAGCGTTGTATCCGGACTTAAGGGGCTTAGGAGTTGCGCGCTGTGCAAACTTTTTTCGTCGAAGGCTAAAGAAGTCCCCGCCTACAAACCGAGTTCGTAGTCCCGCCTTCAGGCGGAAGTTTGTAATAATTTGCCTGACAGGAGACTATACAAACTTCCGCCTGAAGGCGGGACTACGAAACATCAGATGAGAACACGAATCGTCATTGCAGTCCTGGGTGTTGCAGCAGTGTTTGCGAGCATGTCGTCAGAAAGGCTCGCGGTCGCAACCCAGGATCCAACTGATACCGCTCGGTTCACCGGCCAAGCAGCGCCGCCTGAAGAGCCGCTGAGCCTTTGGTACCGCCGCCCTGCGCGACAATGGGTCGAAGCGCTCGCGGTGGGAAACGGCCGACTCGGCGCGATGGTCTTCGGCGGCGTCGAGCGCGAGCGCCTGCAGCTTAACGAAGACACGCTGTGGGCCGGCGGACCTTACGATCCCAACAACCCCGAAGCGTTGGCGGCGTTGCCTGAAGCGCGTCGCTTAATCTTCGAAGGCAAGTACGGTGAGGCGCACAACCTGATCGGCGAGAAGATGATGGCGAAGCCGCTCAGGCAGATGCCATATCAAACCGTTGGTGATCTTCTGCTGGACTTCCCTGATTCGAAAACCGCAGCAAGTATTATAAATTATAGACGCGATCTGAATCTCGACACCGCCATCGCCGGCGTTACCTATGAAATTGATGGTGTGCGATTCACACGAGAACTTTTCTCCAGCCCCGTCGACCAGGTCGTGGTTGTGAGATTGACAGCCGACAAGCTGGGACAAATCTCCTTCACCGCCTCGATGCAGACGCCTCAAAAGGCGACCGTCGAAACCGATGCTCCCGACACGATGGTGATGCGAGGCGTCAACAGCGAAGCTCGCGGCGTTCCAGGAGCGCTCAAGTTTGAAACGCGCCTGCGTGTGGCGGCGAATGGCGGGAAGACCACCGCGGAGAGAGATTCTCTCTTGGTGCGTGGAGCTGATTCGGCAACGCTGCTGCTCGACATTGCCACAAGCTACAAAAGCTACAAAGACGTGACCGGCGACCCCGCGGCGATTACAAAACAGCACATCGCCGCTGCGAGCCAGAAGTCGTTTGAAGCGCTCCGCCGTGAGCACATCGCCCAACATCAGCGTCTTTTTCGCCGCGTAAAGTTGGACCTGGAAACATCCGATGCCGCCAAGCTCCCGACCGACGAGCGCATCGGCAACTTCGCATCCGGCGCCGACCCGCAACTCGCTGCCCTTTATTTTCAGTTCGGCCGTTACCTTCTCATCTCCAGCTCCCGCCCGGGCACGCAGCCCGCCACTCTTCAAGGCATCTGGAACGACAGCATGGCGCCGCCGTGGGACAGCAAGTGGACAATAAATATCAACACCGAGATGAACTACTGGCCCGCAGAGCCGACGAACTTATCCGAGTGCGCCGAGCCACTCACGCAAATGGTACTGGAGATGACCGACACTGGCGCGCGCACCGCGAAGGTTCATTGGGGTGCGCGCGGCTGGGTCGCTCATCACAACGTTGACATCTGGCGCGCAACCGCGCCGGTGGACGGGCCGCAATACGGGATGTGGCCGATGGGCGGCGCGTGGCTGTGTCAGCAGCTCTGGGAGCATTATCTCTTCAGCGGTGATAAGCATTATCTCGCGAAAGTCTATCCGGCGATCAAGGGCGCGGCGCAGTTTTTCCTCGACACGCTGATCGAAGAGCCAAAACATAAGTGGCTGGTCACTGTGCCATCGTTATCGCCGGAAAATCGCCATCCCTTTGACAAGACCAGCGTTTGCGCCGGGCCAACAATGGATATGCAGATCTTGCGCGACCTGTTTTCCAATTGCATTCGCGCGGCTGAAGTCCTGGATGTTGATAAGGAACTCCGTGAGCAGCTAATCAAAACTCGCGCGCGTCTCGCTCCGAATCAAATCGGCAAATCGGGCCAGCTTCAGGAGTGGCTTGAGGATTGGGATATGCAAGCGCCTGACCTTCATCATCGACACGTATCTCATCTGTATGGCCTGTACCCCAGCGCGCAAATCACTCCGCGCGGAACGCCCGAACTGTCGGCCGCGGTGCGACGGTCGCTCGAGATTCGCGGCGACAACGCGACCGGGTGGGGGCTCGGTTGGCGCTTGAACCTCTGGGCGAGATTGCAGGATGCTGAGCACACTTTGAAGATTCTCAACCTATTGATTTCGCCGATGCGAACATATCCGAACATGTTCGACGCGCATCCGCCGTTTCAGATTGACGGCAACTTTGGCGGCTCGGCGGGCATTGCAGAAATGCTTCTACAAAGTCACGCCGGCGAAATTGAACTCCTGCCGGCGCTTCCCAAGGCGTGGAGAAGCGGAAGCGTCAAGGGTTTGCGAGCGCGCGGCGGTTTCGAAGTCGGCATAGAATGGAAAGACGGTAAGCTGGTTTCATCCAGTGTGCGTTCGCTCGCAGGGAACGCCGGTCGGCTGCGCTACGGGACAGTCACCCGCGAGTTGAAGTTGAAGCAGGGGGAATCGTTCCACTGGGACGGAAGGTAGATCAGATTGAGTCCCAGCAACCTCCGAACTTCTTAGTTGGGAGATTCACCCGAGCGAATTCGAAGACCGCGTAGCGGTGACCTCTCGATAGTCGGCGTGCCATCCCCAAGCCACTTGACCGCGTAGCGGTCACCTATCATAGTCCTACGAATGCGATCGAACAGCCAACTAATAGGTGACCGCTACGCGGTCCAGTCACCCAACCTAACCGTGCTGGCTATCGACAGGTCACCGCTACGCGGTGCAGCCACGTTTGCGTTGATGACTTTCGTCAGAGAGCTGTCAACAGACTAGTTTCTGTGCAACGACCAGGAGAAAACATGTCAAAAATCGAACGTCGCAAGTTTCTAGGAGGCGCGCTCACGGCCGGCGCTATGTTGCTTGCGCCGCGACGCACGCAAGCTTCCGATTCGAAAATAGAGGTTCTTGTGGACGAACCCATCGGTAAGATTTCTCCTGATATCTACGGGCACTTCACCGAACACCTCGGCGGCGTCGTCTATGATGGCATCTGGGTCGGTGAAGATTCGAGAGTACCGAACCTCGGCGGAATCCGTTCGGCGCTTGTCGAGCACATGCGTCGGATCAAACCGCCGGTTGTGCGATGGCCGGGAGGGTGCTTTGCCGATAGCTACAACTGGCGCGACGGCGTCGGGCCGAGAGCAGAGCGCCCCGTCCGCACAAACTTCTGGGCTGACAATCGTGCGACTGATCGGTATCGTTCAGTCAACGGCGGGCCACAGAAGTACGAGCCGAACCATTTCGGCACAAATGAATTCATCCGCTTCTGCCGCCAGATTGGAGCCAAGCCTTACCTTGCCGCTAACCTGCGAAGTCTGTCTGCCACGGATTTCTACGAGTGGGTCGAGTATTGCAACTCTCCCGGAGGCAGCACGACTCTGGCGAAATTGCGCGCGAGCGGCGGCGAGCGTGAGCCGCTGGCCGTGCGCTTTTGGGGTGTCGGCAATGAATCGTGGGGATGCGGCGGCGACTTCACTGCGGACGAGTATGCGGTGGAGTTTCGTCGATTCACCGCCTGGGTCCCTCGCTATGGAGTCGATCTCGCGTTTATCGGCTCGGGTCCGAACGGCGGGGACATCGAATGGACCCGGCGCTTTTTCGGCAAGCTAGTCGAGAAAGGCATAGGCCAGCTAAATCGCCTCTATGGATGGGCCTTGCACTATTATTGCGGAACGACGGGCAAGGGCGTCGCCACTGAGTTCACAGTTCCAGAGTGGTACGAGTTACTAGGCAAAGCCGATCGCATGGAATCGCTGATCAATCGGACCTGGGCCGTAATGGGCGGGACTGATCTCGAGCATCGTGTGAAACTGGTTGTCGACGAATGGGGAGCCTGGCACAGACAAAGCGACGACGTGCCCGCCAGTTTTCTGTTTGGTTATCCCGGCACGCTACGCGACGGCTTGGTTGCTGCATTGACGCTCGACACCTTCAACCGTCATGCAGACAAAGTGGTGATGGCTAACGTCGCGCAGCTCATCAACACTATTCAGTCGTTGTTCGTGGCGTCCGAGGACAAGTTCATCGTTACGCCGACGTTTTACGTCTTCGAAATGTACGCAGCCCATCAGGGAGGCACCTCGCTACGCACGCAGTTTTCTGCGCCGACTATCAGCTATCAGAGCGGTGCGACGAGCTCACACTTGTGGGGGCTAAGCGGGTCCGCCTCGCTGCATGAAAAACAGCTTGTGCTCACCGTCGTAAACCCGCACGCGACCGACGAGAGAGAAACGGAGATAGTAGTGCGCGGCGCGCGCATCAAATCGGCGGAAGCGACAGTTTTAACCGCCGCTGACATTCATGCTCATAACAGTTTTGCGAACCCGAGGGCCCTGGACGTTCGTAAAGCGGAAGTTAGCGTCAGGGGCGAACCGCTAATGCACAAATTTCTACCAGCATCTGTGACCTGCCTGCAGTTTAACCTTACGTGATGAAGAGCGAGCCTCTGAAGAGACAGCAACGCTTGGTACAGACATCAGTCGTCATAGGGTACCTAGATTCGCGATCGCCGGACCGCACGCACCGAGCTCCGGCTTTGTGACACTTCCTGTTATAAGAAAGACTGTGAATCCATTTAGTTCGTGCTCCCGAAAGAACCGCTCGCCAAATAGCCCAAATAAGCCTCGACTGCTGCGGGCTTATCTGTTAGCATCCTAGTGTAGCTCAGCAGACCTGGTGCTGCTGTTGATGTTGTTTTCAGGAATCTCCCGCTGACTTTTTTGGAGAGCGTTTGACGCTAATTTCTCATCCTCTTTCCCGCAAAGCCTAGGAAGTTCCTCATAACCAGTTTTAGGAGAACTATGAGTAAGAAAATCTACGTCGGGAATCTGTCGTATCAAACAACGGAAGGCGACCTCACCTCCTTGTTTGAGCAGGTTGGTCAGGTCGATTCGGTTAACGTAATAACGGACCGTGACACCGGCCGCTCCAAGGGCTTTGCTTTTGTTGAGATGAGCGCTGAGGATGCTGACAAGGCTATAACTCAGCTCAATGGAACAGAGGTCAATGGCCGCACGCTTACGGTCAATGAAGCCCGGCCTCGCGAGGACCGCTCAGGAAATCGCGGTGGCTACGGCGGAGGACGCAACAGCGGCGGTCGCGGGGGCCGCGGCGGGTACGGAAGCCGGTACTGAATACGGCCGATATGCAGAAGCAGGAGCGATGGATGGGATCAACGAGAGTTTGCATCCTTTCCATCTCTCCTGAACCTCAAGCTGCTCGGAGACGATTGCGCGGACCCAAGAATAAACTCCAACCAATCTGCACGCTTCAGCAAAGACATTTCAATCAAACCACTGCTTCGATAAATACAACAATCATCGAGCAGTGCACCGAAAGTGAGATTCATGAGTTTAAACAGTTTTAGCAAGCTGGGCCTCTGTGCGCAGCTTGTGGATGCGCTAGAAAGCCTAGACATCACCCAACCAACAGAGATTCAAACGAAGACCATCCCGCATGCGCTTGCAGGACGAAACATAATGGCTTCGGCGGAGACAGGCTCCGGTAAGACGGTGGCCTTTCTGCTCCCGATCATTCAGCGGCTGGGCCGGCCCGGCCCCACGCGCTCGCTTGTGCTTGCGCCGACGCGAGAGCTTGCGCTCCAGATTGAAGCAAACGCGAAAAGCTATGGCCGCCCCGCCGGGCTTCGCACGGTAGCGGTAGTGGGCGGCGAGAACCTGCCAAGACAAGTCAAGGCGTTGCGCGCCGGAGCGGACATCTTAGTTGCTACTCCCGGGCGCCTGAACGATTTGATAGAGCGAGGCTCGGTCCCGCTCAAGGCTATAGAGGTGCTCGTGCTCGACGAGGCAGATCGGATGCTCGATATGGGGTTTCTTCCGCAGGTCAGGCGGATCATCAGACATCTTCCTGCCAAGCGACAAACAATGTTGCTGAGCGCTACCCTTTCAAGAGAAATTGAACAACTTGCGCGCGAGTTGATGACGAGTTCGGTGAGAGTCGATGCAGCGCGCCCAGCAACGACCGTTGCGACCCTCACTCAAAAAGCTTTCCCCGTGCTCTCGCATGCGAAGACACCTATGTTGCTCGCACTGCTCAGACAGCACGCAGTGGAAACGTTTTTGATCTTCACAGAGACCAGGCGCGAAGCCGACAGGGTGGCCCGGATTCTGACGGCCAATAAGCACGAAGTTGTCACGCTCCACTCTGATCGCAATCAGTCGCAACGCAACAAGGCGCTGGCGAGTTTTCGTTCCGGGCGCGCGCGCGTGCTGGTCGCAACAAACGTTGCGGCGCGCGGCATTGACGTGGACGACATCTCGTTCGTGGTCAACTACGAGGTGCCTGCGACTGCTGAAGATTATATCCATCGCGTCGGACGGACAGCCCGGGCGGGCCGCGATGGCGCGGCACTCACGCTGGTGAGTCCGGAAGAGGAACCGACGCTCGCCTCTATTGAACGGGTCGCCGGGATCAGGTTGGAGCGGTCGAGGTTAAGCGGGTTTACAGATGGCAGGTCTGAAGAGCAGATAAGACTGACGAGCGAGATCGCGCGACTTCGCTCGCCGGGGTCGCGCTCATTCAGAGCGAGCCGGGCATCGCGCTGATGTTTTTTGCTTGTCGCGGCCGGCAAGCATGCAGTTCGAAGATTAAGGATGTGTGGCTAGGGGTTGACGACCTCGGCATACGTCGAAAGAGGTGGTGCTATTCCAAGAGAAGACATGATCCCAGTTGATGGAACCGTAGTCGAGTGCATGGGCAACGCTACCTTCAAGGTGAAGATAGGCGAGGGGCACGAGGTACTGGCCCACCTATCGGGCAAGATGCGCAAGCATTACATCAAGGTTCTCGCAGGCGACCGAGTGACCGTTGAGTTGTCGCCTTACGATCTGACAAAAGGACGCGTAACTTTCCGGCACCGGAGCTAGCAGGTTCCTTGCATCGCTCATCCCAGCTGTCGCAGCTTTAGCTTGAGCCGGGGTGTCAGCTGGGAGGAGTTCGCTCGTAGTAATCTCAAGGCCAGTATTTACGGAGCCGTTTTTCTTTCTAAGGCCTCGTATAGCTTGCAAGTTCCAGACGGCCATCGTATTTTACGCACACAGATTGCAGGCATTATTCACGGTTGATAGTTCTCGGTTGTCTAAGAAGTTCCAAACGGGAGTCACTATTTTGCGAAAGCTGCGTATTGGGATCATCGACCTCGTGGCCAAAGGCCGTAATCGATCATTGTTTGCTCGCCTGATGAACGCCAATCTCGCAAGCATTATGCCCCAAGTCGTAGCCGTGTGGTGCGAACAAGAAGGACACGACGTAACATTCGTGTGCTATACAGGCTTTGAGAATCTGGTCGAGGAGTTACCGGACGACGTCGACGTCGTCTTCATTGGCGCGTTCACTGAAGCTGCGCAGCTAGCGTACGCACTGAGCAACCTGTTCAGGTCCCGGGGCGCCATTACCGTGATCGGCGGCCCCCACGCCCGCTGCTACCCGCAGGACGCTGTGAAGTACTTCGACTACGTTCTGGGGTTCACAGACAAGGCGACGATCCGTGATGTTTTGCAAGACTGCTGCGAGCATCGGCCAATCGGCATTCATATCGCAGCCAAACAGCAGCCGGCTGCGCTACCCGGAGTGCGCGAGCGTTGGAAGTTCATTGTGCCGACTCTTCGTAAGGCGCCCTTCATAAAGATCGTTCCCATGATTGGCAGCCTGGGGTGTCCTTACACTTGCAGCTTTTGTATCGATTCGGTCATACCGTATCAACCGCTGGACTTTGAAGTGATCAAGGAAGATTTGCGCTTCCTCTCCCAAAAATTCAAGCGGCCCCGAGTAGCCTGGCACGACCCAAACTTCGGCGTCCGCTTCAACGACGTTATGAATGCCATCGAGGATGCCGTCCCGCCCGACAGCATCGATTTCATCGCCGAAAGCAGTCTGTCACTTCTATCGGAGCCGCACCTGAAGCGACTCAAGGTAAATGGATTTAAGGCGCTCCTGCCTGGAATCGAGTCGTGGTACGACCTGGGCGACAAATCGAAGACCGGCAAATTGAAGGGGATCGATAAAGTCCTGCAGGTCTCCGATCACGTCAACATGATCTTGAGCTATGTGCCCTACATCCAGACAAACTTCGTTTTGGGACTCGACGTGGATGAAGGACCAGAACCCTTTGAGCTGACGAAGCGATTTGTGGACGAGGCGCCAGGAGCGTTTCCTGGCTATTCGCTTCTCTCCGCGTTTGGACAGGCCGCGCCTGTGAACCTGGAATATCAGCGCGCAAAACGTCTTCTTCCGTTCCCGTTTCACTTCCTGAACAACAATCAAGCGATGAACGTGAAGCCGAAGAACTATTCCTGGCCGGACTTCTACGAGCGGGTGATCGATCTGGTCAAGTACACGTATTCAACGCGAGCGATCTTCAATCGCTATCGAGCGAGTAAGGCTATGGTCCCTCGGTGGATGAACGTTCTGCGGGCCGTGTCGTCAGAGGGATTTGGCAGGATTAAATATCACACTGAAGTGCGCCGACGGTTCGACACCGACCGGCAGTTCCGGCGCTACTTTGAACAGGAGACAACCGAGCTCCCGCAGTTCTATGTGGACCTCGCGCGAAAAGATCTCGGACCACTGTGGGACTGGCTGCCGGACGAAGCCATGGAACATGACCCGAACGCCTATCTCAAGTCCGTGATAATGTGAGTCAGCAATTTTTATTTTAAGTTAATTTCAGTTTTACTTTATGGGTCGTCGATGAGACCTAACGGTTGCAGAAAGCCAGTTTGAGACGAACCCGACCCGACACCTGGCGGCATCAGATAACTATTCCAGCAGGTTCCGCTTGACAATGAATCAGTTTATCTATACAGTCAGTCACGAACCGAGCTTAGCTTACTCTCTTCTTCAGCTTCTCTGGAATTATCCAGTCCATCTGAATCGAACAGCTCACCTATCAAAGGAGCTTAAATGTTTACACGTAATGTGACTATGAAACTGAAGGCGAATGTTGCCCCGGAATTCAATCGCGTAATCGAGAACGATATTCTCCCACTGCTTCGCAAGCAGCAGGGCTTCCGTGATGAGATCACTTTCGTTGCGCCAGAGCGCTCGGAAGCAGTAGCAATCAGCATCTGGGATACGAAAGAGAACTGCGAGAATTACAACCGCAACGGGTATCCTGAAGTTCTGAAGATCGTGTCGAAGTTCGTCGAGGGAACGCCTAAGGTCGAGACCTTTGAGCTTTCCAACTCGACACTCCACAAGCTTGCTGCCAAGGCTTGAGGTAGGGTGCTCATAACTTCGAGAGGGCGAACTCGTTCGCCCTCTCGTCGCAACCTTGCTCTCCGGCAAACAACGGAGATGCGCCTGGGTCGAATGTGACCCGGACGATCAAACGCTTGAAGAGCAGTAAATCGTTCACCTGTTAGACCGACCGTCTCCGCCCGCAACCGTTCCCGCGAATCGCTCGGCCTGCTTCCAACCTAACCGAAAGGAAAATCATTATGTCAGCTAAATTGTTTGTTGGTAATCTCTCATTCGAGACGACCAGTGATGAAATCCGCGACCTCTTCAGCGAAGTGGGCCCGGTGGAATCGTGCCAGGTGATAACAGATCGCGAGACCGGCCGGTCGAAGGGTTTTGGCTTCGTCGAGATGAATTCGAAAGCGGAGGCTAATACCGCGAAAGAAAAACTCAACGGGCAAGACCTGCACGGGCGTGCGCTCAAAGTGGATGAGGCGAAACCAAGGATTGACAGCCGCAACAATGGCGGCGGCTACGGCGCCCGGCGCTACTAACGTGCTGTTCGAATGTTCGTTCAGTCCAAGCTGGGCTGAGAAGAGAGCCTTTGGCGATCTTCTCAGCCTCTCTTGGAATCCGAGGTCTAACTTACGAAGGAGTGATCAATGCGCAATCGAAAAAAATTGCCAAACCTGAAAGCAGCTTACGCTGGCGGACTGTCACGCCGGGCGGCGTTTTTTGGGTTCATCGCGGCGGCGCTCATCGGGCCGTTCGTCCTCTTAACTGTCGGCGGGAGCCAATCGAACAACCTGCCCTGGTACTTCTGGGCGGGAATACTGCTGTTGCTGTTGCTGGTCATATGCGTCGGCTTCTTGAGGTTCACCCGCGAATCGCATGATGCGGAAGATATTTCCATCAGCCCGGACCGCCGCTAAACAAATGGCTTGGACCGCCTGGGCGCTGGTGAGGCGCCCTATGGAGATCTCCCCATCAATTATTTTTCAGACTATCCATTATGGAACAGGAATCCGCTTGTCGGCGGTGTATGCTCGCAGTTCGGTTGAGCCCTCGAATTGATAGCCCCCGTTTCCCGAAGGCGAAGGATAGCCCTCTATTTTCCTTCGCCTTCGGTGGTTTCAGGATGTACGAGCAGGCCTCGAGTATGTTGGACAAATCGCGTGCTCAATCCCTCAAAGGCGTTCGCTTTCCGGGCGAGGGTTAATACATGATCCATGACGACATCCTTCCGAGCGTCCTCCCAAAAGCCCAGATGTGAACTGAGGTACCTTCGATAGTCCACCTTCCATTCGGCAATTATTTCTCAAAAAAATGTTCAATACTGCACTGAAAGCCATCGCGAGTGGGCGTAGCATCTGAAATGAGCCGGACTGGACCCAGAATACGGGTGGTGTGAGCTGGGGCACAATGTAGCAAGTAGTCGTACACGGATAGTTCAAATCACGACGATTGGCGGTGGCCATCGGATCAATACAGGAGGCAGGAATGAAGAGGAATTCTTACAGAGCAATTCTCGCGGTCATCGCGCTGACGGTGTTTGGCGCAACGTACGCAGCGGCACGAACCGGGCTGCAGCATCAGCCCGGCGATAAGAAGGCATCCGTCCAAGGCAGCAAGAAGGCGCAGGGGCATACGAATCGAGACATGTCCGAAATGGATATGTCCGGCATGATTAATGAACCACACTATGTTCTGGCGGAGGCTTACAAACAAAACATCGAGGCATTCGCAAAAGCCTTACGTGATCAGGCGCAAAGGGGCGCACTAAGCAGCGATTTCGCCCGAGCGGCAGTTGCCGAGATAAGCCGAAGCCTCGATCAGGCAGACGAGCATCACAGGGAGCATGCGAAAACGATGAGCCCGGACATGCGCTCGAAGATGGCAGCGATGATGAAAGAGATGGACGTGCGTAGCTCCAAGCTCAAGGATGCATTTAGGATTCTTGAGAAGGATGTGGGGGAGTACACGGTGAACTCGAAACGGATCGCAACTGATAGTGATGAGATGCTCCGGCGGCTCGACGACATGCCTAAGATGCACCAGCCGGAATAACCGGATCTCTTCAAGCGGAAGGTTTCCGGCATGCGAACACCTTTGTTGTGCCTGCGTGCCAGGATGTTGTGGCGAGCAGCTCAAGGGGAGTAAGACATGAAAGAGTCTACTAAACAGCGCGAGAAAAGATGTCCGGTTTGCGAAAAAGAATATCCTGAAGAGGATAACTACTGCGGAGACGACGGGTCGGTTCTGGAAGGCGCGAGCCCGCGGTGGTAAACACCTATCGCCATCAGCCGGAACGCCGATGACAGCGGATGACGTGAACGCAGGACCCAATAGTGTGGTACAGCATTGATGGCTGGTCCGTCAGACGTGACAAATCCCAATATTACAGGTCCTGCGTTGGCTACGCTGTGAGAGTAACGGGTAGAAACATGCAACAATGCAGGTGTACATCGACACACCACGACAATCATCCAGGTAAGGCTTGCGATAAGCCAGCCCTTGCGAATGATGCATATTGTCTGGAATGCCACGACAAAGCAGCAAAGGAGCATGCTGATACAGATCCAGATACTCTGTCCTATAAGTCTCGATAGGACTTCGCGCCGATCGCCAATCCGAGCTTCTTCTCCGTTTCCATCCAAGAACGCGGCAAAAATCGCTTCGCGTCACTTGCGGTGACATCTAACGACAATTCTTTTCGAAACTGTCCAGTAGTGAACAGACACCTATCCCGATAGGGCATATCATTGGGTTTGATAACGATTTGGGGAAAGAAGGGAGCTAGAACGTTATGAGTATCATTGCGCTGATTGTGTCGGGTCTGATTATTGGCGTTATTGCCAAGCTCTTGATGCCCGGCCGCGATCCTGGCGGATTCATCATTACCATTCTGCTGGGGATTGCCGGTATGTTCCTGGGCAGCTACGTTGGACGGGAGGTTGGATTTTACAAGCCCGGTCAGCCTGCCGGATGGATCGTGTCTATAATCGGAGCGTTAGTCTTACTGGCGCTCTATCACCTGCTGTTTATTCGCGGCAGGACGCATCGTTTCTTTTGAGGTTACACGGCCGACGCTTTAAGTAGAACAAGCCGGGCTGAAGTGACGTGAATTTGTTCTAACGAGTTGTTAAACATCGAAGGGCGCTTCGCTCCGAGCCTCGATGAATGTTTCTGCGGGAGCGAGTCAAAAAAAGGAGTTCAAATGAGAGTCAATATCTTAAACCGGGTGGTCGTGTCGCTTGTAATCAGCGGTGCGTTGCTGATGGGAACGAGCATACCGACCAACGCGCAGGAAAACCAGGATAAGCAGCAACGCAAACAACAGCGCAAGGCCGAGCAGCAACAGAATGAGCAACAACAGGCTGCTCAGAAGCAGACTAATAAGCAGCAGCGCAAGCAACAGGCTCAGGCCGAGCAGCAGCAGCAGAGTCAGCAACAAAGTCAAGCAGCTCAGAAGCAGGCTAATAAGCAGCAGCGCCAGCAACAGACTCAAGCTGACCAGCAGCGGGCTCAAGCAGAGCAGCAACGGCAACAGAGTCAAGCAGCTCAGAAGCAGGCCAATAAGCAGCAGCGTCAGCAACAGAGTCAAGTTGATCAGCAGCGTCAGCAACACAGTCAAGTTGATCAGCAGCGTTCGTCTAACGACCGTCAGCAGCGTGTTCAGCAGCAGCAACAGCGTGAGACACAGTACCGTCAACAACTGGAAGAGCAGCAGCGTGTCACGCAACAGCGAACTGCGCTGCTACAACAACAAAGACGCATGGCGCAGTACCGCTATCAGCAACAGTACTGGTTGCGCTTGCAGCAGATTCGCATTCAGAACGCGCGTAGCTACAACTACAATCGCAATTCGTACTTCTACGCGGCCCCGAATTATCGGTACTCTCGTGGCGGCAGCTACTACGAGACGAATCAATACGGCGCGAACTTGCTCCGCCAGGCCGTCAACTACGGCTACGAGCAAGGCTTTCGCTCGGGACAGGCAGACCGTCAGGATCGCTGGCAGTCCAGCTATGAAGACTCTTATGCCTATCAGGACGCGAACTACGGGTATAGCGGCTACTACGTAGACCAGAGCGACTACAACTACTATTTCCGCGAGGGCTTCCGTCGCGGCTATGAAGACGGCTACGACAGCCGGAATCAATATGGCCGCTACTCTAACGGGAGGTACTCCATCCTGGGCGCCGTTCTGTCGGCAATTCTCAACTTGCAGTCGCTTCGCTGAACGATCGGAACATGACTGTTCCTTAAATCGGGACAAGCCTGCCCCTGTGAATTCATGGAGGCGGGCTATTTCTCTGTCTGGTGTTTCGATCCCGCAGGCTTACCCATTTTTGCTGCCGCGTTCTCTATCTCGGCATTGACCTTGCCGCCGACCAGAATCGCCGCGCCCGTCAGGTAGAACCACAACAACAGGATGATCGCCGTTCCAAGCGATCCGTACGTCAAGCTGTATCGGTCGAAGGAGCGTACATAGATACGAAAGCCAAGCGTGACGAACAGCCACAGGACGGCGCCGGTCAGCGAGCCAGGTGTGATCCAGTACCAATTCCGATTATGAAGGTCTGGCGCAAAGTAGTAGATCAGCGCGAACGCAAGCAGCAGGAAGGCGATCGCGATTGGCCACCGCAGGATGTGCGTGGCCACGGTGAAGGCTTCACCGAACCCGAAACTATTAGCAACAGCTTTACCGATCTCACCGCCGTAGAGTACGAGGGCGACCGCCGAGATAATCAGCAACGCGAGCGCGATCGTGAGACCTACAGCAGAGAGCCGCACCTTCCAAAACGGGCGCGATTCCTTCACTCCATACGCGGAGTTCAAGGTCTCGGTGATAGCCCCGACGCCGTAGGAGGCGAACCACAGGGCCGTCAGTAATCCGAATGAAATCTTGCCGAAATTAGCGTCTTTAGTTACTTCGTCAATGGTGGTGTAAATGAGTTGTGAAGCCGAGTGCGGCAACGCGCGGCCAAGGTATCTGAGGAGATCCTTGCGCAGCTCTGTTCCCGCCTCGGCGAGATAGCCGAGCATTGCCAAAAGAAAGAGGAGCAACGGGAACAGTGCGAGCAGAAAATAATAGGAGAGAGCCGCCGCTCGAGTAAAGAGGTCGCCCTCATAAATCTCGAGCCAGATGCGCCGCCCCAACTCTTGTGGTGTTAATCCGCCGAGCTTCCACATGGATGCGACAACATCCTGACATTCCGTATTCATTCATTTCGAACGTAACATCGAGAGGAATTCCTTCACAAGACGTGGCAACACGCTTTAGGTAGTGGTTTCAGTCTGAAATCTAAAGGCTCGAAAAGCCAAGTATTATCGCGGAAGCGAACTCCATAGCAGCGACGAGCATCCTATGCCCGTTCTTAACTGGTTCAAGGGTTCCTACAAATTTGGGTTCGCAAAGGCACACGGAGAGGAGAAAATGAAGGAAACAGCATTAGAAGCTCGGGTGGTTTCGGATGGCGGGACTGGAAGGGGTGTCGTAGAGTTTCGTCTGCCTAACGACCGGATCGCAACGGCGGCCGTGCATATTCGGCGTGAGGCTTGGGACAAAGCTACCGGAGACTGAAATGACCTTGCATCCGACGACATGTCATACCATAGTCTCGTTTGCCTTTGATTCCGAGCGTGGGTATGCTGTTCGTCTTGGCACTTGTGACGATCCAGCATTAAGGCAGCGGCGTAATGACGAGGAAGATTCTTGTTATTGACGATACCCCCGACACACGCGACCTAACCCACCTGCACCTAACCACCGAAGGATTCGTGGTAGTCGTTGCCAGTGACGGCCGGGAAGGGCTGTACATGGCTATTGCCGAGCAGCCCGACTTGATCATAATTGACATCAGCACGCCTGAGCCTAACGGAGTTGAATTGGTCAAACAGTTGAGCGCGCAACCCGAACTTGACAACGTGCCGATATTGGTATTGACCGCTTTTGGCAACGACGAAATGGACCAGGCGATCAGAGCCGGAGCGCACCGCGCTATGAACAAACCGGTGCATCTGGATTCGTTGATGGATGAAGTGAGACAACTACTAGCAGAGTCGGAGCCGGGATAGAGCCAGCACGCCGCCCGGAAATTCACATCACAAATGAGTGTTTGGGGCCGGCCTCATCAATGAGCCGGTCAATAGTTGGCTTCAGATGGTCAAAGTCCGGCTTGACCAGATACGCTTGCGCGCCGGCAGCCAGCCCCTTTTGAATATCAGCTTCGTAGCCCGCGCCCGAATAGAACATAATCGGCGTGTGTGAGTCTAAGGCGCGAATCTGCTGACATAGATCAATGCCGCTGCCCTCTGTTAGCCAATGATCGAGGATGCACAGGTCGATTCCGCCGGACCTCGCAGTTTCCAACGCATCGGACACGGAAGCGGCGATGACCGGTTCGTAGCCGTATACGCCAAGCAAGACATCCATCATTCCCCTGGTATCCTCATCGTCATCAACGCAGAGAATCCGCTTTCTTGCTGCTGATGCGGATGCTATTGCTGTCATTTCAACCTTCTCCCCAGGGCTTAGGTCTTTGATGGCGGCCCCTGTCTCTGAAAGATGGCTGGGCGTGGGCACTAGCTCCCCCACGGCCCACCACTCTAATGAACCCTCTAGCGGTTGTTTCAATCACCGTTTTGGTCGCCTTACTTGGGGGTTTCCTGCTTGCCCCCGCCACTTTGCGGCTCTCCAAGCTGGCTGCGATTCTGGTCGCCTTTTTGAACGACTTTCTTCTCTTCTTCATCACTGCCAAGCGGCTGGGTAATCTCTTGCGATTGCGGTTTGTTTGCTGACATAACTTGCTCCTTATCCTTTGATTGTCTCGAGTCTGTTAATCAACAGACTTCTTGGACCCTGAACACATTACCAATCGGTGCAACGGATCGGAATGAATGAACATCATTGACGCCGACGCCGTCACACCCATTGGTAAACTGGCGTCAGGATACGCCAGTTGCGAATTCGATGCTGTTCAGAATTGAACAAGTGCAAAAATAAAGCTTCGATGGGCAGGTGAGTAGCGGGCTCAGGCAATCGATGCCAGGTAGGCGGTGAGCTTGTCTTC
>DASXSR010000152.1:0-5021 GCA_036505875.1 Blastocatellia bacterium | reverse complement strand
ATCGTCGCCGTCATCACCTATAGGAATTTGCGACCCGAGCGAATCGCTCTTTCGGTGTCCTTCCAAGTCTATCTGTTCTTGCTCTTCCTGTTCGTTTTTGCCTGGCCTAACTTCGACTTGTTTCGCGGGGAGAAAGCTTTTGCTGACACCGTGCGGGCAAAACTGAACGAAGATCTCAGTCGCCTGGTCCTCTATAGGACCTCGTCCAGGGGCTTGGCCGGGTTTGTCTATTACCTGTCCGCGAAAAAACCGCTCGCGGAATATTCCGATAATGCAGAGCTAGCACGCCATATTGCCAACGATCCCGATTCTTGGATCGTGGCTCTGGGTCGCCACCTTCCAAGTCTTCCAGGAGGCGCCACTATCGAAGCCCGATCGAAAGATTTCCGCTGGCAGAAAGGCGATGACGAAAGCGACTACGTATTAGTTCGCTACGTGCAGAAAGAAACCCGAAACGAAATAAAATAAGAATTGCGCTCAAATGCGCTGCTGCTTTAAGTACAGGCCCCTTTGATAGGCAACCAATCCCGCGCGCCGAGCTTCAGTAAAAAACGTCGTCTCCAGCCCCCGTACCGAAGCCCCTCGATTTTTGCATGAAGCCCCCAAACGTTTCCCAAAGCGAATTTCTTGATGCAGAAATGGCGGATGGCTTAATGGTCCGGATGTCTTTTCGACATCTTGTAAGCTATGGTTATCTACTCCTGCTGAAAGGTGCTGTTACGCGGTGCCTTTTTGGCAAGCGACGGTTCCCGCCCGACCTGGAATTTCCCGGTGTAGCACCTCGTCGGGCGCTGCCATAGCACATTCATATTGGGCGATCTCTGAGAGCAACGAAAACTGCGCACCGACCTTCAGTGAGCGAGCCAAAAACGTGCGCAACCAACCCGCGTAGCGAAGGCCTTCGATTTCTGCGTGGAGCCCCAATAGGTTGACGCAATCCTCGCGAAGGCTGCGTAGATAATAATCCGCGAGCGCGTGTTCATTCATGCCGCCCACCCCGAGGAGCTCGTCCGTCGTAGGGAGTGTCGTCGGGATCTGCAGGGTTTTCAGCACCATGCCTGCAACACGGGGGTAAAAGGGTTTCTGTCCACGGCAATCGCTTGCGAAAGCGAAACCGTACTCGTCCTGAATTTGAAGACTTGAAGGCGTTACCTGCCAGCCCGGGGCGCCGGAAAAGAGCGGTGGGCTTCCCAGGCTCTGTTCGAAGAGCTGCGACGCCCGGCTCAACGACTCCCGCACGTCGTCCAGGGCCATCCGGGCGAGCCCATCATGCCAGCCGACGTGGTCCCAACCGTGGAGTCCGACCTCGTGTCGGGCCTCTTTGATCTGGTTCAACAGCTGAGGCAGTGACTCACCCACCAAAGGCGCGGGAAGCAAAGTGCCGTAGAGCAAGGTTTTCAGTCCGTAAGTGCTCGGCGCCCGAGTCCGAATCATCTTTCTCAGAAAGCCGCGCCGGAAAACACGGCGAACCGCCTTGCCCGAATTGTCAGGACCAAAGGCGACGAAAAAAGAGGCTTGGACACCGAATTCCCCTAAAATCCGCAGCAGACTGGGAACGCCTTCCTCAAGGGACCGCCGATTACAAACATCAACCTTTAACGCAAGTTTTAAAGACACCAGACTTTAGCGGTGCTGGGGATAGGCGTCACGGAACCACTCGATGGTGCGTCGTAACCCTTCGCGCAGCGAAATCTCCGGAACGACGCCGAGGATTTCTCTCATTCGCTTATTATTGGGAACGCGACGCTGCACGTCCTCGTAGCTATTACCGTAAACGGACTGTTGCGTAACAAATCGGATGCCCGACGGCGAGTGTGCCGCATCAATCATCGCCCGTGCAAAGTCAAGAATACTGATCTCCTCGTCGGTGCCGATATTGAAAATGCCGCCGATGGCCTCACCCTTGAGACCGGCCTGAACCGTGGCGCGAATAGCGTCGCTGACGTAAGTAAAACAGCGGGTTTGGGACCCGTCCCCCACGACTGTAACGTCCTCTCCGCGCAGCACCTGGCCCATGAAGATGGTCACCACGCGTCCCAAATCGATGGCGTCTAGGCGGGGGCCGTAAATGTTGAAATAGCGAACGATGGTGACGAGTAGACCTTTCTTATGGTAGGCGAAGCAAAAATGCTCGCCAACGGCCTTTGAGGTGGAATAACACCAGCGGTCGATGCTCGTCGATCCTAACACACGGTCGTCGTATTCCTCATAGGGAACTTTTGGATTGCGCCCATAGACCTCTGAGGTCGAACCGAAAACCACCCGAGCCCCATGATCCATTGCCGCAGCGAGCACATTTTGAGTACCGTTGACGTTTACGTTGAGTACCTTGAACGGATCGGTCACATAATGTTCGACGCCGACGACGGCTCCCAAGTGATAGACGAGTTCGACTCCGCGCATGAGCCGGTCGATAACGTCAGGATTGAGGAAGGAAGCGTTATGATACTCAAGGCGAGGGTTCTTTATAAGGTGTTCGATCTTGGCCGTGCCGGCCGTATCAATCACGAGCACCTCGGCGCCGCGCTCAAGAAATGCCTCTGCCAAATGGGAACCTAAGAAGCCGGTTCCCCCAGTAATTAAGACCTTCATGAATTCTCCTGACTTATGGTAAACTTTGCGCCCGGGATCGGAGCCAAGAGTCTTTTTAGGGCGTCCCCTTCTACCGATGGGGTGGGCGGGACCTGAGCCTGCAAAACTTCAATGCAACCGGCACCGCAAACGACCAGCACTCCGTGGTCGGTGGCGCCCACCACTGCCCCCGGCGTACATACCGAAGCCGGTGTGGTACCACGGTAACGGCGCGTGCGCCAGATCATGCACTTTTGACCGCGCAGCATTGAGAACGCTCCGGGCCAGGGATAAGCGACAGCACGGACCAAGTTGTGAATTGACTCGGCGTTCTGGTTCCAATCGATGGCTCCGTCCTCGGGACGGCGACCCCCGAACTTCGTCGCCAGGCTCTCGTCCTGTACCGCAACGGCTGCGCGGCCTTGCACCAGAAGCGGATACACTTCGGCGAGTAAAGCGCGGGTCGCCTCGACTTGCTTCAGCAACACCACGCGCGCGTCGTCGTCTTCCCCGATTTCCACTTCCTTCTGGCCGATGATGACCCCGGCGTCGGCTTTCACCACCATCTCGTGCAGCGTCACGCCGGTTTTCTTTTCCCCCACAAGGATCGCCCAGTTCGTAGGACTACGTCCGCGAAAGCGCGGTAGCAGAGAACCATGCAGGTTGTAGCAACCTCGGGACGGGATCGCGAGGATCTTGGCGGAAACAAGTTTCCGGTAATAGAAAGAGAATAGAATCTCGGGCTCACAAGCGCGGATCACTTCGACCCATTCAGGGTCATTGATTTGGGCGGGCGCATAGACGCGCAAGCCGTAGTCTTTGGCGCGTTCTGCCACCGAGCCAAACCACGCATTCTCGCCCGGGTCGTCTTCGTGCGTGAAGACACCCGTGATCTCAGCGCCGGCTTTTTTGAGGAACTCAAGCCCGGCGCATCCGATCTCATGATAAGCGAGTACGACGGTCTTCATACGCTGCGAAGGACCTTGGGCTCGACGTGAGGTTCAGTTTCCTCCCGGATCACAAATTGCGGACGCCGGCGAACCTCATCGTAAATCCGGCCGATGTATTCCCCCAGAGTCCCGAACGCGACGAACTGACCACCCACAAAGAAAAATAAAATTGCAAACAACGTAAATACTCCGCCCTCGGCCCATTCAGGTCCGAATATCAGCCGCAGGATGAGCAACAACAGGCCGAAGGCGATGCCGCAGCTGGCAAGGACCAAACCGATCACCGACAAAGCTCGCAACGGTAACATCGAAAATCCTGTCAGCAAATCCAGGAGCAGCTCAACCAGTTTGAGCAACGAGTAGCGCGATTTTCCCTCGTTCCGTTCCGCATGCTCAACCGGGATCTCCACCATCCGGTCGGTAAAACAGTTGGCCAGCGCCGGGATGAAGCTGGAAGTTTCACCGCATTCGCGCATCAAGCGCACGACATCCATACTGTATAAGCGGAGCATGCAACCGTAGTCCCGCAGCCGCACCCCCGTAGAGCGGGAAACAATCCGGTTCATCCATACCGAGGCAGTCCGTCTTAGCGAATTGTCTTCACGTTTCTGACGCCATCCGCCGACGACGTCATAGCCCTCGTTGAATTTCGCTACCAGCTTGGGAATCTCCGCCGGAGGGTTTTGTAAATCGGCATCCAGGGTGACCACTGCGTCGGCGTCGCAGCGCGAGAAGCCGGCGAAGATCGCCGCATGCTGCCCGTAATTGCGGCCCAACCGCACAGCGTAAAAGCGTGGGTCCTGCCGCGCGGCCGCAGCGAGCAATTCCCAGGAACGATCGCGGCTGCCATCATCGACTAGAATCACGCGCCACGCGCATGACAGCGAAGCGAGATCTGTCCTGAGACGCTCAAACAGCACCGGCAGGTTGGCCTCTTCGTTGTAAACCGGTATCACCATGTCGATCTTCTGAGCCCGAGTCATGCGCCCGCCCCTTTCTTAACGGCGCGTATCGCTTCACAGACCCGCGACACGTCTGAGTCGCTCATGCCTGGAAATAGCGGTAGAGAAACGACGCGGTCCGAGGCCCATTCAGTATTGGGCAAAGCCCCAGAAGCGTATCCGTACCGTGAACGATAGTAGTCGTGCAGGTGCACAGCGGTAAAGTGGAGTCCCGTGCCCACACCGTGCTGCGCCATCGATTGCATAAACCGATCGCGGTCGCATCCGAACCGGTCGGGTTCGATGGTGACGACAAAGAGATGCCAGGCGTGACGGCTTGTTCCTGCGGCTCGCCCGAGGGGCTTGACCCCATCGATCCCTGCAATTTGCCCATGATAAAGTTCCGCAAGGTGGGTCCGGCGCTGGATAAAACCGTCCAGCTTGGCGAGCTGGTGGATGCCGAGGGCCGCCTGCAAGTCACTGAGGTTGTATTTCCAGCCCGGTGTCACCGTTTCGTAGCGCGGCGAATCGACTTTGCCGTAGCGGCTCCAGGCGTCGC
>DASXSR010000151.1:0-45461 GCA_036505875.1 Blastocatellia bacterium | reverse complement strand
TGGATTACGGAAAGAAGTGGGACATTTACTAGTAACGGTTCGTAGTACCGCATTCATGCGGAAGTTCGTAAGGCAGTCCAAAGCAACCCGACTACAAACTTCCGCATGAATGCGGTACTACGAACATGTCGCAAGGCTTGTGAAGAAGAACTTAAACATCGCACTGATTTCAGGTCCGGCGTATGACCCGCTGTATGTCAGTCTGCCGAAGTTTACTGAAATAACTGGCATCGAGGTTAATGTTGCGTTTCGCGGTGACCACCCTGCATTGAATCGTCATCTGGCGTCGCTCGCGGACGTCCCCTACGATCTCGTCTCGACACATACGAAATACGCGCCGTCGCAGCTCAACTTCCTGGCCCCGCTCGATGAATTGATCAGCCGCGATGCGCTCGAAGATTTTGTGCCGCTCCTGTTGGACCTGGCAATCGTAAACGGCTCGCTGTACGGTGTGCCGCGAAACATCGATGTCAGATTGCTGCACTTTCGAACCGATCTGATCGATTCGCCGCCTGCGACTTGGGATGAGTTAATCGCACTCGCGCGAAAGCACAATGCTCCTCCTGATCACTACGGCTTCCTGTTTCCGGGACGCGAGTCCGGTTTGTTTGGAACGTTCTTCGAGCTTGCTGAGATGGCAGGCGCACAGTTGTTTCCGGAAACCCTGGTGCCCGACATCGAGAACGACGCGGGGCGATGGGCGCTCGGATTGCTGAAAGCTTTCTATTCCGAAGGACTGGCGCCGACCGAGTTGCCGGAGTGGCACTACGACAAAGTCCACGAATGTTTTCGCGAAGGACGGGCAGCGATGGTCGGGGACTGGCCGGGCTACTACAGCCTCTATCGCGACCCAACGATTTCGAAAGTGCATGATCGGCTCGGACTCAGCCCGTATCCGATCGGCCCTGCGAACAAGTCGCTCGCGTATGGAGGCGGTCATACGTTCGCGCTGACGAAGCAGGGCTCGAAGAAAAAAGAAGCGCTTGATCTCTTGCTTCATCTGACAGCTAATGATCAGCAGCTTCTAGAGGCTCGCAACGGCTGCGTGCCAGTGCGTCGAAGCGTTATGCGTCAGATGCAAAGCGAGGCTGAGGCGGCGAACCGAGCGCGGCTTGCGATGCTCGAAGACGTGATCGCCGAACACATTCTGATTCCACCGAAGTTCGCGCGTTATCCTGAGGTTGAGGATGTGCTTTGGCGGACGGTTCAGCGAACGATGTTGGGCGAACTGACAGTCGACGACGCGCTGGGTCGAATGACAGAACAGATACGGCAAATCGTGCGTCTGTAAGGGCGACTCTCCGTGGCCGCCCTCTCTGGAGCGCGCACTTTCTTGGGAGCGAGGGGCGGCCACGGAAGGCCGCCCTTACATGGTATTGAAACAATGGATAGCAACCCTGCCGAGACAACTTTTCTGATCACCGGCGCGCATGGTTTCATCGGCGCATGGATAGTCAAGCGATTGCTTGAGAGCGGAGCTCGCATCGTAATCTTCGATCAAAGCTCCGACCCACATCGCTTGCGGCTTATCATGAGCGACGACGAGATCGCGCAGTCGATGGCGCTCACCGGCGACATCACTGAAGCGAACGCGCTCTTGCCGGTAATCGAAGACTACGCAGTCACTCACATCATTCATCTTGCAGGTCTGCAAGTGCCGACCTGTCGCGCTAACCCGCGACTCGGAGCCATGGTCAACGTAGTCGGCACGATCAACGTGCTTGAAGCCGCGCGACGCGCCGCTGATAAGGTTCGAAGAGTTGTTTACGCGAGTTCCGCTGCGGTATTCGGAACAACCGAAGAGGAGCGTCCCCTTACCGAGCGCGACGCGCCTCAGCCTACAACTCACTACGGAGCGTTCAAACGCTGTAACGAAGACAACGCGCGCGTTTTCTATCTCGATCACGGCGTGAACAGTATTGGCTTGCGGCCCCTTACTGTTTACGGCGTTGGGCGCGACTTCGGCCTCACTTCGGATCCGACTAAAGCGATGAAGGCTGCAGTCGTCGGCCGCCCGTTTCACATTCGCTTCGGTGGGCGCACCGATTTTCAATACGTGGCCGACACGGCTGACATCTTCATCCGCGCCGCGACCTCGAATCTGGAAGGCGCTCACGTTTTCAATCTGCACGGCGAAGCGATTCACGTCGCCGATGTCGCCCGCGAAATCGAGCGGATCTGGCCCGATGCGCGCGGCACGATCACGCACGCGAGCGAGCCGCTTACGATTGCGCCGGAGATGGATGACACTGCGATACGAAACGCGCTCGGCGAGCTTCCATCGACGCCGCTCGCCGTAGGGATGCGCGCGACTATCGAGCGGTTTGCAGAACTGCATAGCGAAGGCCGCCTGGCTACAAGCGACCTCGATCAGTAGTAAACGTAGCGTAAACTGTCCAGTTTGCGCCGCCGGCCATCTAGGCGATATTCCAAGGCGACGTGATCTGCGCACCTAGCGCGTGGCACGGTCTAGGAAGGCACCTATTCGACAACCGTTATGCGACTAACGATGAGAGCCGGGCATTCGAGAAACGCTTGAAGATTTTCAGATTGTTGGCGTGATTCGTCGGGTTTATTGGCGAAGGATGGTAGATAGGTAGGACGGAGTACTTCTTTCTCCCAATCTCGACCGACCTAATGAACCCAATCTGAAGGTCGATATTCAGCTGACAATTAATAATAGCCAACGTTTTCACTCCGAGTGTGATAAGCAGTCTAAAGTCATGCGATGCTAACTGCCTCTCAAAGATAGGCCAGCACTTCTCTCCGCATCTGTCCAACAGGTCCCTGTTATTTCCCACATAACATTTCACCAGCTCGGTAAATGCACACTCTTCGATGCTCAGTTTGAACTTCCCCAAAAGCCTGTTCAAGTGAACAAAAGCTATCGCATCAGCCATTGCTGCTCTCCCCGTCCCTTGTGTCCGATTTGTTCTCCGCCGAGCCCCTCAGTGCAAGCTGCCTTGGTGCGCGCCTAAAATCCGCGTCGCGAAGGTGAGTTCCAAGGCTACCATGAACTACCTCACTCTACAGCAGCCAATCGCGGGCTCGCTGACATAGTCGATCGTTCTTACGATCAACGGAGATTCCCGTTTGGCCGAATCGCGGAGGGCACCGAAGGCGCAGGGAGTTGCATAGTGGTCAATCGGTCCTACTGCAGTCGAGCCTCGACACCACGCAGCAAAGAACGTGTAGGCAGCGTCTTGCACAAGGTCCTCCGGATAGCGAGCATCACAAATTGATCGTGCAAGTCGCGATAATGCGGGGCGAATACCGCTGAGCACGTTTTTAGAATCGAGGCATTCACTACGGGAGAGATGGGGAACAGGCGGTGTGGTATCCCGCCACTTTCAAGGTGTCGATCATGTGTTGACTCCGGCTTCATTCGTTAACCCAGCGATGCCGGTTCAACACTCAGCTCGCGCTTACCGTGGCCATATTCGGCCCTCTTACCGAACCGTGATCGGAAGCAAAGAACTGCCAGCCGTGGCGGAGGAGTCAAGTTTTTAAACTGTTAGGATTCCCGCCGCCGAGTAGCCTCCTACTTATTAAATACCAGTATCCCGCAAAAAGTTAAGAGGCTCGCCCGCTTTATGGGCTCGCTGACCATTGGTCCGGTTTTTCCCGGCGCAACCTTGCTCAAGCCCTGAGTGCTTGAGCGCTTCGAAGCGGCGAGCGAGGCCTGGGACGTGGCGCTGCAAAATCCCCGCCCTCCGCCGTGTCCTCTTCAAATACGATCAAGATGTGATTCAAAGAAGGCGCAGCCACCGACGAGGCCCATTGAAAAGGGCTGATTGGTTCTGACCGACCTTCTAATGAGACTAGCCTCATGATAATGTTACGGTGTTCTTGAGTAACGACTCATCGACGAACGACCGGACAAACGTTACTGGCAGGATTTCAAATCTGCAATCGGTTTCTGCGAGGAGCAGCTATGTTGAGAACTCATTCAAAGACTGATCCGTTTCCTCTGTATGCAGGAGAGGACCCTCGCGAATTGCCCAGCTACAGCATTCGTGAAACGGCACACTACCTCCGAATACCTTTGGCGACGGTGCGATCGTGGGTTCTGGGTCGATGGTATCCCACGGAGGAAGGCAAGAAGTACTTTTCGCCAATCATTGTGCTTCCAGATAAGAAACAGCCGGCGCTTTCCTTCGTCAATCTGGTTGAGACTCACGTCCTGGACGCCATTCGGCGAGAACACAATGTTCCCCTGCATAAGGTTAGAACGGCCCTCCAGTACCTCAAAAGGCACTTCCCATCCGAACATCCATTAGCTGACCAGAGCTTTGAAACCGATGGCTCGGACCTCTTCATACAGAAGCTTGGTCAACTGATCAACGTATCTCAGGCCGGCCAGTTGGCAATGCGCGAACTGCTCGACGCGCACTTGCGGAGGATCGAGCGTGATCCGTCAGGCCTTGCCGTGCGTCTCTATCTGTTCACCAGAAAGCGCGCGCCCGAAGAACCAAAGGTAGTAGTCATTGATCCGATGATCTCATTCGGCAAACCGGTTCTGGCTGGAACGGGAATCCCTACAGCGGTCATTGCTGAACGCTACAAGGCTGGTGAATTCATGGATGAGTTAGCGAGCGACTATGGGCGCGAAAGGTCCGAGATCGAAGAAGCGATCCGCTGCGAGCTCGAGGTTGAAGCAGCCTGAACCTCCGGTTTTCTTCCTTGACCGATCTCTCGGCAAAAAGACAATTGCTGATGCGCTCCGCACGGCCGGCGCGGATGTGCGCATACACGACGATCTGTTCAGTCAAGGTGCGAGAGATGAGGAGTGGCTTCCGAAAGTCGGAGAGATGGGATGGTGCGTCTTGACCAAGGATAGTCATATCAAGCATCGACTGGTCGAGCGGAGAGCCCTAATGGAAGCAGGTGTACGCGCGTTCGTGCTGGTCTCGGGCAATCTCACTGGCGAGGAGATGGCTCAGATATTCGTCAAGGCTTTGCCCAGGATGAGGAGGTTTGCGGCGAAACATTCACCGCCATTCATTGCCAAGGTGTTCAGGGATAGTTCAATCGAGATGTGAGTTAGAGAATAGGATTCGCTAAGGCCGAGGCTGAATCCCGAGGCGTGGACTTGACTGAGAGCGTGGACATCAGGCGGTGCGGGCTCGCAGAACTTGAGCCGCTTCTTTCTCAGGGCAGACTTGCCCTACGCCACCTGCCATAGCTTGCTGCGCCGGCTATTCGTCGTGCACCGGCTACGAGCTATTTGTACCGTGGCGCATCGTAGCGTTCTGATTCTATAATCTCTCCCCAATGGACAGCGCTCCTTCTCCATCCTGGCTGCGCGAGTCGTCTTTTCGTGTAGATCGAAACGATGCCTACCTTCGGCTTCACGCCATAAAGGTTTTTGTTCGAGATCAGGATCGAAGCCTGAAGTTCTACCTGGAACAACTCGGATTCAATCTGGTCTACGATACCCGCCTTCAATCCGGCGAGCGTTGGGTGGCCGTGTCTCCGCCGGATGGCACCGCGATACTTGCGCTTGTAGCGCCTAAGCCTCAGTCGAGAGATTACAAGCTCATCGGACGCGCAACCCAAGTTGCTTTTGTCACCGACAACGTGCTTGCCAAGTACCACGAGTGGTCGAGGCAAGGCGTCAAGTTTCGACGCATCCCACGCCTGAAACGCATCAAATACGAGCGCGACGACGCAACATCGCCCTCAAGCGGACAAACGTCAGGTTCCGGCTCTGCTTCAATGTTAATGGGTGAGCGCTCGCCGGTTTGGGGCGGCGTATTCACTCGCTTCGAAGACGTTGACGGCAACACTTTTTCGCTGGTGAGCTTCGACGAGGTAAGCCAGGCGCTTGATGAACAGCGTCGCGCGGTGGCTGAGAAGCTGGAGCTGGAGCGCCGCGCGGCGCAGGAGCTTGAAATTGCCAAACAGGTGCAGATGAGGCTATTCCCGCAGACGCTCCCGCCTCTGGCGACACTTGATTACGCGGGTACGTGTATTCCGGCTCGCGCGGTTGGTGGCGACTACTACGACTTCCTTGATCTCGGCCGGGATCGGCTTGGGTTAGTAATCGGCGACATTTCAGGCAAGGGAATCGCCGCGGCTCTGTTGATGGCCAATCTCCAAGCGAATCTGCGAAGTCTTTGTGCGATCGCTTTGGATCAGCCGCAGCGTTTGCTCCAGTCAGTAAACCAGCTCTTTTGGGAGAACACGGGAGACAACGCGTATGCCACACTTCTCTTCGCGGAATACGATGACCGTGAGCGCCGCTTGCGATACGCCAATTGCGGGCATCTTTCGGCTCTCTTGCTCAGGAGCGACAATACCCTTGAACGTCTCGATTCCACGTCCACAGTGCTTGGAATCTTTAAGGAATGGGATTGCGCGATGGGCGAACGGCAGTTATTCGTTGGAGACACGCTGGCCCTCTATACTGACGGCATCACCGAATCCTTCAACGAAGCGGACGAGGAATACGGAGAACAGCGGTTGATCGAATCGTTGCGCCGACACACCGAGTTAGGTTCGGCAGAATTGCTTTCATCAATTGTCGATGACGTTCGCCGGTTCAGCTCTCGCGAGCAGCACGACGACATCACTCTCATTGTCGCCAAGTGTGTAGCGAGCTAGTCGCCCTCAATGCTACCAGTAACGGAACCCGCCGGCGATACGCCGCGCGCTTTGATCTCGTGTTCGAGACGATGCGCCATCACGCTGTGCTTTCTTCCGTAGCCGAAATAGATCGCGAATCCTATTAGCAGCCAGACCAGCAATCGCAACCAGTTTTCAGCGGGAAGTGAAAACATCAGCAGCAGACAAATTGCGATTCCGAGAATAGGCACAAGCGGAACAAGCGGCGCGCGAAAGGGCCGCTCGACATCGGGATGCGTTCGACGCATTATCAGCACCGCCGAACACACGATTACAAAGGCCAGCAGCGTTCCAATGTTGACCAGCGTCAACAGCACGTCGATTGGAAGCAGCGCCGCCGTTGTTCCGACGAATATCCCGGTGACGATTGTCGACTTCCACGGCGTGCGAAACCGTTCGTGAACCGCCGCAAAGAACTTCTCCGGAAGCAAACCGTCGCGCGCCATCGCAAGCAGTATGCGCGCCTGACTCAACATCGAGACCAACACTACCGACGTGATGCCCGCGACTGCGCCGAGCGAAATTAATAATTGCGCCCACGTTAAACCCTGCTGCTTGAAAGCGTTTGCAACCGGAGCGTTGATGTCGAGCTTGTCGTAGTGAACCATTCCCGTCAGCACGCCGGTCACCGCGATGTAGAGCACGGTGCAAAGAACCAACGAGACGATTATTCCGATCGGCACGTCGCGTTGAGGACGCCGCGCTTCTTCGGCGTGCGTCGATACTGAATCAAATCCGATATATGCGAAGAAGATGATCGCTCCGCCTGCAAGCACACCAAGCGGTTGGCCGGCTGGATTCGTTTGACCGAAGAGCGTCCTTCCAAAGAAGCTCACTCCGGTCAATCCATATGGAGAGAACGGATGCCAGTTTGCCGAATTGACATAGAAAGCGCCAACTCCGATTACAAATAGGACGATGCTGAGTTTCAAGATCACCATCACGGCGTTGAAGCTCGCGCTCTCTTTGATTCCGATGAGCAGGATAACGGTGACGATTGCGGTCACGACGAGCGCTGGAGAATCGAGTAACGTCCCGGTCGCGTGCCATCTGCCGGTCGCCGCGTCGAAGTCAAATGGCGCGCGGCTGAGCGCGTCCGGGAGCTTCGCTCCAAATATTCCGATGAGATCTTGAAAGTACGCCGACGCGCCGTGCGTGACCGTCGCTGCGCTCACCGCGTATTCCAACACGAGGTCCCAGCCGATGATCCACGCGAATAACTCGCCAAGCGTCGTGTACGCGTACGTGTAGGCCGAACCCGCCACCGGCGCCATAGAAGCGAACTCAGCATAGCACAACGCTGCGAACACACACGCGCTTCCCGCCACGACGTATGACAGCATCAACGCCGGCCCTGCCAAGTCGTGAGCTGCTTTGCCGGTCGCGACGAAGATTCCCGCGCCGATAATCGCCCCGACGCCGAGACTCGTGAGTTGAACCGGCCCGAGAACCCGCCGCAAGCGATGTTCGCCCGCCATTTCATCAAGCAACAACTTAAGCGGCTTCTTCGCCAAAAGCTGATTTCGCACGGTGACGCCTCCGCGATTGATTGTGGTCGATTTTGGCGCCACTATACGCGCGATCCTGATTCGCGGGGAACTGTTTTGTCACGAATGGTCTTTGTATGGAACAAACGGGTCGAGGAAGAAATGAATGCGAGAACTGACGTTGCGCAAAGGCAAAGAGCTACAAAACAGTCGGTCAACTCAGAGAGCGGTTCCTAAGAGCTCGCCGAGCCGCTTGCGACAACTGCGGCTCAGCATTAGCTCCGTGCCGTCGTTTAGGATCACTCGATACTCATTATGAAACCAGGGCTGCAGCTCACGCACGCGGTCGATGTTTACGATCGATGAGCGATGGATGCGCGGAAACTTCTTCGGATTGAGTTGAGTCTCCATGCTGCCGATCGCCTCGCGCAACAGGTAGGATTCCTTACCGACGTGAAGGCGAACATACTTGCCTTCGGCTTCGATCCAGTCAATCTCGTCGGTTTTGAGAAAAAACGCCCGCCCGCCCGCTTTGATCAAAAGCCGTTCGACGTGATTGGACCTGGCCTTCAGCTCTTCAAGCAGTGCAAGCGTCTGCCGGCTCAAATCGCTCCCGCGCTCGCCAGCCATTCGCAGCTTCGCGCGGTCCAGCGCTTTTTCGAATCTCACCCGATCGAAAGGCTTCACAAGATAGTCGACAGCCGAAACCTCGAAAGCTCTCAGCGCGTATTGATCGTAGGCGGTTACGAAGATCACAAGCGGCAACCGGCTCGGGTCCAAAGATTCAAGCACATCGAAGCCGTCGATCTCAGGCATTTGGATATCGAGAAACAGCAGATCCGGTTTGAGGGTTTTTATCGCGGCGATGGCTTCCTTACCGTTGCTGCAATCGGAGACAATTTCGATCTCGGCGTCGCGCGCGAGCATGCGCCTAATCCGACGCCGCGCGAGGGGCTCGTCGTCGACAATCACCGTGCGGATTCGTTGGATTGCGCTCATACGATTGCCGCTCGTTCTTGCGCCCGAGCCGAGCCTGAGATCTCGCAGGGAATCGTCAGTGTCACCTGCAATCCGCCTTCGGGAGCGTCGACCATTTCAAGCTGATGCAATTCGCCGTACATTTGCGCAAGCCGCGATCGAGTATTGGCTAATCCGAGACCTTCTCTTAAAGTTGCGCGGCCGCCGTCGACCGCGCCTAACCCGGGTCCATTATCCTTAACGCTCAACCTCAAAACGTTGTCTTTCACCCAGGCTTTTATTTCGATCTGGCCCGGTGCGATTCGCGAGACGATTCCGTGTCGGATCGCGTTTTCGACGATCGGTTGCAGAATCAGGTTGGGCACTTGCGCTTCCAGCGCATCCGGATCGATCTGCATGTTCACTGTCAGCCGATCGTGAAACCGAACCCGTTCGATTTCCAGATAACATCTCAGGAACTCGAGCTCTTCTTGAAGCGTCACCTGCTGCGCGCCCGAGTTCTCGAGCGTGAGCCTCAGAAAATCACCAAGCCGCGCCAGCATCTGATCGGCGGCTTCCGGGTCCTCATCAAGCAGCGCCGAAATTGAATTGAGCGTGTTGAACAAGAAGTGCGGATGAAGCTGCATCTTCAGCGCCTGAAGCTGAGCCTCGGTGACCTGCAACTGCGCCTCCGCAAGCTCGGTCTTTAACCGCGAGATCTTCAGCTCCTCTTCTTGATGGCGGCGATAATAGTCAATGACATAGCTGATCAAGAATATCGTCCCGTAACTCATGAACCCTGTCGGGAGATTGAACAGGATGTCCGACGAATACAAATCCGGGATGGAGCTGAGGTTCTTATAAGCCGTCACGTGCAGCAGCCAACCGATGATCAAGTAAATTGCTCGATGAGCGATAGTCAACGCAACGCACGTGATGACGTGCAGGAGCGAATTGCGGAACCATCGCTCGCGATCGATCGGGAAACGGCGCGTGAACAAAAACACCACCGGAGCCAGTCCCGCCCAAAGCAGCCAGTAGGGTATTTCCCACACAAGCATCTGCCCAAACGTAGGCGGCTCGCGAAAAATCGCAACATAGTGCGCGGCGAAGTAGTAATAGTTCAGCGTGTAGGAAAGACCTATCAGCATCCAAACCCCAAGGACAAGGAGCCACATCGTTTTGTAACGGCGCATCATCGTGTATTCTTCTAGCTTCGCCATGTGCGTCTCAGCGGTCAAGGAAAGCTTAAACTCCAAACCGGAAAAACAACAACGATGCAAAGGATGTCAGTCGAAGAGCTTGACCAATTCCTGACGGAGCATTTTCCGTTCGCCGAACATCGCTCGCTTGTGATCGAGCGGATTGAAGAGAATTTGGCGAAGGTTCGGCTCCGCTATCACGAGCGTCATCTTAGACCGGGCGGCACGATCTCCGGTGCGTCGCTTATGACGCTTGCTGACATGGCGATGTATGTGGCGCTGCTTGGAATGATCGGGCCGCTAGCTCTCGCGGTGACAACGAATTTGAACATAAACTTTCTGCGCAAGCCTGAGCCGCGGGACGTGATCGGAGAATGCAGATTGCTAAAGCTCGGCAAGCGACTGGCCGTCGGTGAAGTAAAGATGTTCTCAGAAGGTGACAGTGAACTTGTTGCGCACGCCACGGTGACCTATTCGATTCCCGACCGATCGAAGTGATTGGACAAATGAGACTTGATTGAATTTGTCCACATCTTGGTCATGCTTCCGGCTGGACGCACGAAGCGCACGGATCGAAAGGAGACTCCATGCCTCAGGTGCATATCAACTATCTAGCGGTCATCGCGGCGGCAGTCGCAGCTTTTGCGCTTGGCGGCATTTGGTATTCGCCGCTGCTTTTCGCAAAGCGTTGGGTGAACGCACACGGCTATAGCGAAGACAAAATCAAGGAAATGCAAAAGGGCGCGAGCAAGGCTTATGCGATTGCGATCGCGTGTCAATTGTTGATTGCTGCGGCCATGGCCTTCATCGCAGGCTACCTTTCTCTGGAGAAGCCGGTGCACGGACTTAAGCTGGGACTCCTTGCGTGGGGAGGCTTCGCGCTTCCTCTTGGTCTGATGGCCAACGTGTTCTCCGGCAAACGAATAACAGTGTTTTACATCGACACCGGCTACCAGTTGATTTACCTGCTGATCATGGGAGTGATCATCACTGTTTGGCGATGATCCGTGTGAATCCGTCTAAGCCGTCTGACCGGTGCTGATGTTCCCAGCGCCTATAATTCGCCGCCACGGATGACATTGATCCAACCGATGTTCACGGATGCCACTTGTTCGCTAAAATAGGAGCAAGGAGACAGTTGAAATGAAATCCGAATTTCAAGACAGCGCATTGATTCTGGTCGACATCCAGAACGACTTCTGTCCCGGAGGCGCATTGGCCGTTAGCGAGGGGGACCAGATTGTCCCGATCGTCAACCAGTTGATCCCGGAATTCCCGTTGGTGATATCCACGCAAGACTGGCACCCTGAGAACCACATCTCTTTCAAGCAGAGGGGAGGGCCATGGCCGCCCCATTGTGTGCAAGGCACTCAAGGCGCTCAGCTTCATCCCGAACTCAAGACCGACACCATCAGCTACTATTTTCGCAAGGCGTCGTCGCCCGACAAAGACGACTACTCGGAGTTCGCGGGCAAAGACGAGCAGGGCCGGTCACTGGACGAAGTGTTGAAAAGTCACGACGTGAGGAGTTTGTACGTTGTTGGTCTCGCAACAGACTACTGCGTGCTTGAAACTGTGTTGGACGGTCTCAAATATGGCTATGAGGTCTACGCGGTGATCGACGCGATGAGGGCGGTGAACGTGGATCCTGGTGATGGAGAGAGAGCGCTACGGAAGATGGCGTACAATGGAGCGCATCTTGTGACCAGCGATGAAGTACTCAATCTAGCCGGCAGCGCCGCCAAAGCAAGCTGATTCTAAGGAGACTGTTTGATCACACCGCTGTCGACGACATCGCCCTTTTCGCTCACCGACTTGAAGCTCATTTCGTTTTCGTCGACTTCAATGAGCATGAAGGAATTGTCCTGGTCGAAGCTCGCGGCACGAAACTCGCTCTTCATATCAATGTCGCCGCGACGGGACTTGCCCCCGGCGCCGGTGATGAAGTGCTGAACACCTTGCTGAGGCTTGGTCCGCTCGTAAACGTGATCGTGGCCAGCAAACACAACCTGCACGCGGTAATGAGTCAACAGCGGCTCGATCGCTTTGCGCAGGTTCAGATCTGATCCGTGTTTCTTGCCAGACGAATAAATCGGATGATGCAGCGCAACGATCTTCCATACTGCGCGCGACTCGCGTAACGAATTATCCAGCCAGTTGACCTGGGTGTTGTCGAAGTTGGTCGAGTCGAGCATGAAGAAATCCACAAGACCGTTGCCCCGGCCCATCGAGTAATAGTTGGAGCCACCCATATTGAACAGCGGATAGTTGCACTGATCTTTGCGTCCCTCTTCGACGTCGTGGTTTCCAAGCACCGCGTAGAACTTTACGCGTTCCTTAAGCAAGCCGGCGAACGGCTGCTCGAAGTGTTTGACGAAGTGCCGGCCGCTGCCGTTGGGATAAATGTTGTCGCCGACGGTCAACGTGAAATCAAGCGCCGCTTTTTGGTGGGCCTCCAACATTCGAGCGGCAACTCCGCACTCGTCGCTCCCGCCCGTGCCGAAATCGCCAACCACCGCGAACCTGGTCTTGCTCGTTCCCGCGCTGAAGATCGATGTCGGTTTGATAACGGCCGTCGCGGTTAGCGCAGCCAGCGAAGCGATGGCCTCGCGGCGAGTTATCCGAGCGAGTGTCTTTTCAGGCATATCCGTCCTTAATCTTGGCCAGTTGCGGCAAATGGTCGTGTTCCTGATTCAACAAAAAGATTATCCCTTCACGACTGTCGGATCAAGGTCAAATCGGCCTACCGAGTGTCTGTGCAATGTCCGTTTCTTGACAAGCTCTTTTTCGCTCCGCTACTGTTTAGAATTTGGATGCGGGACGGATTCCTGACAATGGGAGTGCACTTTTGAATATTCTACTGGTGGCGTCGGAGGTTGTTCCGTACGCAAAGACTGGCGGGCTCGCAGATGTAGCCGGCGCTCTGCCCAAGGCGTTGGCGCGGCTCGGAAACAAAGTTCAGGTCGTGATGCCGCGCTACAAGCTTCCGAAGATCGACGCAGTCGAAGAACGCGTTCCGGGCGAGCTCTCAGTGCCGTTCAACTTCGAACAGCGGCCCACAGCAGTCTATATTGATCGTTCCGCAGAACTGCCCGTTTACTTCATCGATGCCCCCGAATATTTCTCTCGCGCGAAACTTTACGGCGAGACCGATGATGTGGAACGTTTCGCATTTTTCAGCCGTGCGGTACTCGAACTGTCCAAAAGTCTCGGCGAGCATTTCGATATCATTCATCTGAACGACTGGATGACCGGGCTCACAGCCGCATATCTCAAGACTGTCTACGCCGGTGATCCCGGGTTTGACGGAACCAAGACGTTGTTCACAATTCACAACATGGCTTTTCCCGGCTTGTTCAGTCCCGAGCTCTTGCCCAAGTTTGGGCTTCCCGCCTCGACCTATCAAGCGGAAGGCGGAATCGAGTTTTACCACGTGGCGAGCGCGCTCAAAGCGGGGCTGGTGTTCTCGGATGCGATCTCGACCGTCAGCCCGCGTTACGCCGAGGAGATTCAGACACCTGATTTCGGCGAGAGATTCGAAGGGCTGCTGCGAGCGAGACGCAACGATTTGACCGGCATCCTCAACGGCGTCGATTACGATGAATGGAATCCCGAGAGCGACAAATACATCGCGGCAAATTACTCGGCTGACGACCTGACCGGCAAACGTGAGTGTAAGCTTGACCTCTTACGCGCGTTTGGCCTGGAGGAGGATGCGGAGCGGCCGCTGATTGGCTGCATATCTCGGTTGTCGGATCAGAAGGGCTTTGACCTCATTCTGCCGATCGCCGATAAGGTACTGGATCTGGGAGTCAGCTTCGTGCTTCTCGGATCAGGCAGCGAGGTTTACGAACGCGCGTTTCAGTTGCTGCGCGACAACAGGCGCTCACAGGTGGGCGTCTACCTTGGTTTTTCAAACGAGCTTGCGCACAAGATTGAAGCGGGCGCGGACATGTTTCTGATGCCGTCGCGATTCGAGCCGTGCGGATTGAATCAGATGTATTCGCTCAAATATGGCACGGTACCGATCGTTCGGGCGGCCGGGGGTTTGGACGACACAATCGAAAACTTCGACCCGGCAACACTAAGCGGCAACGGGTTCAAGTTTCACAGATACGACTCAGACAGGCTGTTTGAGAAAATTCAAGAGGCAGCCGCCGTGTACGAGCAGCACGATCTTTGGCGGGCTTTGATGCTGAACGGAATGCGAGCCGATCACTCCTGGAATGAGTCGGCCCGACATTACCTTGAGCTTTACGGAAGGCTGGTGAGCACCCGTGTTCCCGCAACTGTTTAACCTGGCATTATCTGGAGGAGGCAATGATGAGCGATTTAGTAACTGACGTAACCGATCAAAACTTCGAACAAGAGGTCCTCAAATCAAGCCAGCCGGTGCTGGTCGACTTTTGGGCTGAATGGTGTCACCCGTGCAAGGCCCTCGCACCCACTGTCGAGAAGCTCGCTGCGGAGTACGAAGGCAAAGCGAGGGTTGTAAAGCTTAACGTTGACGATAACAACCAAACTGGAATGCAATACGGCGTACGAGGGATTCCGACTTTGATCCTGTTCAAGGAAGGCGCCGAGGTCGGGCGACTTGTCGGCGGCACGTCAAAAGACAACATCTCGCGGTTGATTGAGCGCGCCTTCGGGAACGCCTCCTGAAGCGCGCCCGCCAGCCGGGCTGAAAACAACGGGAGCGCCAGGCGCTATAGCACTGTGTGCTGCCGTTTGTTTACCGCCCGGCCTCTGCAGCGCAAAACTGGCTCCAGGAGCCAGTCTCAAGGCGGACGCAAAAATGAAAAACATCGTTGTAGTGGGCGCGCAATGGGGCGACGAAGGTAAGGGCAAGGTCGTCGATATACTGGCCCCTCACTTCGACATCGTCGCGCGCTACCAGGGCGGCCACAACGCCGGTCACACGGTCCGCATCGGCGATCGGAAGTTCATACTTCGCCTCATTCCGTCCGGAATACTCCACGAAAAATGCTGCTGCGTGATCGGTAACGGAGTGGTCATCGATCCGCGCGCGTTCAACCAGGAGCTTCAAGAGCTCCGCGAGATGAGCGTCGACTGCGACGGCCGGTTGTTCATTTCAAGTCGCGCTCACTTGATACTTCCCTATCACGCCGCGCTCGATCGCGCGCGCGAGAATCGCCTGGGCGTAAACAGTGTGGGTACAACGATGCGGGGGATCGGACCGGCTTATGAGGATAAGGCTGCGCGAACTGGTGTTCGCGCCGGTGATCTTTTTCACCCGGACTTGCTGCGCGAAAAGCTCCGAGCGAACATTACGGAAAAGAACGTCGAACTCACGTCGATCAATTCTGAACCAATCAATCCAGACTCCACGCTTGACGAGTTTCTTGCCGAGGCGCTTCAATTGAGGCCTTTCGTCCGCGACACCGCAAAGATGATCAGCGTCGCGACAGGTGAAGGCAAATCCGTTTTGATCGAGGGAGCGCAAGGAACGATGCTAGACATCGATCACGGCACTTATCCGTTTGTGACTTCATCAAATGCGACTGCGGGCGGTGCTGCGACCGGGCTGGGGCTGGCGCCCCGTAAGATAACCGGTGTGCTTGGGATCGCCAAGGCTTACACGACTCGCGTGGGAGGAGGTCCCTTTCCTACCGAGCTGCTCGACGAACACGGCGCCTATTTGCAGAAGCGCGGTAACGAATACGGCGCCGTGACCGGCAGACCGCGACGGACCGGTTGGTTTGACGCAGCCGTGGTGCGTTATGCGGTGATGCTAAACGGATTTGACGCGCTCGCTCTGACCAAGCTTGACGTCCTGGACGAATTTAAAGAGATCAAAATATCGACCGCATATCGTCGACGGGGCGAATTGCTGAAAGACGTTCCTTACGGCGCGAACGTGTTGGCGGAATGTGAGCCCGTTTATGAAACCTTGCCTGGTTGGAAAGTCACAACGAGCGGCACAACAAATTTCGACGAGCTGCCTTCGGCTGCTAAGGACTACGTCGGTCGCATAGCGGAACTATGCGGCGCGCCCGTTGGGTTAATCTCCACGGGACCCGAACGCACCGAAACGATCGTTCGTGAAGGCTCCTCGGTGGCCGAATGGATGAGATGAGTCCACACTCGGAGCGCCGAACAGATAATCACCAACTGAGCCGCTCTAAAGGTAAATAAACGGGTCGTCTGCTTGACGCCTTCAAGTTTTCATGGTGAGCCTTAGAGCTCGCGCCTCTTTGGTTAACTGCCTCATTCCTAGCTCTTCGGCCGTCGCGAGGGCTTGGTTCAGAAGGTCTTCTGCTTTACCTCGGTCATCGCGGTGCCCTTGAGCAACCAGCATCGCGGCATAGTCATACCTGGTATAAGCATCCGCTGGTCTTGCTCCCATCTTCGCTATAGCATTTAGGGAATCTTCAAAATGGTCAGTTGCCTCCTCCCATCGCGACATTGTGGCGGCAAGCAGGCCAAGGTAATGCGAGACCGGGCCGTGATAGGCGGCCGAACTGCCAACCACAACGTTGCGCCCGGCAAAGGGTCGTAGCAGCTCGTACAAGATTGGAGCGCGGCGGCTATCGTGAAGATAAGCACACACATTTCCGAGTAAAGCAATCCCGACAACCCAGGACCCATCTCGTTGCAAGTCGGCAAAATCGTTTGAGGCTAAATACTCAAACTGCTCTCGCGCTTCGACCGGGCGTTCCATTTCCCGGTAGATATTAGCCAGCGACACGCGCCAGGTTCGGATTGAAGTATACTTTTCAACAAAACCCTTAACGTCGGCTTCCAGTTCTTCGGCTCTTCCCTGATTCCTGCGGAGCATGGCCATTATCGTCCTGAAAAACAGCAGTGCGTTATCACCCTGCGCCCGCTGGCCAATGGCCAAAGACTCTTGCGCCAGTCGCTCGCATTCTTCAAACCGACCCTCCAACAGCGCGTGCGCCGCCTCGGAGAACGGAACCAACCACAGATAGAGAGGTTGTCTCAGTTCTTCCGCTAGTCGAGCGTACATTTCGCGAGCATCGTTCGCCGCAGAAACATCTCCTAGCTCCACTAACTCACGGAAGCGACGATGGTGGCCTCGCAGAGCCCTCTCTTTGTTCCCCGACTCCTCTGCTATCCGCACCATCTCGGTCGCCGCGGCCAATCGCTCCTCCGCTTCGTTATATCCTTCAAGGGTAATGCACCTGCTATAGAGAGCATCAAGCAGCGCCGAAGCGTCCCCAACTCGGCGCGCCATCTCGACCGCCTGTTGGCTGAGCAAAAGCCGGCTCTCTCCCCGCCGGTAGTAGAGCGCGAGAGCCAATTGCGCCAGTAGCCTGGAACGCAGCGCGCTATCGCCTTCTTCCAGCGCGGCAAGAGACTCTTCAAGTAGGTCAACCTGTACTTGATCAACTTTTCCAAAGGTGGTCCCCGTCGTCGCTCCTGCTCCGATTCCGAGCGTCGCCTGCGCGAGTTGTTCGGGTGCGCCCATCTTTCTTGCCAGGTTGGCTGCGCTCAAGAAGCTATCTCTGGACTTCTCGCTGCTGCCCGCTTTCGTATGAGCATCTCCCAGCGCAAGGAGCAATTCACAGCGTCGCTCATCTGATGCATCCTCCATTAACTCCAGCGCGCGTTCGTAGTGACCGACCGCCTCTTCATAAGCCAGCAAGCTGGTAGCTCGTTCGGCCGCTCTGACTGCATAATGTACGGCTTTGTCCACATCGCCGCCCGAAGCAGCCTGATAGAAATGATGGGCCAACTCGGCCAAGTGAGGATCCGGCATCTTGCTATGAAGTTTCTCAAGTACGTCGCCGACCTGCCGGTGCAGTCGAACGCGGCGGTGAGTACTCATTTCGTCATACAAGGTTTCGCGTATCAGCGCGTGTGAAAACTTGTACTGACCTGCCACTCGCGGCACTTCTACGATGATGCGAGCAGTCAACGCCTCCTCAACGTAATCGAACAGGTTGGGGGACAGATCGCTCAGCGGCTCGAGCGCTTCCAGGTTGAACTCGCGGCCTAGAACCGAGGCGATGCTGAGAACTCGGTTGGCCCCTTCTGACAGGTGGTCAAGACGGCGACCAATCACTTCACGCACGCCTTCAGGGATTCGAATGCTCAACGAACCCATGTCATCCAACCGCTCCAACCCTCCTTCAGCCGCAAGCAATCTCACAACCTCGTTGACGAAAAACGGATTTCCCTCCGTCTCTTTGTAGACAGCAGCAACGAGCTTTTCCGGCGGCTGGATGCCGACAGTCATCTCGATAAACCTGGCAACATCCCTGTCGGTAAGCCCGCGCAAAACAATGCGCTCACCGATGCCGTTTCGCGCTAACTCAGCAAGCGTCTGCGCAAGAGGATGATGTCGCCCAAGCTCAATATCTCTGAATGTACCGACTATGAGCAGGCGCGACTCCCTGAATTCTTTAGCCAGGAATTCGAGAAGCAATAGCGACGGCTTATCGGCCCAATGAAGATCATCGAGTATTAGAACAAGCGGCGTAGCCTTACTGGCGTCCTTTAGAAAAGTGGTTATGCTGTCGAATTGCCGAAAACGGGCTTGGGCGGGCTCGAGAGGCGCGGGCTGCGGCAAATCCGGCAGAACTTCCTGAAGATCCGGAACGACCTGTCCAATGGCAGCCGCGCACCTGCCCATTGCCGACATCAGCGCTTCCGGCTCTCGGTCGCGCATGTAAGCCCGAATGATTTGAACCCACGGCCAGAAAGCCGGAGAGCCCTCGCCTTCGTAGCAGCGACCCACAAGCACCTCGGCGTTGCACAGCCGCGCATAGGTTGCTAGTTGTTCGGTAGTGCGTGTCTTACCGCTACCCGGCTCACCGGCGAGCATAAGCAGCCTTCCCCGTCCCGATGTAGCTCCGCTGAGGCCAGCTTGAAGATCCGCCATCTCCAGTTGACGCCCAACGAAAATCCCGCCCGCGAGCCGAGCCAGCGATTTCGCATCCTGCTGGACTGGCCTCTGAGCCATTTCAACGGACGAGGAAGCAATCACTTTCAGCGATAGTTCCACCGCAGCAGCGCTCTGCGGCCTCTCGTCGGGCTCCTTGGCCAGCATTTGCAGGATCAGCCTTTCGAGCGCTTCGGGAGTCTCCGCGTTGTGCCAGGAAGGCGCAACGGGGGGTGTGTTGACATGCTGTGAGATGATTGCGACAAGTGTATCGCCTAAGAATAGAGGACGGCCGGTGACCATCTCGTAGAGCATCACGCCAAGCGAATACAGGTCGCTCTGAGCGGATATTTGGTGCCCCAGTACTTGTTCAGGCGACATATAGAGCACGGTTCCTACGACCATGCCTTTCAAACTGACCCGGGAGAGATCCAAACCGATAGCCAACCCAAAGTCACCCAGCATGACCTGACCATCCTGCGTGAGCCACACGTTTTCCGGCTTGAGGTCGCGATGCACCACACCTCTGCTATGGGCGTAAGCGAGCGCTTGGCACAATTGTTCTCCGATTTGGATGGTCTGCTTGATGGGCAGGCGGTGGCTTTCCGAGTCCCTCAGCAAATCGGCAACCGAGCCGCCCTCTATGAATTGGCTGACGATGTAGGGCCGGCCCCCTTCTTCACCTATGTCATGCACCGTTACGATGTGCGGGTGGTTGCCAAGCCTGCCCATCATCTGAGCCTCACGCCGAAGGCGGATCACGCCGTTTTGATCAAGGTGCCCCGTCTTTAGCACAGAGATCACCACCTCACGGGCAAGGTAAGTATCTTGTGCCAGGTAGACTCGCTTCTGGCCGCCCTCTCCAATCAGTCGTTTGATCTGATAGCGACCGCTAGCAAACGTCGCGGGATGAGAAGCGGATTTTAGATCAGCCGCGCCAGGTGCTGGAAGGGTCAACGTCTCGCGGGTATCTTCGGACTCCATACCCATGAAGCTACCTCAAGAACTCTGTGTTGGCATTAATGACGTCCTCAAGACGATCTTTCGGTTGCGGAAGAAGTGGCTATAAAAGCTTACGGCCAGCCTGACTAGAATTCTGGTCACGACGCCCATCTTCCTTCTCTTCACGCTATCGGCTGAAATGCCGTTTTCAGCATATATGCGCTTAAAAATCAGACATAGCATGACGTAGGAAATCCGACCGGGAAGCCCCCAGGATTTGCAGATGCCCGAAAGTACTCGCTTGCGAACTTCTCTTAGGGAATAGAAGCTATCCCAGCATTTCTTGTTCTCACGAATGAGGTCTTCCCTGCTGATATTGGGATGCTTGATTATGTCTGCCGGCTTTACATAGTTGAGCCAGTATCTATCGTGCAGGATCTGTGTCCTGTGCTTTGGAACGTAGTCTGGCTTTCCGCGATTCATTCTGTCGGCCATCATTTCGTAATAGTCCTTCGTTCCCGGATAGGCATTATACACCGTAAATTGCGCCATTATCGTGCCTGACTCAATCGCAAACTTTTTCATGGTTCGGATTGTCTGGACGGTATCCGATTCAAGGCCACAGATGATCGAGCTTAAGACGAGGATTCCGTTGCTCTGAATCTCTCGGATAGTTTCAACCATTTTTTGGCCAACCGGGTTCCATAGTTTATTGGCATCTCCTAATCCTTCCTGTGAATACGACTCAACGCCAACCAGCGCTACCCTTATGCGCATTTTGTGATACATGGCTGAAAGATACTCCGGGTCGCTGGTGACCTCACAAGTCATCTGGGTCCAGGCAAAAAGGTTTGACGGGACCCTGCGATCATATTCATCAAAGAGCTTCAACCGCTCCTCTCGTATTCGCTCAAACTCTTCTCTTTTTTGGCGGCTTGGTTCGCGAGCTATGCGACCTAGAGTCGCAGGATTGAAGTTGTCATCAGCGAAAAGTATGTAGCGAAAGCCAAGCTCGTATAATTCATTGGCTTCCTCTATTATCTTATCCATGAGGCGTTGGCGCGGCTGGCGTCCATCCGTCACCCAGACGGAGCAAAAACTGCAATTCTCAGGGCAGCCGGCAACTGTTTGGATTGAGGCCAGCATGTATTTGCCGGGATCAACCAGGTCCCATCTGGCTTTCAGCAAAGCATCTCCCGGAACCCGACCGCCCGCGTAGTTTTTTTGCAGTCTGTCATCGAGCGCATCTCTTATCGCCTTCCGCCACACCACATCTCCGTTGCCGGTCACTACTGCATCCGCTCCCATCTCGAGGGGCTCATCTGGAAAAATAGTGGCGTGAATCCCGCCCACGATCACCTTGGCGCCCCTCAACTTTGCTTCTCTCAACACCCGATACCCAGGAATACAATTGCCGCTGCTGATCCCTATGCCAACGATATCTCCCGCAGAGACAATGTCCGAATTAAACCTCTCGATGGATTCATCCACGATGATGGGATCACCGACCAGATCTACGGGCGTTGCCTGAGCGATCACGAAGAGCCACCTTGGTGTAATGAAGCTATACCCCATGGTTGACATAGAAGGATTTACCAATATGACCTTTGGCATCTTGAGCCTCCTTGTTCGTGACTGAAGCATTCCGAGGGGAGATTCAGGCTTCAGGTTTCCATGTTTGAGCTTGTGACAGTAACACAGTCAAACTTGTTAAGAAAGAAGTATTGGAGTATTAGCCAACGAGGAATTCTATTTTAATATTTTTAATTTTTCTTATTTCTTCGTCCCGACTACAATCAGAACCGAAGCAGGAGCGGTTGCGTAAATGGTCTTTGTAGTTGCGTAGAGGAGAACGACAATGATCATGAACGATGAAGAAAAATTCGACGGCTATGACGATTTTGACGATCACGAGCAAATCGAAGAGTCAGACATTGATCGAACGGACCTTCTCAAGCTTTACCTTCGCGACGCAAGCCGCTCCTCAATGCTCACTGCCGAAGGAGAGGTCGCAGCGGCAAAGCGAATCGAGCGAGCACGGTTTCGCTTGATTAGGTTGCTCTCGCGGTCGCTGCTGGTCGCCGAGTATTGCGTTTATCTCAGGCAGTCGTTTGTCTCAGGTCTCGAGAGTCCCGCGGAATTGATCGAAGGAGTCGCTGATAGCGATCCAGCTAACCCAACGGTTTCCGAACTTGCCGATCCTGCTCTCGCTCGCGTCGAGTCTGCTTATCACGATCTCCGCGTTGCGGTTAAGAGAACTTCTCGCCGGCGCAAACCCGTTCGCTCCAATGCGCGAGTGCAATCTCGCCTTTCGCGTTCCATTAGATCAATCACATTCACGCCCGCCGCTGAGCGGCGGTTGGTCTCGCTAATCGCGCGGGCGGCAGAACTGGTTGCACGCAAGCCACGAGCGAAACATCAACCCCAAGCGGCTACGCAAGAAGGAAGTTTTGATCTCGAGACCGCAGTTCGTCAGATCATTGAAAGCCGCTTGGTATTGCCATCCGAAGTGATCGATCTCGCTCGGAAGGCGAACGCTGCAATAGCCGAGCTGAACGCCGCAAAACAGGCAATGACTGAAGCGAACCTTAGACTGGTAATTTCTGTTGCCCGCCAATACTCACACCGAGGCTTGCCCTTCCTCGACCTGATTCAAGAAGGCAACGTAGGTCTGATGCGCGCGGTCGAAAAGTTTGACTGGCGGCGAGGCTTCAGGTTTTCCACTTATGCGATGTGGTGGATCCGCCAATCGATGGCGCGGGCACTCGATACTCAGAGTCGGGTGGTGAGGCTCCCCGCCTCGGAGTTGACATTGATAAACAAGGCATCTCGAGCGTCGAGAGCGATTCGCGAAGAGACCGCCGCCGAAGCGACCAGCGATCAGATAGCTGAGCGGTTGGAGGTCGAGTCGGACCGAGTGAGCGAGGCGCTTGGTTTTGCGCAACACACGTTAACGCTCGACGCCCCGGCAAACGATAACGGGGAGACCGCCGTGAATTTCATCGACGACGGCGATTACGCCAATCCGTTTAACGCCGCGGTCGACTGGTCGAGGCGCAGCGCGATTCAGCGAGCATTAGCGCAACTCACTCCTCGTGAAGCGAAGATACTCAAGCTGCACTATGGTCTGGAGGCAGGCTCCACCCCTTGGACTCTCGAGGAGATCGGTCATGACCTCTCAGTCACTCGCGAGAGAGTTCGTCAGATAGAGGCGGGCGCGCTCGCGAAGCTGCGGGAGCAGGATTCGAGCAGCACGCTTCGGGAGTTCTTGGAAATTGCAAGTTGAGAATTATAATTCTCTATCCAGTCTTCTCGTCCACCTCCAGAACTACCTCAGCGATTGCCATTGTGCCCGAATGGCTGAGCGAAAGGTGAGTCCTTGTCACCCCGATCTCCCGCATGCGGTCGAGCGCTCGTCCGCGAAGCTCTAGAGCCGGAGCGCCGTTTACTCCGCTTACCACTTCAATATCACTCCAAGCAGTGCCCCCCGACCAACCAGTGCCAAGCGCTTTCATTGCGGCCTCCTTGGCGGCGAATCGCGCGGCGTAGCTTGCCGCACTCGAAGCGCGATGCTCACAGTAGCGGATCTCACCTTCCGTGAACACCCGCGATCGGAAGCGTTCGCCTCGACGCGCAAGAACTTCCTCGATGCGAGAGATTTCGATCAGGTCAATTCCGATCGCGACGATCATTGTTTCAGACCTCGATCTCCATCAAATCCTGGGCAAGAATCGTGTCGGGAAAAATCGCACGCGCTTCTTCGAGCAGCGGCGACAGATCCGCGAAGCGCGTGCTGAAATGCGTAATCACCAATCGCTTTGCTCCGGCGTCGAGGGCCGTTTGCGCGGCTTGCGCCGCAGTCGAGTGCCCGTACTGGCGAGCCTCAACGGCGAACTCGTCTGTGTAAGTTGCTTCGTGAATCAGGAGGTCGACGCCTTGCGCCAGCTTGACGGAATTAGCGCACGGTCGCGTGTCCAGACAATAGGCAACAGACTTGCCGGGCCGCGGCGAGCCCAGAACATCAGGCGAGCGTATCAGTCGACCGTCATCAAGCCGCACCGCTTCGCCAGCTTGCAATCGCCCCCACAACGGGCCTTCAGGAACGCCCAAGTCGCGCGCTCGGTCGACGTCGAACCGGCCCGGCCGCGGGCGTTCATCGATTCGATAGCCAAGTGCGAACAACCGGTGATCCAGTCCGGCAGCGGTTACTGTGTACTGCGGTGTTTCATAAACAGCGCTCAGGCTCGTAAGTGAGTTAAGCTCTTTCAACTCAAGCGGATACGTTACGAACACAACTCTCAGGCGCTGGAGCACTTCGAGATATTCTCGAATTCCCGCCGGGCCCGCCAGAATCAAATCTCTAGTGCGTCGATCCAGTCCCATTGTGGAAAGAAGTCCTGCGACACCGTTAAAGTGATCCCCGTGCAGATGAGTGATAAAAACAGCAGTCAACCGGCTTGGGCTCAGACCCGCGCGAGCCACCTGTGTCTGAGTTCCTTCGCCGCAGTCGAACAACAGCCACTCAGCCTCGCGGGCGACGGCCAGCGCGCTTACGCTTCGCCTCAGAGTGGGTTTGCCCGAGCTTGTGCCGAGCGGAATTACTTTCATCGATCTCTACAATAGCACAGAGTCAGAGGCCCAGCGCGGGAAAAAGGCTGTGACATCTTCGCATTTGTTCTGGTACACTTTATCGGTATGGCAACCTCGGATTGTTGGAGATATCCCACTATGAAGCGAATTCTTTCCTCTCTAATGCTTGTCCTGCTGCTTTCACTGATTGCAGCAGCTCAAGAGACGCAGGCGCCTGTCGGGGCAAACGGCACAAGCGCGCCGTCAGCGGCGGCGCCGCGAATGGTGATTGGATCGATGACCCATGACTTCGGCGAAGTGAAAGCCGGCACACCCCTTCGCTATTCTTTCAAGATAAGAAATGACGGCAAGGCGGATCTATTGATAAAAGACGTTGCCCCTAGCTGAGGATGTACACGAGGCGACTATGACAAGGTCGTGCCTCCTGGTAAGGAGGGGAAAATCGAATTAGCAGTCGAGCACACCGATGGCTTATCTGGTGACGTGGCCAAGTCTGCCGGCGTGACGACTAATGATCCCAAGACGCCCAACTTCACACTGCTTCTTCGGGCTCGATTCATCGGTGCTCCCGGCAGCGCGCCTCCCCCGCCGCCGCCTTTGAACAACAACATTGCTTTCACGGTTAACCCGTCCGATCGCTATTTTTCCAGCGCCCTGTCAGGAAGCAGTTCCTCGGGTACCTTGCGCCTAAACAACAGTCAGGAAGACCCAACGCGAATTACAAAGATAATCCCAGGGGGCGATACTTTTAACGCAACGCTCCAGACGATTCAGGAAGGCAAACAATATGAAGTGATTGTGGCAAGCAATCCGGCGCTTAAGCCCGGTCATTACACTCAAATCTTGAAGGCGTTAACGGATAGCAAGGCTCAACCGGAAGTATCGATACAACTCGACCTGACTGTTTTTCCGAAAGTCATCGTTTCGCCGCCGTCGATCACGATGCCGACATTGCCGGCTACTGCCGATCTGTCGTCCATTACGTGGCCCGTGATCTATGTGCGAAAGATTAGAGGACAAGGTTTGCAAATCAAGAAGTACAGCTCGACCCTTCCGTTTATCAAGCTCGAACTGCTTACCGAGACCGAGGGACAGGTTTACAAGATTCAACTCAAGCTCGACAGCTCGAAGATCAAACCCGGCGAGTTCAAAGGAAAGGTCATAATCGAGACTAACGACCCAGACGTTCCTGTGGCCGAAGTTCCGATTCAAGCCACCTACAAGTAGTGCTTGGAGTGCGGGACGAGCCTTCGATACTCTGCTCTCGGTTTCTCATGCAATCCGAGAATTAGAGTGAAAGCGCGTATTGAAGACTCCCCCAACATTTCAACGTCAACCGAGCGCGGCGAGAAACCTGCGCGTGCGCTCTGAGATCTCGCCAACAGAAAGCAGATCAGAAATCACCGCGACGCTGTCCGCGCCTGCTTCAAGCACCATGCTGGCTGTGTCGATCGTTATGCCTCCAATCGCCACGAGCGGCTTGGAGGTGCGTCGTTTGAATTCGCGGACAGCATTGAGCCCAACTGTCGGATCGGACTTCTCCTTGGTGCAAGTCTGAAAGATTGGGCCGATGGCGATGTAGTCCACCTGCTCAGAATCGGCTCCCAGAGCCTGTTCCAGGCTGTGAGTCGAAAACCCAATGATGCGGCTCTCGCCAAGCAATAGCCTGGCGCGTTCCGGTGGCAAGTCGTCTTGGCCTAAGTGAACACCGTCTGCCCCGACGGCAATGGCGACGTCCACGCGATCGTTGATGATTATGCGAATCCCAAACCGCCGCGCGACGGACATTGCTTCGATCGACGCATGATAGAACTCACGCGGAGAAGCGTGCTTCTCTCGCAGCTGAATCAGTGACGCGCCGGCAGCGGCCAATCGCTCAACCTGTTCGGCGTGAGACAACCCGCTGATGAGCGTATCGGTGATTGGATACAACTTTGGGAGTATCAAGGACACGGGACTTGCGTTATTCGACTGCGCTCTGTGCCGCCTGGTGAGCTTCGTTCTTGGCGTCACCGGCAGTTCTATTGAACCGCTCCATAAATCTGGTAGATAGATTTCCCGAGATAAAATCGGGCTCGGCCAGTATGCGCTGACTGAGCGGAACTGAAGTTTCAATCCCTTCCACTATAAACGCGTCGAGCGCACGCCGCATTCTCGCGATCGCCATTTCGCGCGTGCGGTGGTGAACGATAAGCTTAGCTATCAGCGAGTCGTAGTGCGGCGGCACGAACCAGCCAGGGTAGGCGGCGGTGTCAACTCGCACTCCGGGCCCGCCCGGAAGATTCATTGCCGTGATCAACCCCGGCGATGGTACGTGCGTCACCGGATGCTCGGCATTGACGCGACACTCGATCGCATGCCCGCTGAAGACGATATCGCCCTGATCAAATTCGAGCCGCTCACCAGCCGCGATTAATATCTGTTCGCGAACAAGGTCGGTATTGGTGACGAATTCAGTTACCGGATGCTCGACCTGAATCCGGGTATTCATCTCCATGAAATAGAAGTTCTTGTCTTCGTCCAGCAGGAATTCCATGGTTCCAGCGTTGACGTAGCCAATTTCTCTACACGCGCGCGCTGCCGTCTCACCCATCATGTGACGCAACTCGGGTGTGAGGGCCGGGGAAGGCGATTCCTCGATCAGCTTTTGATGTCTGCGCTGAATCGAGCACTCTCGTTCACCGAGATGTACGACATTGCCATGCTGATCGCCCAGTATTTGGATCTCGATGTGCCGCGCCGTCTCGATGTACTTTTCAATGTAGACAGAGGGATTGCCAAACGCGAGCTGCGCTTCCTGCTGAGCTGCGGGCAGCGCTGCGATCAGCGTATCGCGATCGGGAGCTATGCGCATGCCGCGGCCTCCGCCGCCGGCGGCTGCTTTGACAATCACCGGATAGCCGATAGCGGTGGCAATTCGCGTTGCCTCACTCTCGTCTTCAATTATGCCGTCAAACCCGGGCGTTATGGGAATGCCGACGGATTTCATCGCCCGGCGCGCTTGGGCTTTGTCTCCCATCAACTGTATGAGCGCGGCGCCCGGTCCGATGAACTTGATGTTGCACGCTTCACAGACTTCGGCGAAATACGCATTCTCCGCGAGGAACCCGTAGCCAGGGTGAATCGCGTCGACGTTAGTTATCTCTGCGGCGGAAATTACAGCCGGAATGTTCAGGTAGCTCTTCGCCGAGGACGCCGGCCCTATGCAGATCGCTTCATCTGCGAAACGCACATGAAGCGAATCGCGGTCGGCTTCCGAATGAACGGCAACCGTGTGGATGCCTAACTCCTTGCACGCCCATATGATTCGCGTGGCAATCTCGCCACGGTTGGCAATCAGAATCTTCTTGAACATGACGTGCTCGCGTCCTTAGCCGGTCCTTATACCAATGAGGGCCTGTCCGTATTCAACCGGCTGTCCGTTCTCAGCTAAAATCTTCACGACCTCACCGCTCACCTCGGCCTGAATCTCGTTCATCAGCTTCATTGCTTCGATGATGCATACTACGGTGTCCGGCTCAACGTGGTCCCCGATCCTAACGAAAGGCTCGGAGTTCGGCGACGACGCGCGATAAAACGTGCCGACTATCGGGGCTTTTATTGTATGCAGTTCACTATCGGGCTCAGCACCTTCAGCCGTGGAGGTTGGTTGCTCGAGGCCGGCTTGCGAAGTCGCCGGCCGCTCGCCGTCAGTGAGCGCTCGCTGCGCCCCGCTTCCGAGAACTTCCGTTGCTCCGGGAATACTGGACGAGAATATCACAGGAGCCGGCGCTGCGTGAATCACCTGCGGAGCTTCCTTGAAACGACTGATGCGGAGACGGAAACCCTGACGCTCGATCTCAAACTCGGCGAATCCCTTTTCGCTTACGAGATCAATAAGATCTTTGATTTCCTTCAGATTCATGCTGGCCTCCTCACCGCATTTGATCGCAAGCGGTCCTTTATGCGCGAAAGCCTCAACCGCTGATGGCTGAGGCTCGTCTTATTCTTGCTGACTCCTCAATTACTCGCTCGCTTCTTTCTTTCCTCTTCTCGATTTTGGCTTCGCCGCGGTCTCCTCAGACTCTGGCTTCTTCTTGGAACGAGGCCGCGCCTTCTCCTCGCCGACTGGTTTCGTTTCCGCAGCCTCTCCCTTTTTGCCGCGGCCAAAGAACCGCCGTTTCTTCTTCTCTTCCTTCTTTTCCTCTTCGTGGGCTGGCTTCGCCTCGCTACCGAGCAGCTCGATGAGGGCCATCTCGGCGCCGTCTCCTCGTCGCCCCCCAAGCTTCAGAATTCGCGTATAACCACCCGGCCTGTCGGCAAACCGTTCCGCGACTTCTCCGAACAGCTTGTCGAGCGCCGCCACGCCGGCCGTTCGCGGCGCGCGCGGCCGCTTGTAGCCGCCATCGGGCACGCGATTCGTATTTCCGCTAAAGAAGTAGCCGGCGGCAAGCCTGCGATTGTGCAACGCAGCCTCGGGCGCTTCGGCGGCAAGCGCGCGCTTGCCAAGTGTGATAGCGCGCTCCGCGAAAGGCCTAAGCTCTTTCGCTTTTGGTAATGTAGTTATCAACCGCTCGTGGGTGATCAACGAAGTGCAGAGATTACGCAGCAAGGCTATGCGATGCTCCGTCTTACGTCCTAGTTTTCTGTGAGCAACTCTGTGGCGCATATTCGATCCTGGAGGTTAAGCTTCCCCCTCCTCCTCTTCAATGACTCTGCCTTGCTCATCAAACTTCATGCCAAGGTGTAGTCCCATGGAAGCCAGAATCTCTTTGATCTCGTTCAGCGACTTGCGGCCGAAGTTCTTGGTCCTGAGCATCTCTGGCTCTGATCGTTGCACCAGCTCGCGGATGGTTCGAATATCGGCGTTCTTCAAACAGTTATAGGAGCGCACCGACAGTTCAAGCTCGTCAACTGACTTATCGAGGTTCTCGTTGAAAGTCATTCGCGCAGCTTCTTCGCTGTCGGCCTCCGCAAGCTCAGGCTCCTCCTCGAAGTTGATGAAGATCTGCATGTGGTCCTTGATCAACTTCGCGGCGAGTCCAACTGCGTTCTCCGGTTTTACCGACCCGTTGGTCCAAACCTCCATCGTCAGCTTGTCGTAGTCGGTGTCCTGTCCAAGCCGAGCAGAATCTACAGTGTAGTTGACTTTCTTTACCGGCGAGTGCACCGAATCGATCGGTATGTAGCCGACGGCAAGGTCTTCATCAAAGTTGCGCTCGGCAGAAACATAGCCCCGCCCTCGCTTCAGCCTAAACTCGATGGCCAGCGATCCCCCTTCTGAAATCGTCGCGATATGAACGTTGGGATCCAGAATTTCGACTTCGGCGTCGGTTTCGATCTCGCCTGAAAGCATCTCGCCCGGTATGCTTCGTTCCACGTGCAGGGTTTTGGGCCCCGCCCCGTGAAGTTTGAAGGGGATCCGTTTCAGATTGAGTATGATATCAGTTGCATCTTCGACCACACCCGGTATCGAAGAGAACTCGTGGAGCACGCCCTCGATTTTTACTGCGGTGATGGCCGCGCCCTCGATTGACGAGAGCAGAGCGCGCCGCAAGCAGTTTCCAATCGTCGTGCCGAAGCCGCGCTCAAACGGTTGCGCGTAGAACTTCGCATAACGGTTTGTGGTTGTTTCGGGTTCGCTCGCCAGACGCTTCGGCCTCTGGAAACCAACCATGAATTGAGTTTCTGTTCCGTCCATTGCTTCCTCTCAATAAAAAAGGTCCTTGGTCGTTGGACTTTTGTTTCAACCAACGACGATGACTTACTTGGAATAAAGCTCGACGATAAGCTGCTCGTTTATGTTCTGAGCAACATCTTCGCGCCGCGGGAGCGCGGTTACGCGGCCGCGCATTTCATCCGGAGACACGATTTCGAGCCAGTTCGGGCGTCCCCTACCCGAAGCAGTCTGAAACGCGCTCTGGATGTGAATATTCGAGCGGCTTCCTTCGCGCACCGTGATTTCATCCGCGATCCTGACCTGAAAGCTTGGAATGTCGACCTTGCGCCCGTTCACCAAAACGTGCCCGTGAGCGACGAGCTGACGCGCCTGCGCCCGCGAGGTGGCATAACCCAGCCGATAGACGACGTTGTCCAACCGCCGTTCGAGCAATGAGAGCAGGTTCTCGCCGGTGACCCCCTTCATTCTCATGGCTCGCTCGAAGTAGAGCCGGAACTGCCGTTCGAGCATGCCGTATATCCGTTTGACCTTTTGTTTCTCGCGGAGTTGCTCGCCGTAGCCGATAAGCTTGGCCCGACGAATGTTGCGACCGTGCTGGCCTGGCGGCTGAGTGCCGCGCTTCTCGATCGGGCAGCTGGGTTTGTAACAACGCTCGCCCTTCAAAAAGAGTTTCATTCCCTCCCGGCGGCACAATCGGCACACCGGGCCGCGATATCTTGCCAAGTTCTATTCCTCCGTCTACTTTACCGTAGCTTCTGAATCTCAAATCTCGAGATCCGAGATACTCCTGAATTTCAAATCTGAAGTTTGAGATTTGAAATCCAAACAACGGTTCAGCAAAAGTTTACAGGCGGGAAATCCGTCCCGCCCTTCATCCTTTAAGACGCCGGCGAGTTCAGTCGCCTGCATCTGAAGTGTTGATCAAACCCTGCGACGCTTTGGCGGACGACACCCGTTGTGTGGAATCGGAGTTACGTCGCGAATCGTCTTAATCTCGATCCCGGCCGTTTGAATCGCGCGCACCGCGGACTCGCGTCCAGAGCCCGGCCCCTTAACCCTCACCTCGCAGGAATGCATCCCGAGCTCTCTCGCGGCTTGAGCTGCGCGGAGCGCCGCTTGTTGCGCGGCGAACGGGGTCCCTTTTCGCGAGCCGTGGAAGCCGAGCGCTCCTGCCGACGATTGACTCAACAGATTGCCTTCGAGATCGGTAATCGCCACCAGCGTGTTGTTAAAACTCGCTTGGATGTGAACGATGCCTTGCGCCACGAGTCGCCGCTCCTTGCGCTTGAAAGTCTTCTTCTTACCAGCCTTTGCTTGAGCTTTTGCCATAAGTCTCGTGATTCGTGATGTGTGATGCGTGATCTCACGAATCACGCTTCACTTGCTATTTCTTTCCTGGCGCCTTCTTTTTGGCCACGGTCATTCGTCGCGGTCCTTTTCGAGTCCGCGCGTTTGTGTGAGTGCGCTGACCTCGAACCGGCAACCCGCGACGGTGTCGCAAGCCGCGATAGCAGCCGATGTCCATCAACCGCTTGATGTCCATCTGAATCTGCTTGCGCAGATCGCCCTCGACTCCGCCTTGCTGATCGATGACCGTACGGATGCGGTTGACCTCTTCCTCGCTCAACTCCCGGACCCGCTTATCGACCTCAACCCCTGCTTCACTCAAAATCTTGTTCGAGCGAGAGCGGCCGATTCCATAAATGTACGTTAGACCGATCTCGGCTCGTTTATTTGCCGGCAGGTCCACACCTGCAATGCGTGCCATTATTCCTCCGTGCTTAACCTTGCCGCTGCTTGTGCTTCGGGTTGGTGCAGATCACCCTCACCACGCCTTTGCGGTGGATAATCTTGCAATTGTCACACATTTTCTTTACCGACGCCCTGACCTTCATTTGATTCTTCCTTCACCTGACGCAGTCGCCCTGTCGCGAAAATGCCGCGGATGGCAAACTGTGATTCTAACATCCGTAATCGACAATCGGCAACCTCCACGCCTACTCAATCTTCACTGCCTCCGCCCCGTTGTCCAACATCGTCAGAATCTGAGGTCCGTCTCGAGTAATTGCGACCGTGTGCTCGAAATGCGCGGACGGTTGACCATCCATCGTGATCACAGTCCAACCGTCTGAAAGCACCTTCACGTCTTCGTGTCCGAGGTTGATCATCGGTTCAATCGCTATGACCAACCCTTCGCGCAACACCGGACCGGTCCCCTGCCTACCATAGTTTGGCACCTGCGGTTCTTCGTGCATCGCGCGTCCTACGCCGTGACCGCAATAATTCCTTACTATTCCATAGCCCATCGGCTCAACGCACGACTGCACCGCGTTGCATACATCACCGAGCCTGTTGCCGACTCGGCATTTGTCGATCGCCTCAAAGAGCGACCGCCGGGTCACATCGAGAAGCCGCTTCACTGGGTCGCTTACGTTCCCGACCGGAATCGTCACAGCGGCATCACCAACGTATCCCATGTAGGTTGCGCCGCAGTCGATACCAACGATGTCGCCCTCGCGCAGCTTGCGCTTGCCTGGTATACCATGAACGACCTCGTCGTTTATTGACGCGCAAATCGAGCGCGGAAAGCCGTTATAGCCTTTGAATGTCGGATACGCGCCGGCCCCGACAATCATTCTCTCTGCTTCATAGTCCAGATCGAGCGTTGTTATTCCGGGCTGCACCATCTCTGACAATTGCTTCAGGACGTGCGCGACAATTACGCCCGCCGTGCGCATTTTCTCAATTTCCAGTTTGGACTTGCGAATTATCATGCAACAGTGAATCGCAATTTAACTCTCGAATATCGGAATTATCCGCCGAAAGACGTCTTCAGGCGTGCCTGTTCCATCGACCGAATGAAGACGACCGCCCTGCGTGTAATAGTCGACGAGCGGTCGGGTTTTCTCATCGTAAAGCGCCAGACGCCGGGCAATCGCCTCCTCATTATCATCAGACCTGGTAATCAGCGGTTGCCCATCCAAATCGCAAACTCCTTCCTTCTTGCTCGGTTTGAAATAGACGTTGTATATCGCCCCACAGGCACTGCAGGTCCTCCGCCCTGACAGCCGCTTGATGAGCACGTCGCGCGGCGCGTCCATGTTGATAACGGTGATCTGGTGCCCAAGACTTTCAGCGATGGACTCCAGCAGCCACGCTTGCGGAAGCGTTCTGGGAAAGCCATCCAAAATGCACCCGCGCTCACAATCTCCGTGGCTGAGCCGCGACTTCACAACTTCAGCCAGAATGTCATCCGACACGAGCTGCCCCGCGGCTTGGACCTCGCGAACCTGCACTCCGAGCGGCGTCGAGCTTTGCGCCAGCTCCCGCAAGATGTCTCCTGTTGCGATCTGGGTAAGTCCAAGTCTTTCGGCCAGCATCTGCGCCTGAGTGCCTTTGCCCGCGCCTTGCGGACCCATCAAGACAATGATGTCAGGCATATCACTTAGTAGCTGCGGCGTCCGCGCAGGCGCCGGCCTCGAGGACCGAGGAACCCATCGTAGTGGCGCATTATGAGCTGAGACTCGACTTGATTCATCGTGTCCATCGCTACGCCAATCACGATCAGCAAGCTGGTCCCGCCGAAATAGAAGTTCACGCCGATTCCGGTAGTCAGCCAGGACGTCAACGGATTAGACCGCAGCAAAGTGTCAATAGACTGACCAATCCACGGTATGTATTGAAACTGAAACCCCGAAAGCAGAAGCTGAGGAAGCAGTGCCACGACCGCGAGATAGATTGCTCCCACCGTCGTGAGTCGCGTGAGTATCTCGTTCAGGTGATCCGCCGTGCGCTTGCCCGGCCTGATTCCCGGGATGAACGCGCCATTCTTGCGCAAGTTGTTCGCTACTTCATCCGTGTTGAAGATAATCGAAACATAAAAGAATGTGAAAAAGATTATCGCCGAAGAATAGATCAGATAATGCAGTGGATGGCCTTGCCCGCCGATCTCGACCGCAACCCGCGAAAGCCACGATCGCCATCCGGCGGTCTGCGTCGGGTCCGTGCCCACAAAACCGAGGATCGTCTGCGGAAACGCAAGTATCGATGAGGCGAAGATCACCGGAATCACCCCGCCCATATTCACCTTCAGCGGCATATGAGTCTGCTGTTGCGGTATCGACTGCCGGCCAACCATCCGCCGAGCGTGATTGATAGGAACCTTGCGAAAGCCTCGCTCGACGAAGACTATCCCGGCGATTACCAGCATCATCGCCAGCATTATCGCGAGCACCCCCAGCGCCGTGCCCGTCCCGCCCCCAGTGAGCTTCTCGTACAGCGTAGAGGCGGCCGACGGGAGCCGGAGCACTATTCCCGCAAAGATTATCAAGCTTATTCCGTTGCCCACTCCGCGTTCAGTGATCTGCTCGCCAAGCCACATGATGAATGTCGTACCGGTCGCAAGTGTGAGCATCGTCATCGCGATGAAGCCGACGCCGGGATTGCGCACCAGCGATCCAGTGGCAGTCTGTTGATTCTGCAGCCAATACGCGATTCCGAACGATTGCACCGCGCAAAGTACAACGGTCAAGTAGCGGGTGTACTGCGTGATTTTTCTTCGACCAAGCTCGCCTTCCTCTTGAAGAGCCTTCAGCTTGGCGCTAACAACAGTCATCAACTGGAGTATGATTGAAGCGGTGATGTAAGGAGTAATACTTAGCGCAAAGATCGAGACAACTTTGAAGTTTCCACCCGAGAACAAATCCATCACACCCGCCAGACTGCGCTGCAGATCGCCAGTGTTCCACAGCGCGGCCAGTGCGTCGGGGTCAATTCCCGGAGTCCGCACGTGCGATCCGATGCGATAGACGGCGAGCATCGCCAGCGTGAAGAACACACGCTTGCGCAGATCTGGCACGGCGAAGATGTTGCGTACGCTGTTGATGAAGTTCTCGATCATGATGCTTTACCTATTCGGTTTTCGCTTGAGATGCGACAATGTTTGCCGCGCCACCGGCTGCTTCGATCTTACCGCGGGCCGCTTCGCTAAAACGGTGAGCACTGATAGTGAGCGCCTTCGTCAGCTTGCCCTTCCCCAGCACTACAACTCCAGCGTATCGGTTCAGCTTACTCCGCTTGATCATACCACGCTCAGCCAAAAGTTCCGGCGTGACGTTGTCTTTAGCCTCGAAGCGCTTATCCAAATCACCGAGATTGACCTCGATCCATTCCTTTTTGAAGATGTTCGTGAAGCCGCGTTTGGGCAGCCGCCGCTGAAGCGGCATTTGACCGCCTTCGAATCCCGGACGGCCTGAGTAACCCGAGCGAGATTTCTGACCCTTGTGGCCGCGGGTCGAAGTCTTACCGTGACCCGAGCCCGGGCCGCGACCCACCCGTTTCTTATTTCTGTTTGCGCCTTTGGGCGCCCCGATGTTGTGTATTCCTAATGGCATTACTGGCTCCGGTTTCGAGTCTCAGATTTGAAATCTCAAATTCTTGCTAATGAATACTACTCCACAATCCGCAGAAGATGCGGTACCTTTTTTACCATCCCTCTCATCGACGCCGTGTCCGGCCTCTCAACTACTTGATTCAGCTTGGTAAATCCGAGGCTCCGCACAACCTCTTTATGCGCCTTCGGAGTCGCAATCGTCGACCGATACCATTGGATTCTTATCTTGGTCTTGCGTTCGCTTTTGCTCTTGGCTCGTGGCATCTCGAATTCCTCTTCCTTCTATGCTACTTCTCGCTCTCGGGCTTGGCTCTCTATTCTGGCTCACGCGGCTGGGGCCTCTTCGGCAGCCTGCCTACGACGGCGCGAAACCAAAGCCGGGTCCTTCAAGCTCCTCAACCCCTCAAACGTCGCGCGTACTACGTTGTGCGGATTAGAAGAGCCTATTGATTTCGTAACCACGTCGCGAACCCCAACCAACTGCATAACCGCTCGAACGGGTCCGCCGGCGATTACGCCTTTGCCTTCAGGCGCAGGCTTCAGCAACACGCGTCCTGCCCCATAAATGCCGAGCGTCTGGTGCGGGATAGTCGTGCCTGACAGCGGCACGCGCACGAGGTTCTTCTTGGCCGCTTCGATTCCCTTCTTTATCGCAAGAGGCACTTCGCGAGCCTTGCCCGAGCCGAACCCCACGATGCCATTCTCGTTGCCGACCACCACCAGCGCAGCGAACGAGAGGTTCTTCCCGCCCTTGACCACTTTGGTCACGCGGTTGATCGAAATGACCTGGTCCTTCAGATCAAGACCGGATGCTTCTATTCGTTCCATATATCTCTCCGTTTCGAATTAACAGACTTTAGTCTGTATCCCTGTGCCTGCCAACTGACTACAGACAGACTGAAGTCTGTGCTACCCGGAAATCTAGAATTCCAACCCTGCTTCTCGCGCGGCCTCGGCGAGGCTTCGAACGCGTCCGTGATAAATGTAACCGCCGCGGTCGAACACCACGCGCTTGATTCCCTTCTCTTTAGCGCGCTCGGCTATTGTTTTACCGACTTCTTTGGCAGCCGAGACGTTTCCGCCCGTCCGTCCACGCCATGCCGGTTCGTTTGTTGAAGCCGCAGTCAATGTCACACCCTTGTCATCGTCAATGAGTTGGGCGTAAATGTGATGCAGACTACGGTAGATCGCAAATCGAGGGCGCTCGGCGGAGCCCGAAATTTTGTTCCGAATTCTCCGGTGAACTGCTCGCCTAATCTGCTGACTTGTCTTTCTTGCCATTTCTATTTTCCAGTCTTGCCCGGCTTAAGCTTGAGCACCTCGTTGGCATATCGCACGCCTTTCCCTTTATAAGGATCAGGACGACGAAGGCCTCGCATGTCCGCTGCAACCTGGCCCACCTGTTGACGATCAATGCCGGTAATGGTGAGCGTAGTTTGATACTGCTGAATCGGCTTGTTGGCGCGCTCCACTTTGACATCGATTCCTTTCGGCAACGGGAACTCGATCGGGTGCGAGTAACCCAGATTGAAGACTACTCGATCCTTCTGTCGCTCGGCTTTGTAACCCACGCCCACGATGTCAAGTTGCCGCGTGAAGCCTTCTGTAACCCCGGTCACTGCGTTCTGCACCAGCGCCCGCGCGAGCCCGTGCAGCGCCGCGTGGTCATCGGATTCGCGCTCGGCTATCAAGTGTTCGCCCTCGACACGGCACTTGATGCCATCAGGAAGAGGCACCGCGACAGTACCTTTAGGTCCGGTGACCTCGACAGTGCCGTTATCGATCTTAATCTTGACGCCCTTTGGTAAAGCTACCGGCTTTCTACCTATTCTCGACATAACCAGCCCCTAATAAACTCGGCAGAGCAACTCGCCTCCAATCTTTTCCCGGCGCGCGCGACGATCGGTCATCAACCCGCGAGAGGTCGATAGTATGTTGATCCCCATCCCGCCGAGCACTTTAGGCACGGAGGTGCCGCTCACGTAAACTCGGCAGCCGGGCTTTGACACTCGCTCGAGCTTCGAGAGCACTTGCTCCCCCTTCGCGCCATACTTGAGATAAATGCGGATGTTCTTCACGGTGTTCTCACCGATGACCTTGTAATTGTTTATGAAACCTTCTTCTTTTAGTATCCGCGCAATCTCGACTTTCAGATTTGAAGCCGGCACATCGACCTTTTGATGTTTGGCTGCGTAAGCGTTTCGAACACGTGTCAACATATCTGCTATTGGATCCGTCATAAGCTCCTCACCAACTCGCCTTCGTCACTCCCGGTATATGTCCCTCCAGCGCCAGCCCGCGAAAACATATTCTGCACAAGGCGAACTTGCGCAAATAGCCGCGCCCCCGCCCGCAGCGCTTGCAGCGATTATGAACGCGAGATGTAAAGACATTCAGGTTGAGCCCCGCCGCTTTCGCGCGCTTCACCGCCTTCTTGGTCGCTTTACCCTGCTGCTCCCTGACGCGGAGTTTCGCGTTGGCGAGCGCCCGCTTCAGCTCATTAGCCTTAAATGTTGAAGAAATTCTTGCCATCTTTGTCCTTTGTCATCGGTCATTCGTCACTTGGCCCGTCAACAAATGACGAAGGACAAATGACCAATGGCTACTTCGTAAACGGCATCCCGAACTCTCTCAAGAGCGCGCGACCCTCCTCGTCGGTTCGAGCCGTCGTCACTATCGAGATGTTCATTCCTCGCGTTCTATCGACCTTGTTGAAGTCGATCTCCGGAAAGATCAACTGATCTTTGATTCCGACTGTGTAATTTCCACGTCCATCAAACGCGCGCGGGCTGACGCCGCGAAAGTCGCGAACACGCGGAAGCACTGCGTTTATCAGCCGATCCAAGAATTCGTACATTCGCTCGCCGCGCAACGTAACAGAAACGCCGACGGGCATTCCGGTCCGCAGCTTAAATGCGGCAATGGACTTTCTGGCTTTGGTAACTACCGGTTTCTGGCCGCTAATCGTCGCAAGCTCCATCGCTGCTTGATCGAACACTTTCGAGTTGGTCTGCGCCTCGCGTCCCACCCCCATGTTCAAGATGATCTTTTCCAGCCTCGGCGCGGCCATGGTGTTCTCGTAATCAAATTCCTTCACCAAGGCTGCGACGATCTGGGTTTTGTAACGTTCTTTCAATCTGGCTGACATTTTGTTTTTCCTGCTTCTATTGCTTCTCGATCGCCGCGCCGCACTTTTTGCAAGCGCGATGACGTTTGCCGTCTTCGAGTATCTGATGCCCCGACCGCGTCGGCTCCCCGCAATGCGGGCAAAGCACCATCACGTTGGAAACATCCACCGGAGATTCGCGTTCAAGAATTCCCCCTTGAATACCCCGTCGAGTGTTTGCCTTGTTGTGGCGCTTCACCATATTTACGCCCTCGACTATGACTTTTCGTCTCGAGGGCTGAACCTCGATGACCCGGCCCTTCTTTCCCTTGTCTTTGCCGGAGATCACAACGACCCGGTCGTTCTTTCTCACATTGATCTCAACGTTCATTGTCTAGTCCTTGGTCATTCGTCATTAGTCCCTGGTCCCGCAATAACAAAGGACCAATGACCATAACTAGTCTCAAATCACTTCCGGCGCGAGGCTCACGATTTTCATGAAGCGCCTCTCGCGCAACTCGCGAGCTATCGGTCCGAACACGCGCGTTCCGACCGGCTCGTTATCAGGCTTGATGATCACTGCCGCGTTCTGGTCGAAACGGATGTACGTGCCGTCCTTGCGACGAGACTCTTTGCGAGTCCGAACCACAACGGCGCGTACAACGTCACCCTTCTTCACCGCTCCGTCAGGCGACGCCTCTTTTACAGACGCGGTGATGACATCACCAAGGCCGGCGCGTGAACCCGTGTGTCCCCCAACCGGGAGGATCATGGCGATTCGTTTGGCGCCGGAGTTGTCTGCCACCTCAAGGATCGATCTCATTTGAACCATAAGCACTCCCAGGTAGCGCAGACCTTAGTCTGTATGCGGTCCTATCGTGTACAGACTGAAGTCTGTGCTACTTCACCTCGCCTTTTGCACTATCTCAACCACACGCCAGCGCTTTCGCGCGGACAGCGGACGCGTCTCGACAATTCGCACGATGTCGCCCGTATGCGCGCCGATCTCATCGTGCGCCATGAACTTCGTGCGCCGCCTGATATAGCGCTCATACTTCCGGTGCCGAACCTGACGCTCCACGCGAACGACCACAGTCTTCTGCATCTTGTCGCTTGTGACTAATCCAACCTTTTCCTGTCGACGATGCCTGGGGGCTGCGGTCGTCGCGGCCTCGGTTGCTGCTGCTTCAGTCGGAGCAGCGGGGATTTCGGTCGCGCTTGGTTCTGCTAACTCCGTCGCTTCACCGCCGCCCACTTCTTCCATGTTTTGCTCCATGTCCACCTTCCGTTACTTCTGCGCCGCCGAAAGCTCGCGCTCGTGCAACAGCGTTTTCACCCGCGCCAGGTCCTTTCGGGACTCGCGGAGTTGTTTGACAACGTCCGTATTGCCCAGCGCCAGTTTAAATCGCATCCTGAAAAGAGACTCCTTAAGCTCGCCCACTCTCGTGCGAAGATCGTCGTCAGACAGGTCTCTCAACTCTTCAGCTTTCATACCAGACCGCCTCCTCCTTCTTTGCGCGAGATGAACTTGGTTCTGATGGGCAACTTCTGCGCGGCAAGTCTCATCGCCTCGATCGCGGTTTTCTCGTCCACGCCCTCCATCTCGAACAGCACGCGACCGGGCTTGACTACTGCGACCCATCCTTCAGGCGCGCCCTTGCCCTTACCCATGCGAGTTTCAGCGGGCTTCTTTGTGATGGGCTTGTCGGGGAAAACGCGAATCCAGATTTTTCCTCCGCGCTTCACAAAACGTGTCATCGCAACGCGAGAAGCTTCGATCTGCTTCCCGGTTATCCAGGCCGGCTCGAGCGCTTTCAGCCCGTATTCGCCGAAAGAAATCTCGGCGCCCCGCGTCGACAACCCGCTCATCCGCCCGCGCTGCTGCTTGCGGTATTTCATTCGCTTTGGAATCTTGTATTCGGCCATTAGTCCGTGGTCCCTGGTCCGTAGTCCGTAGTCAGTGGTCCGCACTACGGACTACTGACCACGGACTACGGACTGAATCATTGCCTTCTTCCTTGCGCAGCCCTTCGCACTTGCATCTCCTCGCCGCGATAGACCCAAACCTTTACTCCAATCACCCCGAAAGTCGTTCGCGCCTCGGCGAATCCGTAATCGATATCAGCGCGCAGCGTGTGAAGAGGAAGCCTGCCCTGCAAGTACCATTCGGAGCGCGCGATCTCGGCGCCATTCAACCTTCCCGACACGCGAACCTTGATCCCTTGCGCGCCAAACCGCTGAGCGTTCTCGACCGCTCGCCGCATTGCTCGCCGGAAAGCGATCCGCTTCTCGAGTTGCTGCGCGATCTGCTCAGCTTGAAGCTGTGCGTTAAGCTCGGGCTTATGAATCTCCTGAATGTTGACGTAAACTTCGCGCCCGGTGCGGTGTTTGATTTCTTCTTTGAGCTTGTCGATCTCGGCCCCTTTGCGCCCAATGATTATGCCCGGTCGCGACGTGTGAATAATGATCTTCAGCTTGTTGGCCGCTCGCTCGATGTCGATGTGCGAGACGCCCGCGCCCGAAAACCTACCTTTCAATTCCTTCTTCAGCTTCAGGTCTTCGTGCAACAGGTCGGAGTAGTCACGCTTGGCAATCCAGTTGGAATGCCAACTTCGGTTGATGCCTAACCTGAAACCATATGGATGAACTTTCTGCCCCACGATTCCTCCCGGTAGCACAGGGTTCAGTCTGTATTGAACAGCGCACGCAGACTGAAGTCTGTGCTACTCTTTTTCCGATTCCACCTCAATCGTTATATGACTCTGCCAGCGGCGCTCGCGATAAGCTCGGCCCATCGGCGCAGGTCGAACTCGTCGCCGATACTTGGTAGGCCCGAGATCGACTGTCGCGTTCGATATTTTCAAACTGTCAACGTCAATTGCAACGTTGAGCTGATCAGCCTTCTGCTCGGCATTAGCAATCGCCGAACGCAAAGTAACCTCGATGGGTCCGGCGGCGCGCTTGTTAGAAGTCTTCAGCACTGACAGCGCCTCGCTAACGTTGCGGCCTCGAATTTGATCGATGACCAACCGCGCCTTCTGCGGCGAGCCCTTGATGTACTTTGCGACTGCGCGTGCTTTCATGGTTATTTTGCTCCGGGCGCTTTCTTTACCACCTTTTCGGTCCTCTCAGGGTGACCTTTGAACTGCCGCGTCGGCGAGAACTCGCCGAGTTTGTGGCCGACCATATTCTCCTGAATGTAGACCGGGATGAACTTCTTGCCGTTGTGCACGGCGATCGTGTGGCCTACCATCTCAGGGATGATCGTCGACCGCCGAGACCAGGTCTTCTGAACGCGCTTCTCGTTGGTCTGGTTCATCCGCGTGATCGCCTTGATCAAATAGTCGTCGATGAACGGCCCCTTCTTGATTGATCTTGCCATGTGTAAGTCCGTAGTCCGTAGTCCTTAGTCCGTACTCAGTGGTCAGCGCTACTGACTACTGACCGCGGACTACGGACCAAATCATTTCTTCCCTCTTCGCACGATAAACTTATCCGTGCGCTTATTGTTTCGAGTCTTATATCCGCGAGTGGGCTGCCCCCAGGGCGTGACCGGGTTGCGGCCTCCCGAGGTCTTGCCTTCGCCGCCGCCATGCGGATGATCCACCGGATTCATAGCCACCCCGCGGACCTTCGGTCTGCGCCCCAACCACCGCGTCCGCCCGGCTTTGCCCAACGAGATGTTACTGTGCTCGATGTTACCGATCTGACCGATTGTCGCGTAGCAGTCGATGTGCACTCTGCGGATCTCGCCGCTCGGCAGTCGAAGCTGGGCCCAATCACCTTCCTTCGCGACAAGCTGCGCCGCTCCTCCCGCCGCCCTCACCATCTGCGCGCCCTTGCCTGGCCTGAGCTCGATGTTGTGAATTGTCGTGCCAAGCGGAATGGCCTTTAGCGGAAGCGCGTTGCCGGCGATGATGTCCGCATCGGGCCCCGACACCACCGTCTGTCCAACCTTCAACCCGACCGGGGCTACGATGTACCGCTTCTCACCATCCAGATAGTGCAGCAGCGCAATCAGCGCCGACCGGTTCGGATCATATTCGACCGTCGCGACCTTCGCAGGAATGCCCGCCTTGTCGCGCTTGAAGTCGATGATGCGATACATACGCGGCGCGCCTCCCCCGCGACGCCTCATCGTTATGTGCCCGTCGTTGTTGCGGCCCGAAATGCGCTTCTTCGGCTCCAGCAGCGGCTCGTAGGGAGTATCGGTCGACACCTCTTCGAGCGTGAGGTACGTCTGATACCGTCTCGCCGATGACGTTGGTGTTAGCTTTTTGATTCCCATCGCTACTCCATTGCGGATTGCAGAATGCGGATTTCGGATTCCGCAATCCGCATTCTGCAATCCGCAATCATATCGCGTCTTCGTACATAATCGGTTTCTCGCCGGCCTTCAGCGTTACGTATGCTTTCTTCCAATCCGATCTACGGCCTGTCTCGCGACGAGTCGGGATGCGCTTCATCTTGCCGCGATAGTTTGCGACGTGGACCGTCTGCACCTTTACGCCGAGTATCTTCTCGACGGCTCGTTTGATTTCCGGTTTAGTTGCATCCCGATGCACCTTCAACGTGAGCATTTGCCTGTCGTTGCCGCTGCGCCCCATCGACTCAGGCTCGTCCTTCATCGTGAGCGCCTTCTCGGTAATCACCGGCCCTTTGATTACGTCCCAAATTGTCTTCATTCCGCCGTCTCCCGCTCGTTGCCCAAACGCTTTTCCAATTGAACTGCGGACTCTTGCGTGAGCGCTATCTGCTCGTGAGTCAGCAGGTCGTAAACGTTAACGTTTTCAGCAGACACCAAAGTCACTTCCCTCAAATTCCGCGATGACAGAATCAGATTGTTATTCGGCGAATCAACTATCAAAGTCCGACGAGTCAGTCCGAGGGCGTCGAGCGTCTGAGCAAACTCTCCGGTCTTGTGCGATTCGAGTTCGAAGTTCTCCAGAATGAATAACCCGCCCTCGCGCAATCGTTCTGATAGCACTGAGCGCATAGCCCCTCGTCGAACCTTCTTCGGCACTGAATATGACCAATCGCGCGGTTGAGGCCCGTGCACGTTGCCGCCGCCTTTCCACAGCGGGCTGCGCAAGCTGGCTATTCGCGCGCGGCCGGTGCCCTTTTGCTTCCAGAGCTTCCGTCCAGAGCCGCTGGTATCTCCTCGAGTCTTCGTAGCTGAAGTTCCAGCGCGCTGATTCGCTTGATAGCTCTTAACCGCTGCATAGATCACCGCTTTATTGAGGCGCGCGCCGAATACCTCGTCCGACAACTCTATCTCGCCGACCTCTTCGCTTTTTAGGTTTTTGACCTTCACAACAGGCATACAGTCTCCTGCAATCCGTGATGCGTGATTCGTGATTAATCTTGTCACGGATCACGTGTCACGGATCACTCATCACAATTGCGCCTTCTTTATCAACACGTACGATCCATTCGGCCCTGGCACCGCGCCACGAATCATCAGCAGATTGTTCTCAGCGTCAACCGCCGCTACGCGCAGGTTCTTGACGGTCGTACGCGCGTCACCCATATGGCCCGCCATGCGCGTTCCCTTGATTACTCGAGACGGATAAGCCGAAGCTCCTATGCCCCCCGGCGCGCGATGAAACATCGAACCATGGGTCGCTCGTCCACCCGCAAATCCGTGTCTCTTTACGAAGCCAGCAAACCCTCGCCCCTTCGACTTGCCGACAACTTCAATGAGGTCGTTCTCGTTGAAGATGTCTACCAAGACTTTGTCGCCCACGCTGGTGGCTTCGTCGCTGGCCTCGATGCGCACCTCCCGCAGAACTCGAGTCGGCGGCACGCCGGCGCGTTTGAAGTGACCCTCGGTCGGCTTGTTGATGCGGCGGGGCGGCTTCTCTTCCACCAATCCAAGCTGCACAGCATCGTAGCCGTCAGTGTTGACGGTCTTCTTCTGAACGACGATGCACGGGCCCGCTTTTATCACTGTCACAGGTGTCACAGAACCGTCTTCCCTGAACAACTGCGTCATCCCCAGCTTCTTACCGATTATTCCGTTGACCATAATCGTAATCCGTGGTCCATTGTCAGTAGTCGGTTGTCCGTGCCGTTTCAGGCCACGGGCTGGCGACTACGCACTAAAGACTACTTGTGATCCTTGCCGAAGGCTTTGATCTCGACATCCACGCCCGCCGGAAGATCTAGCTTCATTAGCGCGTCAACTGTTTGCGGCGTCGGGTCGAGGATGTCCATCAATCGCTTGTGCGTTCGAATCTCGAACTGCTCCCGCGACTTCTTGTCCACGTGCGGGCTGCGCAAAACCGTGTACCGGTTCTTCACGGTAGGCAGCGGAATCGGTCCCGCCACGCGAGCGCCCGTTCGTTTGGCCGTGTCAACAATCTCGGTCGTCGACTGGTCAAGCACACGGTAGTCATAAGCCTTCAAACGGATTCTAATCTTTTCATTCAGCATGTATTACTCACTTGTCGTCACCTCGAAAGCGGCTCCAGGAGCCGACTTCAAGGCAGTTACTCAATAACCTCGGAAATCGTCCCCGCTCCTACCGTCCGGCCGCCTTCCCTGATCGCAAACCTCAACCCCTTCTCCATCGCGATCGGCGTGATCAACTCTACCGTCAATGCCGAGTTATCCCCAGGCATCACCATCTCC
>DASXSR010000150.1:0-17461 GCA_036505875.1 Blastocatellia bacterium | reverse complement strand
GCTCTCGCTATTCGGCGCACAGGCAGTCGAGACGCTATCGCCCTCCGAAGGCTCGCAGATTTTTGCCACTCCGTCCTCTTTCAACTTTGCGAAATGGTCACACAGATTCTCCCATTCGCCCGCGGTCTGACCCGACAGCACATAGAGATTTTCAAATTCCCACAGCGCTTCCGCCGAGGTAAAAGGATCCACGAGGCTGCGGTAAAGCGGGACGCGCGCCGCAGCGCCAGCGGCTTCATAAGCGGCGCGGATCGCGTGCTTATACTCTTTGTGATAGATGAACGCTTCGGCTTGGGCCAGCCACTCACGGGCTGACTCGATCTTGGGCACCGTCTCCGCGATTGTCGAACCGGCGCATTCGCCCTTGACGCCCTTGCGAACCGCAAAGCGCTCGTGCTCGTGTCCATAGTCCTCATAGAAAGATGGATCGTCGTCAAACGAAGGCACAGAGCGAAGCGGCTCCAGTTCTTGCTTAAGCCGCTCGGTCCCAGTACGCGAGATGAATGAGTTGAAGTCTTCTCCGTCAGCCTTCTCTCGGTCGAAGAGTCCAAGAAGCGTCTCGACTACTCTTACGCAATTCTTTGCCGGAAATTTTCCGATCAACGCGCCAAACCCGGCCGCGCCGTGATTGGCGCTGCCGCCTACTGTCAAAAGATGAGCCGGCACGGTGCGGTCATCTTGTGTCATCGCCGCCGCATGAAATCCGATGTTGGCGATCGAGTGTTGAGCGCACCCGTTTGGGCAACCGGAGATCTTCACTCGCAGTGGACGCGCCAGCTCTGAATATTTGGCCAGAGGGCCGCGGAAAGCTTCAGAGATTTCACTTCCAAGCCCTTTGGCTGAAGCAATCCCCAACCGGCAAGTGTCGGACCCCGGACAAGTCGTAACATCGGTCATTGTCCCCACGCCCACATCAGCCAACGACAAGCCTTTAAGTGCGCGGTAGAGATCGCCAATCCCTTCCTCGCGCACCCAGGGCAGATAGATATTCTGCTCGATCGAGATTCTAAGTTGACCGGCGGAAAACTCTCGCGCTATGTGCGCCAGCTTTCGCGCGCGTTCGGCGGTTAGATCGCCGAGCTTGATACGCAGGTGAACGCCTCGAAAGCCAAGAACTTTGTGCTCGGTAACCGAGTCACGCAGCCAGGTTTGGGAAACGGAACCATTCAAACGCTGGCCGAGCGTCGGCAAGCGACGCGAGATAGATCTCACTGGCGGGGCTTGCTCATCAGTAGGAGAGAAATAATCGCCTTGAGGCACATGACCTACGCGCTGACGTTCTTCCTCGAGAGCAGCAAGAAAGCTTTCCCAGCCCATCGACTGAATGAGGAACTTCATGCGTGCCTTCATGCGAGACTTTCGCTCTCCGTAGCGATCGAACAGTCTCAACACTGACGCGGCCAAGTTGAAGAGTTCTTCCTCGGGCAGGAACTCGGCATAGAGCTGAGCCAGTTGCGGCGTTGCTCCCAGCCCGCCGCCGAGATACACCTTGAATCCGCGACGACTCTCCCCGTTCTCGATTCGCGTCCGCGCCCAAAAACCGATGTCGTGAATCTGCAGCGCCGAGTGGTCCTCCGCGCAACCCTCGAACGTGATTTTGAACTTGCGTCCGAGATTCTGGTTGTACTTGTTACGAACCAGATAGCGAAACAGCGCTTCGGCGTAAGGCGTGACGTCGAAGGCTTCGGTGCGCGACGTCCCAGCCAGATAGCAACAAGTAATGTTGCGGACCGTGTTGCCGCACGCCTCGCGCGAGGTGATGCTTCCCTCGGCAAGAAAGCGCAGCAGCGTGGGGGCCTGCTCCAAATTCACGTAGTAGATCTGCGCGTCCTCGCGCGTCGTGAAATGCATGAAGCCGCTGCCAAAGCGATCGGCGGCGTCGGCCAGGCGAATCAGTTGATCGGAAGTAAGGATTCCGCCGGGGATCTTGATGCGCTGCATCTGCACGCCTTCCTGCCGCTGGGCGTACGTGCCAAAATGCAGTCTAAGCTTCTGCATCTTGGTTTCATCCAGCCGCCCGGCGCGATACTTTCTTATCTGCTCTTCGTAGTTCGCGAGTTCCGACTCGACGTAGTCAGGAATTGGTTGATGTTTTGTTTCAGCAAGCTCGATCACACTCTGTGCCATAACTCCTCGCTTTCTAGCAGCGCTGATCCAGCGCGGCGGTCCGCCCAGTGATCTGAAATAACTCGGGCCCCAATTGAGCGGACGCGAGCGCGCGGGTCAGCTCTTGGTCGCTGTGTCGTTGGCAGAATTCTTGAAATGTCTCTTCCTCGAACCGGCGTTCCTTGAAATACGCGAGCAACCGCGCGAGCCGCTCGGGCAGTTCATCCGACGGAATGCGCACGCCGATGCGCCGGCTAATGGTTTCGTGCGCGCCGACGCCGCCGCCGAGGAAGACTTCGAAGCTCTCGCGCTTGACGCCGTCTATCGTCGTCAGCGAGCCTTCAAGCCCTACGTCGCAGATGCGATGTTGCCCGCAAGAATTCGGGCAGCCGGTCACGCTGATGCGAAGCGGCTCTTCCAGATGAACAGCGCTCTCTAGATGGGCGCTCAACTCGGCGGCTCGATTCTTCGTTTCCGTCAGCGCGAGCTTGCAGAACTGGACCCCGGTGCAAGCGATGATGCCCTTGCGCGACCAGGAGGGCTGAAAATCAAATCCATACCAATCGAGGTCGCTCTTCAGCGCTTCAAGTTTCTGTTCCGGAATGTCAAGCAGGATTATGTTCTGCGTGTTGGTAGTTCGTACGCGGCCGCTGCCGTATTGCTCAGCCAAATCCGCGAGTTGTTTCAATTGATCGGCCGACGTTCGACCTCCGACCAACGAAAGACCACCGTAATAGAGACCATTCTGATGTTGGGCGTGAATGCCGAGATGAGACCTGTCGCATTCGCTGATCGGCGGCGCATCCGCATCGGTTGCTTGGCGCAATTTGCGGCCGAGCCTCGCTTCGACCTTGTCGCGAAAGCGCGGGATATCCTTTTGCTCAACCAGAAAATTCAAACGCCGGCGCTTGCCATCATCTCGATTTGCTTCGTCGCGGAAGACCGAGGCTATCGTGCCGCAAACGCCCACGACTTCTTCTGCGTTGAACAAGACGCCGAGATCTTTCGAGAACCGTGGCGTGGTCGAAAGGCCGCCACCCACCCGAGCACGGAACACTACGCCGCCACGCTCCAAATCGTGCACTGCGAAGATCCCTATGTCATTGATCTCGGGATAGACGCAGCGCACTGCGCAACCGGTAATTGCGATCTTCAACTTGCGGGGCAGATTCGAGAAATCGCCATTGTCAAAGAAGAAATCATGCGTCTGCTTGATTAGGGATGTTGTGTTGTACAGCTCATCTTTATCGACGCCCGACACCGGACAGTTGAGGATGTTGCGAATGCCATCGCCACCGGCTTCCGCGGTTGATAGACCGACTTCGCTAAGACGCTCTAATATTTTTGCGAGGCTCTCGAATCTCACCCAGTGCAGTTGAATACTCTGTCGGACAGTGACATCGGCAAGCCCTCGTCCGTGTTCGCTTGAAAGCTCGGCTATCGTGCGCAGTTGATCCGGCGTGAGGTGGCCGCCGGGTATGCGAATGCGGACCATGAAAAACCCATCAGACGCCGGCCGCTGAGTGTATATGCCGTATCGTCGAAGAAGCGCTTCATCGTCGAACGATAGGGCTTCGAAGTCGAGATCGCACATGCAAGTTCCGTTTTTCACTTTGGCTCTCTCGCTCTCACGCTGCGTCGCTGGAAGGCAGCGTTCCCTTCTGAATCACGAAAGCAAGCGGTTGCGTCGAAGTGTGGAGACCGCACTCGCGTTTCTCGCGTCCCCGCCATCGGCCGGCACGATCCGGCTCGCCCAGTTGAACCGGCTGCGTGCAATGCGTACAGCCGATACTCGGATAATTCCGGTCGTGCAAGGAATTGTATGGAACGTTGTTTCTCGCGATGTATTCCCAGACTTGTTGTTTGCTCCAACGCACAAGGGGATTGATCTTCGTGAGCTGCCACTGGCAATCCCATTCGACGACACGAGCGCTCGAACGCTCGATTGTTTGATCCCGCCGTATTGCAGTAACCCAAGCATCCTTGCCTCGCAGCGCATCCTTTAGCGGTTCGAGCTTTCTAAGCCGGCAACATAGGTCCGGGTCCGCCGACCAGAGTTTCGGTCCGAATTTCAGCTCTTGTTGTTCAGGCGTGAGTTCACTCCGAAATGCGCGGATTCGAATCCCGTAGCGATCTTCCAGCCGACGGCGGAGCTCGTACGTTTCACGGAAGAGGAATGATGTGTCGAGAAAAAAGATGTCGGGATTAGGATTGATCCTTACGGCCATATCAATCAACGCGACCCCTTCCGCGCCAAAGCCGGTAGCGATAGTCACACGCTCCTGAAACTCATCGAACGCCCACCGAAGCGTTTCTTCAGGCGTGGCTTCTTCAAGCATATTACCAGCCGCTTCTATTTGGGCCGTCGGTCTTACGATCTCACTGAACGCTTGCGTCATGTTTCCTCCGATCAATCGTTCACTGTGACAACCTCGAAGTTGAGTAGATCACGCACCGAATGTCGCAGTTCATCAAGCCCAAACCACCGCAGCTTTTCGGCCAGCGACACCACCTCTCCAATGATTGCTATTGCCGGCGATTCGAATTTGAGGCCTGTTTCAACCATGTCCTCGAGCACTCCCGAATACACTTCTTGATCTTGATAGGTCCCCCAACGAATGATTGCGATTGGCGTCGATGGCGCGCGCCCGTGCTCGATGAGCTCACGCGAAATCCGCGAAATGCTTTCAGCGCACATGAAAATCACGAGCGTGTCTGCTGACTGCGCGGCGAGGGACCAATCGACAGGCTGTCTTGCTTCGTTGCGCGCATCGTGTCCCGTGATAAAGGCGACGCTGGACGAGTAGCCGCGATGTGTGAGGGGAATGCCCGCGTAAGCAGCAGCCGCGACGCCGGACGAAATGCCGGGAACGACTTCCCACTCAACGCCGGCTTCGACAAGCGCTTCAGCTTCTTCGCCGCCTCGGCCGAAGATGAACGGATCACCACCTTTAAGCCGCGCGACGATCTGGCCCTGCATGACGCGCTCGACCAACAGTTGATTAATCTCAGTCTGCGAAAGCGATTTCTCACCCGCGCGCTTGCCGGCGTAGATCAGCTCGACCCCGCGCCGGGTGTGAACGAGGACTTCAGGGTTAACCAAATAGTCGTAGACCACGACGTCGCTCGCTGCGAGCGCTTCGGCGGCTTTGATCGTGAGCAGTTTTGGATCGCCTGGCCCCGCGCCGATCAAGAATACTTTGCCTGTTGTTCCTAATTCGTTCATTGCCTGCTCGAGAACTGCGCAAAAACCAAAAACCCACCACCGGCAGAGCCGATAGTGGGTTTTCTTGAAATCTTTAATTGAGTTTAAGCTCGTCGTCGAGCTTACGTCTCAAATCTTATCAGTATGGACCTCCACTAAAGGCTCTGAGCAAGCGCGCCCCTGGCGCGCAACAACAGATGCAACAACAGATTCTACGCATCTTGCTTCTCATAAGCCTTCGGTAATCCAACGTCAGGGTCATCTTATACACTCTTGCGGGCGGCGAAGTCAAGCGCTTTTTGATGCCGGACGAGAAGTAGTTTAAGATGGGCGAGCGAGAACGGCTTTTTCTCGAGACTGTGATTCATTCAACTGGGACCTAACAACACGAAATGCCAGATCACTGACAAAAGCATGAGCAATAACGGCTGCTCGTAAGTCGGTTTCGAGTTGGTGTGGCTCTGCAAGATCGCGCGCCGGTTAAACGGGTCCGTCGGCTGCGCGATATGTGTGTTGAATGTCAGAAGGCGAAAAGGCGGTAGTACTGTTAAGCGGAGGTCTGGACTCCACAACGACGCTTGCGATGGCACGGCGTCGAGGCTTTCGCGCATTCGCGATGTCATTCCGTTACGGCCAGCGGCATGCGATTGAGCTCGAAAGCGCCGTCCATGTCGCAAAGTCGCTCGGCGCAGAGCAACACCTGATCGTAGACATTGACCTCCGCGCGATTGGCGGGTCGGCGTTGACCGACAGTCTCGAAGTCCCAAAACAGCGCTCGCCTGATGAAATGACTGCCGGAATCCCAATTACGTATGTGCCCGCACGTAATACGATTTTTCTGTCATTCGCGCTTGCGTGGGCGGAGGTCCTGGAGGCCGAGGATATCTTCATCGGCGTCAACGCGCTGGATTATTCAGGCTATCCCGATTGCCGCCCTGAATACATCGAGGCGTTCGAGCGAATGGCGAATCTTGCCACGAAGGCTGGAGTTGAAGGTCGGCTGAGGCTGAAAATTCACACCCCGCTGATAGCGATGACGAAGGCGCAGATCATCAAAACTGGCCTGGAACTGGGCGTCGATTATTCGCTGACGCACAGTTGCTACGATCCGACGGCGGAAGGTCTCGCGTGCGGGAAATGCGATAGCTGCTTGCTTCGATTGAAAGGATTCGCCGAGACAGGCGCCCGTGATCCTCTGAATTATGCGGCTGGGTAATCGCGACGTGTGCGTTTGTCACCGGGCGTGGGCTTCTCGCGACAGATCCGCGCGTTGGTTCCATTACGATTTGCGATTCACGCTTACACGGTCAGGTTGTACTTCTGTATCTTGCTGTAGAGCCTCGGGCGATAAATTCCAAGCGCTTTGGCCGCGGCTTGTTTGTTTCCTTTCGTGCGCTTGAGGGTCTGCGTGATCACCTCGCGCTCGATGTCCTCAAGCGTCATGTTGGCAGGCGCAACGAAACCATTGTCGTGGTTGACCTGGGACTCGATTGCCGCGAATTGAAAGTCGCCGGCATCGACCTGATCGCCTTTTGAAAGCAGCACCGCCCTTTCGATGGAGGACTCGAGCTCTCGCACGTTGCCCGGCCAATTGTAGTTGTACATCGCTGCCCGCGCTGATTGTGAGAAGCCCTGCATCTGCTTGCCGTATTTCTCGGAGAACGCTTTCAGAAAGTGATCCGCTAGCAACTGTATGTCTTCCGCGCGCTCGCGCAGCGGCGGCAGCTCGATGGTGATCGTTGAAACGCGATAGTAGAGATCCTCACGAAGCTGGCCGGCGCGAACAGCCTCCAGCGGATTCCGATTTGTGGAGCAAATGAGCCGAAAGTCAACTTCGATTGGCTGCTCGCTGCCGAGCCGGTAATAGATTCGTTCTTGAAGCGCGCGCAAAAGCTTCGGCTGCAGCTCAAGCGGCATCTCGGCTATTTCGTCCAGCAGTATCGAGCCGCCGTTTGCGCTAGCAATCAGTCCTTCCTTGTCGCGAGCCGCGCCGGTGAACGCGCCCTTGGTATGGCCGAACAGCTCAGATTCGATCAGCTCCTTGGGAAGCGCCGAACAGTTGACCTTGACGAACTGCTTCTTCGATCTGTGTGAATTGTAGTGAATTGCATTCGCGATCAGCTCTTTTCCGGTTCCCGATTCGCCAACTATCAGGATGTTGGCGTCGCTTTTGGCAACCGCTTCGATCATTTCAAAGATGTCCTGCATTTTCTTCGAGCGGCCGATGATGTTGCCGTAGGTCGTTCGCTCACGCAGAGTTCGGCGCAGCCCTTCGCTCTCTTCAATCAACTCTTGCCGCTCGAGCGCGCGATCGATGAGCAACTGCAACTCGTCAAACTCGAAAGGCTTCTCGACGAAATGAAAAGCGCCGGCCTTGGTGGCTTCGACTGCGTTCTCGATCGAGCCGTAAGCGCTGATGATGATTACCTCGGTAGCCGGTTGCATTTCCTTAAGCTTCTTCAGCACTTCCATCCCCGGCATGTCCGGAAGCTGAAGATCGCAAAGAACAAGATCGAATCCACCGCCGTCGAAAAGCGCCAAACCCGCTTCGCCGCTCGCAGCAGTCGAGACCGAGTAGCCCGTCTGCTGAAGGTTCAGCCGCAAGGAATCCAGCATTTGTTCTTCGTCGTCGATGACCAGAATATTGCGTGGCTTCTTCATCGCACAGCTCCTCTGCGAATTCTGTCCAGGTAGCCGATCAGCGCGTTGACTCCATTGAATATCTTCTCGACTATTCGACGCTCGTCGCCGTCGGCCATTTTCTTTTTCAAAAAGGTGGCGTAGAGTTTAAGCGCTCCCATGTGGTTTTTTATCTCATGCCATTCCTTTCGCAGGACGATTGAATCGCCGTCAGTCAAAGCGAAAGGCGTCCCCGCCACCACGAGAGGAAAAAGCTGAAGCGCGAATCCATAAAGCTCTCCGTCTCGCTTCAAGCTCTCAATCCTGACGAACACGCGATCGCCGTCATTTTCCAGATTAGCTTCCGCGCAGTACTGATCCAACGGCCGCGCTTCTTCGATGCGCTCCGCCAACCAGTCCTCAAGCATCGAGCCCCGTCCGAATATCTCCGCAAATTTCTTTTCGCCAAACCCGCCGGGGAAGATCTCCTCGGCCGCATTGGAAGTCACGGCTTGGACGTTGCCAGCCGGGTCGCAAACCAAAAGCATTGCCTTGTTGATGTGAACTCGACCATTTGGCCCCGGTGAATTCATGGGCGTGTGCCTTCGTGATCCGGTGGACTACTCGGCGCCGCGGTCCGCGCGTCGAACCGCGGCACGCGAGTATTGACCAGAACGTCACCTTATGACGTCTATCTCGGCGTCGAGATTGGTGTCGATGAGAGTAATCCGGCTTATCTCGTCGCGGAGCTGGTTCCAGTCATTCGCCACGATCGACGACAACTGTCCGCCGCGCCGCATTATTCGGCTCGTCATCCGCATCTCCCTCACCAGCGAACCTGCCGCGCCAGTCAACGCGTCCTGGTCGCTGACGCTCGAGACCATCTGATTGTAAAGTTCCGTCGCAGCTCGCAGGCTGTTGAGCTGGAACAGCAGTTCCACTTCGTTTTGCCTGAAGTTCCGACGAGTATCGAAGATTACTTGTCCGCCGGCGCCGCGGACGTTCAACTCACGCTGATAATCCTGCAGCAGTCGGTTCGCAAGGAACAGAATCTGCCGCGGATTGCCTATGCCACCGCCTCCACCCACAGGGCCGCCAACTAAGTCGACGGTAAAGTCACGCTGCGGGCCGTGAAACACGACTCGCGTGACCCCCGACAGGTTGTTGTAGGTTTCGGTCATGAGACGATGGTCGACCAGCGAATCGGCCGAGCCTCGCGGAGGCACGCCGCGCACATAGACGTGCAATGTGTTACCGCTCACAAAATGATTGGTGAACAGTTGCCATTCGCCGCCGCGAGTCTCAACGTCTGCGCTGATTCGAATCGTGTCTCGGCCCACACGTTCCGCGCGCACGTTTGAGATCCCCATCGAAGCGGTTTCAAAACCGGATTCGCTCGAGATTCCAAGGTCTCGCGCGGTCGTCAGATCGAGATCGCCTGTGATCGCGAGGTTACGGTCGCGCTGATAACGGCGAATCGCGTCGCGAGTCGCAACAGTCATCTGGCCGTTGATAGCACCGTTGTAGTATCCGCGATCCCTCAGGACAATCTGAGCAAACCGTATGGACTCGAAGGAAGTGAAGTTCCTCTGCTGAGAACCCTGATCGTAATAGCCAGAGCCATTGTTGGTCTCAACCGTAAAGGGGCTCTCTACCATCATCCCGAATTCAGTGCCCGCACGAACTTCAGCCTTCTCGCCTCCAGTCAACAGTACGCCCAGTGTTCCCAGAATCGCGCCGACGCCCGCGCCAACCGCAGCGCCTTTGCCTCCGCCGGCGAGTGCGCCAATGAGTGCTCCGGCGCCCGCGCCGCCGCCAATAAAGGTTATCGTGCGGCGAGTGCTTCTGCCGCCGCCGCCAATCACATCTTCATTGTTGGCTTCGAGCTGGCGCCGTCCATCCTCGCTCAGCGTCGTCAGCGTGCCGTCAACCATGACAGACCCGCCCGCAGCGAATCTAATCCGGTCGAAGGCGACCGCGATGCTCCCTGCTCTGGATCTGGTTGCGGGAGTGGCGCCCGTTGTGTGGCCTTCGACTTTCGAGCCCGCCGGCACGGCCAAACTCCCATCGATAATCACGTCATTGGACACGGTCGCAGTGAACCGATCGCCCACGCGTGAGGTTTCAGAACTCAAAAACGTATCCATCCGCAGCGGAATCACGGTTCCGGCAGGTACCGTCAGCAAGCGCTGCGCCCGCACGGGGACAGACAGTGCGAAAACCAGAGCAAGCAACGTAAGCATGCTCACCGTTTTTCCGAACTCTCTGCGGAAATCCCTATACATGATTCATCCTCCTTTCTCTAAACTTTCTATTAGCACTTAGCTCGCTTTAATATGCAAGTTCTCACAAATCTTACGGCAACGGATGTGCCATCTCAGCCCGTCAAATAGCTGCTATGTTTTTGATCGTTAATAGAATACCGGATGTCCCAAAACGAGACGCATTTGATTCCGTTATGCGACTGATTTGTATGCGGACATAGTACGACCGGCTTGTCGGCTGCTAGAATTGGGGGAGGAGGCAACTGTCGTTGAGAGTCAAGGAGATGAGACCTCGCAAGCGCGTGCTGTTGGTGGAAGACTTTGAAGACAGCAGGATTGGATTATCGAAACTGCTGGAGACCGAGGGCTACGAAGTGCTCGAGGCGGCCGACGGCGCACAGGCCCTCGAGATCGCGGCCAAATCAAAACCGGACATAATTCTGATGGACCTGTCTCTCCCGGTGATGGACGGATTGACCGCAACCAGGGCGATAAAGGAGAACGATGCGACAAAGAGCATCCCGATAATCGCACTTTCTGCTCACAGCAAGGATGATGCACGCTCGGTCGCAGAGGCCGTTGGATGTGTCGACTTCATCACCAAACCGGTGGAGTTCTCGACGTTGGCGGCGGCAATCTCCAACTGTCTCTCCGATTAATCATTATTGCTGCTTTGCAATCTGATTCTTGCTTGCGTCCTGCCGCGTCAAGGAGGAGACCACTGCATCCAATTCATGTAGAGAGACAGGCTTCGAAAGCACGGCCGCGCATCCGATGGATGCGGCGCACTCTTCGATTTCGGGGTTTTTCCAACCGGTAATCAACACTATCGGCATGCCGTTGAGGGACATCTCGTTCATGCGACATACAAGCCCAAAACCGTCGACCGATGGCATGACTAAATCCAGAATGATGGCCTTTGGGGACTTCTCGCGAATCAGCTCAATCGCATCATCAGAGGAGTTTGCGACCCAGACTTCATAGGATTCTGAGAAGAAAAGCCTCAACGCACTTGTCCATTCAACATCATCGTCGATGATCAGCAGCGTGTCCTTATCTTCGTTATCTTTGGGCATCGAATACCTTTCGCGACGAGTTGGATAGGCTTCAGTTTCTCGATTTCAAATCGCGTCCCGGAGTGACTCGACAAACTGAACGTTTTCTATGGCGCAATATTCGTGCGAGTAAGGCAATATTCGTGCCAGCGTCCGAGCACGCTGTTTGCAGATTGCGGAAATGCCGCGGCCGCTTCTGTACACGATCAGTACGGCGGTGGGCTCTTACCAGCCAACCGGATGGCATTTCCTTTGCGGTGTAACTTCTTCTCAGGAGGTCTGAAAATGTTGCCCGACGATCAAAAGCTGGCTGTCGACGAGGCGGAGCGCATCGTCGAACATGAAGCTCTCAAGCACGATGCACGCGAGCAGGTTCGCGCACAAGTGGCGCAGCAGTCCAAAAGGCTGGACGATCGTGACCGGCGAGAAGCTGCAGCGGTCGGAGAGCAGCTCAAACACAAGGCCGTCGCGGAGGTTGCCGGCACTGAAGCCGAAATCGAACGCGCCAGGGTCGTCGCGAGAGTCTCTCAAATCGTCGACTATCTCTTCTACCTGATCTACGGATTCATCGGTTTGGAGATCATCCTCGATCTGTTAGGAGCTCGCGAAAGCAACGCTTTCAACCGGTTTATCGAGAGAGTCAGTTCGCCGCTGCTGGCGCCGTTCCGAGGGCTGCTCGCCGACTTGACGAAGGACCATTACCAACTGAGACTCTCTTACATCTTCGCGCTGGTTGTCTATATCCTGTTGCAAGTGGCGATCAACGGATTCCTCAGACTGTTTGCGCACAGGAAAACGGCGGTGTGAGTCGATAACCTTCAGTTAGCCGATCTTCTGTGCAGGCCGACAAACTGAAGGTCATCGGACAAGCTAAGCCGACTTGAGCTTCTTTACAATCAGCTCGTTCTTCACGCCCTTGACGCCATCGGTATTCTTGGCGAGTTCTTCGGCCTTGGCCTTCTTTTGAGGGTCGTCGACCCGGCCCTTGAGCACAACTTCGCCGTTGGTCACATCGACGTTAGTCCCGGTTATCCCGTCAGCAAGCAGCTTGGCTTTCAGCTTCGCCAGGATTGCGGTGTCGCTGACGGCTTCACCTACGCTCTTTGTAGCTTCACCGACTTTCTTTTCGACGTTTGTCGCCCCGAGCGACTCAGGATTGACCTTGACGTCGTTCACGACGCGGTTGACTCCGTCTGTATTCTTGGCGATCTCTTCTGCCTTATTCTTCTCAGTCTCAGACGGTACGGTCCCGGAGAGCGTCACCACGCCGTCGTTGGTCTTGACGCCGATCTTGATGGCGCTTGTCTGCGGATCGGCGGCGAGCTTGCTCTTCACCTTCGCCGTCACCGTAGAGTCTTTCGCCTCTTGCGTGCTGCAGCCCACCAGAACTACAGCAATCGCAATCACGATTGATAACGCTAGTTTCCTCATGCTCCCTCCTGATGCTCCCTCCCTGACTCTTGGGGGCGGCTATTTCCCCGTCCTCGCTGATTCAGCCCGCGGCTTACTGGCTTCAGGAGTCGGGGTTGAAATAGTCTTGAGCGTGTCGCTCGTCTCGCCCTTGGGCAGACTGGCGCGATTCATCAGGTCCGCCAACGACACGATCCCCTTGATCCGGGTTCCGCCGTCGACAACCAGTATGCGGCGCACTTGATTCTCCTTCATCAGCTCGAGCACGTGATCCACGTCGTCGTCCGCTTCGCACACTACGAGCTCGCTGGTCATGCAATGCTCGATTGGAACTTTAGCGGGATCACGCGCTTCGGGTGTCCTCGATTTTTCGGCGATCAACGTCAGGCACAAGTCGCGGTCGGTAACGACTCCGATCAACTTGCGATTCTCCTTGTTTTCCACGATCGGAACGATGCCTGTGTCCTCGTCCCGCATTATGATCGCCGCTGTCTGCGCCGTATCGGACGGGATACAGCACGTAGGATTAGTAGTCATAACATCACTTACGTTCATCTTCACGCACCTCCCAATTGGTTATAGTAATTGTCAGATTGCCGAGACCACCGGTCGTCCCGTTCAACCATCGTCGTCGAGCGACAGCCTTTCACCGTCGGCTTGCTGAAGAGACGAGAAGCTTCGGCTGAGGCCGAGAAAAACCGTTCTCACGGCCAGCCAACTAAACGCGGCCGCAAACCCGGCGACCATCACACCTACGATGATTGCTGCCACTATCTCCATGGTAATCCTTTTTTGAAATAGCAGTTTCTGCAAGCGCTATTCCTCCTGTGACATTTGTAGTGCGTCGCGCGCTTTTGCACTCCGCTCTTGGCTGGCTGCGTCGGAGCTTCACCTTTTAATACAGCAGCGTACGGGATTGGAACGACCGCGGGACTCTTGCCCCGACAGCACAAACATGCGGAGAATGTCCTCTTGAGTCCAGAGAAATCAAAGAGCCGAGATGAAGAGAGTCGCAAGGCTGGAGTCGCTGCGCTGATCGGACGGCCTAACTCGGGCAAGTCGACTTTGCTCAACAGACTGATCGGCGAAAAGATCGCCATCGTCTCCGACAAACCGCAGACCACTCGCACCCGCATCAGCGGTGTGTTGAGCAGACCTGAGGGGCAAATCATCTTTCTCGACACGCCCGGCATTCACAAACCGGGCTACAAGCTCAATCGCAGGATGATGGCATCAGTCGCGGAGGCGCTTTGGACGGTTGACTTGATCTTGCTGATTGTCGACGCGACCGAGTCAACAGGCCACGGCGATCAGTTCGTGCTCGATACGATTAAGCGGGTGAGCACAGGAGCATTCTTGCTGCCGAACAAAGTTGACGCGCTTGGCGATAAGACGAAGCTTCTGCCGTTGATTGAACGCTACACTCGCGAGCGAGAGTTTGTTGAGGTCATTCCGATATCGGCGCTTACCGGCGACGGCGTTCCGCTGCTGATCGAGAAGGTCTTCGAGTATCTTCCCCAGGGCCAGCCGTTTTACCCTGAAGACGAGATCACCGATCAGCCCGAACGCGTGCTCGCCGCCGAGCTTGTGCGCGAGAAGATCCTGCAAGTCACTGCTGAGGAGCTTCCATACGTTACCGCAGTAATGACTGAACGTTGGGAAGAAGCTGAAGACCTCACGCGAATACATTGTCTGATCTACGTCGAGCGGCCTTCGCATAGATCAATCATAATCGGCAAGGGCGGCGCTCGCTTGAAAGAAATCGGCACGGCCGCGCGGGCCGACATCGAGAAGCTTCTGGGAAGGCGAGTGTTTCTTAACCTGTTCGTCAAAGTGCGCGAGCACTGGCGTGACGATCAGCGCATACTGGATGAGTTGGGTATTCGCTAATGAGATCCTCGATCCTCAATCATTGGTGGCTGGTCACCGTAAGGGTCGGGCGAGACGCCGTCGAAGCGGCAAGCGTGTTGTTGTTCGATCTCGGCTCGACGGGTATCGTCACGCTCGACGAGACCCCGAACGCCGTGAATCTCGGCGCTTACTTCGATGAGTCGGCAAATACTGATGTCATTAAGAGTGCCCTTGAAAGCAAACTCGGCGTCGCCGGGATCGAGGTCTCTGCCGTCGCCGACCAGGACTGGATGCAGAAATGGAAAGAAGGATTCGACCCGGTTCGCATCGGCGACCGGTTGATGATCGCGCCCTCATGGAAGCTGCCGGTTGAAACCGAAGGCCGCGAGATAATTCGGATCGATCCGGGGATGGCGTTCGGAACTGGCACGCACGAAACGACCCGGCTATGTTTGGAGGCTGTCGAGCGCTACTGGCGCGGCGGTCGTCTGCTTGATGTTGGGACCGGAACCGGCATCCTCACGATCGCGGCGGCGCGGCTGGCGCCGTGCTCTCGGTTAGTCGCTATCGATGTCGATCCGCAAGCGCTTGAAGTCGCGCGCGAAAACCTTGCGATTAACCGTGTTTCGGAGTTAGTAGAATTACTCGAAGCCCAACCGGCTGGTCTTGACCGCTCGGAGTTTGACCTGATCGTTGCGAACTTGACTGCTGAAGCGATCGTCGACTCGATGGCTGATCTTGCAAATCTGCTGGCCAGTGGCGGCTTGATGATCTTGTCGGGGATACTCATTGAATTCGCCGGGGATGTTGAACGCTTGCTACTGGAAGGCGGGTTCAAAGTTATCGATAAGAGGCTGGCAGGCGAATGGTGCGCCCTCATCGCGCGACGGAAAGAGCCAATCTGATGCCCGCTCGAAGATTCTATGCGTCACCTGAGGATATTAGCTCCGCGGTCCGACTCTCCGTCGACGAGACCCATCACCTGACGCGCGTGCTTCGGTTGGTACCAGGCGATCAGGCCTTCGTTTTCGATGGTTGCGACAACGAATACAAGTGCAAGTTTAGCCTGGTGACCGACAACCGCGCTCAACTTGAAATTGTGGAGCGCCTTTCCGACATAGTGGAATCCCCATTGCAATTGACTCTCGCACAAGCGCTGGCGAAAGGGGAGAAGTTCGACTTCATTGTTCAGAAAGCGACGGAGTTGGGCGTTACTCGGATAGCGCCGCTGGTTACTCGTTACTCCGAAGTCCGGCTCGATGAGCAACAAGTCGCCAGGCGACTCCAGAGATGGCAGCGGATATCACTCGAAGCACTGAAACAATGTGGCCGCCGAAAGCTTGTTGAGATCACGGCGCCTCGAAAAGTTGCCGAGTTCCTGCGCGATGAAGCGCACTCGCAGAAGCAGGCACTCTTGCTTTTCAGCGAGAGAGACGGCGCGCGGCTGGAAGAAGCGCTCGATGAAATATCGATGCCGCGTTCGGTCGTCGCGCTCGTCGGACCCGAAGGCGGCTGGGCCGATGATGAGTTGGACCTGCTTAAGCAGCACGAGTCGAGGGGCTTGACCCTCGGGCCCCGAGTATTGAGAACCGAGACTGCCGCGCTAGTTGCGATTACGTTGATTCAGCATGCGCTGGGCGATCTTTCAAGAAACGGAGCGGAGTGACTGACTATTACGATCGAGGGATTGAGACCCTCCCAAGAGTTCAATTGGAGGAGCTTCGAAACCAGCGCATTCGCGCGCTAGTGCGCGAGTTAACCGCGAATCAGTTCTATCAAGAGAAGTCTCGCGACGCAGGCATCGACCTCGCAGACATTGAGAGCGCAGATGACCTGCGAAATTTGCCGTTCACCACAAAACAAGAATTGGTTGATGACCAAACCAATCACCCTCCGTTTGGAAGGCTCCTCACTTATCCGGTCTCGCGCTATCGCTACTTTCATCAGACGTCGGGAACCACGGGGCGGCCGCTCAAATGGCTCGACACCGAAGAGAGCTGGCAGTGGTGGACCCGGTGTTGGAGCTATGTCTACCGAGCGGCCGGAGTGACGTCAGATGACGTGGTGTTCTGCGCGTTCTCTTTTGGGCCTTACATCAGCCACTGGACAGCGATCGCCGGCGCGTGGGACGTAGGCGCGATGTGCATATCAGGCGGCGGAATGAATTCCGAGCAGCGGCTACGATCGATAATCGAGAATCGGGCGACCGTAATCGTCTGTACGCCGACTTACGCATTGCATCTGGCCGAGGTAGCCTCTCAGTCAGGAATTGATTTGCGCTCGTCGCCGGTCCGGGTAGGCATTCACGCGGGGGAGCCTGGAGCAAGTCTTCCAAACGTCAAGCGCTCGATTGAAACCGCATGGGGCGCAACCTGTTACGATCACGCCGGTGCGACCGAGGCAGGAGCGTGGGCTTTTGACTGCGAAGCTCAGACCCGGGCTATTCATCTGAACGAGGCCGAGTTCAATTTCGAAGTGATCGATCCCGAAACTGAAAACCCGATCGGCGAAGGCCAGCCGGGCGAGCTTGTGATAACTAACTTGGGACGCGCCGGGATGCCGGTTCTGCGCTACCGCACGGGCGACCTGGTCGAGCTGACAACCGAGCCTTGTCCGTGCGGTCGCAGCTTCACACGAATCAGAGGCGGAGTGCTTGGGCGGGCCGACGACATGATCATCGTCCGCGGAGTGAATATCTATCCAAGCGCGATCGATGACTTGATTCGGGGCGTACCTACTATCTCCGAGTACGAAGTGAACATCCGCCGCGTGGCGGGACTGGACGATTTGCTGATCAAAATAGAAGTGATTGGCGCCAGGTTCGATGAAGCGGCTCGCGCGCTGACCCACGCATTCCGCAACCAATTCAGCATTCGGGTCAGCATTGAAAACGCTCTGACTGGCAGCCTTCCGCGCTACGAATTCAAGTCGCGAAGATTCAAGAGAGGATC
>DASXSR010000149.1:0-5827 GCA_036505875.1 Blastocatellia bacterium | reverse complement strand
ACCCGCCCACCCCTAGCCCCAAAATCGACACTAGTATTAGAAGAATGTTCTCGCTCAAAACCTCAGTTCACTCCGGCTTCCTGAATCTCCAGTAATCGGGGCGTCGCTTCTGGTGAGCAACAGCAACGATCGCAATGTGGTCATCGAACTCAGCGTAGAAGACAGTGTACGGAAATCTCCTGACGAAGTACTTTGAATGCGAGTCTGATTGTGATGAGGATAGAATCCTGGGTTTAGTTGAATTCTCTGGAATGCGTCGCTCACTTTGTCTGCAAGATCGAATCCAAGGCCGCGCTTCTTGCGTTCGTAATACTCGATGGCTTCCTCAAGTTCCTCGGCGGCTTCCTCGTTTATCACCAGCGGCTTCATCTATGCTTATCTTTGATCTCCGCAAGTACCTGGTGCGCCGGACGCAGACTTGCTTTACCCTCTTCGATTCTCTTGAGCCTTCTACCCAGCTCGACATCCCACGCGGTCTCTGCATCAGCATCCTCGGTTTCGTCAAGTGATTCGATCAGCAACCGCGCGAGATCAGCTCGGTCGCTTTCGGGAAGTTGTAGGACTTCCTCTTTTACTCTCTCGGCGTGTTCGGTCATCGTGCCCGCTGCCTCCTCGTCAATAGCATTCTACGCACTCGGCCATTTTCCTTCAACGGAGGTTCACCTCCCGAAGACCAGTACCATTCTTTCGTATACCTTCCGCGTCACGCGAACATCGTTCAGGTTGTATTCGCGAATCTCCGCGAGCCGTCCGGCTTGATACAACTCGAACACGCGACTTCCGTCTACTTCGTCGGTTTTGCTTGACTCAATCCCAAGCGCCCACGCGATGTCGTCAAGCGCCACACGGTTCCTTGCGCCGAGCCACCACCGATGCATCGTGTCGTAAACGCCTCGCACGTTGAACTCAGAGAGGTTTACGAATGGCTTAACCGCGACATTGTTCACCAGGCACCGCTGAAAAATGAACGGCAGATCGAAGCCGATAATGTTATGGCCGACAAGCTCGTCGCTCTCAGGATCGAAGGTTTGCATCATCGCAAGATAATCTGCCAACGCCTGCTGCTCGCTTTGCTCGCGTCCGTCGGAATCAATGCCAAAGACATCTTCGCTTTCGACTTGCTCAAAGCCTTCGATCTCAACACCGGCAACGGAGCCAACGTGAACGGCTATTGAAAGCACTCGCCCAGACGTCGCCGCAAGCGAGCCCGACCGGAAGGCGCGTTCTTCTTCTGCGGCCTGGTCTTCGAAGTATCGCTGCTGCTGTTCCTCGCTCATCCTCCCGAGATCGATCGCTCGTCCTAACCGACGCGCGGCACGGTCTCTGAAAGCTGCGACCGGGATGGTTTCGATATCGATCGTGAACGCGCGCGGAAAGGGAGGATCAGCCTCTTGCAACTCGCGATATTTCTCGCTGGTGATCGGTCTGAGCTCCGAGACTACGAACTGAGGTTGATTCTGAAACGCCTCAAGCCGTCCGACGATTCCGAACAAGCCAGGCTTGAGTGGCCCGCCAGCTTCTACAATTTCATTTGCTATCTTCAGCGCGATGCGTCCGCTGGCGTTGCGCGCGACGGCGAGGTGAAAAGGCTTGCCTTGTTGCGGCTTGATCTCGCGCGCGGAGACTATGGCCACGGTTAGCCACACATCTTCTCCCATCGGAAGTTCACGAATGGAGATATTACCTTTCATTTAGGCGTGATCGAGTTCAGCAATCATAACCTTAACAGCACACCGTGCGCTTTCAAACCTGTGGCGCGGGCAATCGCCTCCGCGTACAGCCCGACCTGATTGCGATACTCTTCGAGCCTTTCTCCCATCTCGAAGTCGGTCTTGAAGTCCACGACGGTCCAGACATTCGGGACGCTCTCATCGAGAAACGCCAGGTCGACTATTCCTTCGACAAGCAGCCCGCCTTCAAGCTTGATCGCGACCGGAGTCTCGCGGCGGCAGCGGCCAGCAACCGCAGTCATCGCAGCGGCCCGTCTCATCAGCGGATGAGCGAGAGCGCGCGTGACCGTCTTCGTTGCGCCGGCGACTTCGTCAGCGGTCGCTCCGAGCAAGCGGCCCTGCAGATCCGCGACCGATTGAACATTGGCAGCATCCGCCTGCAAATCAACGATCGAAAGAATAGCGTGCACCAAAGCGCCGAAGCGCGTTCCGTGTGGTCGCGAGAAATCGATGCCGACCGACTCGACTGTCACTTCCGACGCCGCCTCCTTTGATAGCGAATCAATCGAACCCGATGCCGCCATCGCGATCGCGTGCTCGGTTGCAGTGACAACTTTCAATGTCGGAGCGCCGGCGGTTTCACGGACGCGTGTTCGCGCCTGCTGCCACTCTTCGTGAGCTTGAATGCCGGCCTCCGACCTGGCGCCTTGCTCGTCGGCCGCAATCAGCTTGTTCAATCTCGACCCGACGTCTTCCTGCTTGCCCAGTTCGAGCACCTTCGGGTTCCACCACACGACTCGATGGTCGCCCGCTTCAGGCCGGTGCTCGCCCGGAGTGACCGAGCCTTTCTGCCTGAGAACTCCGTTCGGACGAATGCAATTATCAGTTCCCAGCTCGGGGCAACCCGCGGGATGATTGCTGTCAGGGGCAAAGCTTTGATCGACAGCGGGGAAGATCGCCGGGTTGAGCGCGCTCAGCCAACGATCCTCGTAACGCAGATCGCCGACGGTCGAGACGACCAGCAGATCGCGAGCGCGAGTTGTCGCGACGTACAACACTCGCGCGGCTTCTTCGATGTCCCGCTGCTTCTCGTCTTCGGCGTGCTCCAGAAGCTCGGGAGGAGAGCAGCCCGCAAGCGTCATCACGCATAGGCCGCGCTCGGGATCGGTCCACCTCGACGCGTCGCGTGCTGCGTTCGCGGTCATATCGACGAGTATCACGACCGGGAATTCGAGCCCCTTCGCTTTGTGCACCGTCATCATCCGAACGCCGTCGAGACCTTCTTCGATGATCGGCGCGTCGCTCGCTTCGCCGATCTCGGCCTGATCGACCAGCCAGTCCACGAACGCCCGGAACGAAATAAGACCATTGCGTTCCTGTCGCCGGGCCATGTCCATCAACCGCGCAACGTTGGCGAGCGCCTGTTCTCCCGTGCTCCAATTCGCAAATCCTGCGTGCGACCGCGTCGTCGCAAGCAGTCGCCCAATCGTGTCGGCTATCGGGCGGCGGTTGCGTCCTCGATGAAGGTCTCGCAAGACCGCAAGCGCCGCCGCGACTTCCGTGCCGCTCTCGGAGAGATCGTCGAGAGGTTGTCTGAACGGATGCAGGGTGTCGTGCGTTGCTCGATAGGAGAGCAACTGCGCGTCGGTCAGCGCGAAGAGCGGTCCTCGCAGTGTAGCGAATACGGCAAGCTCATCGTCGGGCCTCTCGATTGCCGAGAGCGCGTTTCGGATCGCTTCGATTTCTTCCCGCGCGTGGAAACCGCTTCCGCCGACCAGCAGATGCGGAAGCCGTCTCGATTCAAGCGCTCGCACATACGGTCGAGTCACATCTTTGGCGAAGCTGCGGAATCGCCGGAACAACAGGCACACGTGACGCGGCTCGATGGGAACTTGCGTCGCAGGGTCGCGGCGCTCGGTCACCGTCCAGTTGCTTCTGCGAACAAGCCAATCGACGAACGCCGCGACGCCGTCCGGCTCCGATTCTTCGATCTTCCAAAAAGTCGGCTTCTTGTAATCCGCCGCCGGATAGGGTTCCGGGACCGGCAACGCGATAACGGAAGGCTGAGTGTCAACACCCGTTCTGTGCCGGGCGAGCGGAACATAACGCGGTTGAGTAGCACAGACTTCAGTCTGTCGCTTTGCTGTTGAAGAAGACAGACTGAAGTCTGTGCTTCCGGGCATCACCCGACTGAATGCGGCGTTGACAGCTTCCTGAATTTGCGGCGTCGAACGAAAGCTCACGTTCAATTCGACCAGCGCGCCGCCGTTTCGAACCACCTGTTGCTTGACCGCTTCATAGAGCGCCACGTCCGCGCGGCGAAAGCGATAGATCGACTGCTTCGGGTCACCCACAATAAACAGCTTCCCTGGAACCGGCCTCACCTTTCGCCACTGCGTTTCTTTCGGATTGTCGGCAGAGAGCAGCATTAGAATCTCGGCTTGCAGTGGGTCCGTATCTTGAAACTCGTCCACAAACACGCGGGTGAATCGTTTCTGCAGTTCCGCTCTCACCGCGGCGTTATCCCGAACGAGATCGCGGGCGCGCAGCAGCAAGTCCAGGAAGTCCAGACACCCGGCGCGTTCCTTCAGACGAGCGTACTCGTCAAGCACCGCCGAAAGTTCGTCCCGCAGCCGGGGCGCCAGGTCGGCCCCCGCGCGATCGACGAATTGATGTACTCTGTCTTTCAGCGCTTCGCGACGCGCCTTCAAATCCTTCTCGGGAAATTCATCGTGGGCAAAATACGCGACGTAGTTTTTCGATTTCCAGCTCGACAAGAAATCGAACAACCGAGCTTCGATGCCGTCGTAATCGCGACCCGCGTCGTGTTCGGCGCGTGTCATATCAGCGACGATGTGTTTCAGATCGAGCAGTGATTTTGTGAACCACTGATTCGGGTCACCGCGATCGGCCCACGACGCCAACTCTTTCATCTCGCCGATCAGCGAATCAATCGCGCTGTCACGGTCGAAGCCGGGGTCGCGACGCCATGGGGCGGGAAAGTCGCGTCGCTCGATTAGCTCCAACCCCGCGGCGCGAAGTCTGCGTCGCGGTCCTTCGCCTGAGCGTCGCCGCGCAAGCGTCGCCGGCTTTCCGGCCGAATATTCCCGCCGCGTGCGCCTCCGGAGTATCCGTCGAACTGCATCGCTTGGATTTCCCAACTGCGCTTCGAACCAGCGATCGAATGCCATCTCGAACAGAGGGCGCCACGTTTCTTCCGCTGCTACTTCAAAAAGCGGATCGATGCCGGCTTCGACCGGGCGCTCGCGAAGCAGGTCGGTGCAGAACGAGTGAATTGTCCCGATGTGAGCTTCTTCAAGTTGAGGAAGCGCCCCGGTTAAAAATTCTTTCTGCTCACGCGAGGTGTCGGGCGATTGACGTTCGCGTTCGATCTCGGTCCGCAAGCGAAGCTTCAACTCGCCGGCTGCTGCGTCGGTGAAGGTCACCGCCGCGATCTGATCGAGCGAAGCGCGTCCCGATTTGATCACCGAAACGATGCGGCGGACGAGTTCGCTGGTCTTGCCTGTGCCGGCGGCAGCCTCGACTACCAGCGAGGTGTCCAGGTCAGTGCGAATCTGATCACGCGCCGGTTGATCCGCGAGGTTTTCTTTTCGATGATCGCTGTGCGTACGATCGACTTTGGACGAAGCAATAGTCTTTGACGCCTTCTTCGGTTGCGCCCCAGCGCGGTCTTTAACCCTTGCTTCTTGGCGCGGCTCATCTCGCAGCGCGTCGAACAGGCTTGGCGTTTTCTCGTCCCTTTTCATCAAGGCAGCTCGCGTAATCCCTTTAACTCGACCAGCCGCTGTTGAGGCTTGACTCTCACGCGCCGTTCCTCGTGAGGTCCGCACACGGCGAGATAGTCGCACCAAACGCACGCATCGCGACCGGGCGCGGCCGGCAGGAACCCTTCTTCAAGCGCGCGGCTGACAGTCTCTGCCATGATCCCGGCATATCCTCGCGCGTATTCGTCGAGCATCACGACTCGCTCCTGGTAATTGCCATCGGAAGTGCAGTAGTATAGTCGCCCCGATTCAACCGGCTCTCCCAACAGCTTCTCGCATGCAAGCGCATAAAGCACTGGCTGAAGATGCTGACCGCCGCCGATGATCACCCCCTCCTTCGCGCGAGCCTTTCCGGTCTTGTGATCCGTCGCG
>DASXSR010000148.1:0-4672 GCA_036505875.1 Blastocatellia bacterium | reverse complement strand
CGGGTGAGCCATTCGACAGCTTTGGGCACATCGTCATAAGCGAGTGCAGGGACAATCTGTGGTGATTTCCATAGCTGAGTTTCCGACATACCGTGTTCCTCGATTCGTGCGCCTAACGAGAAAAAGATAAGCCACGGCAGGCGGTGGCGCGATCTGTTTTCACTTCATACTTCATAATTCATCCCTCAACCTTACCGCGCAGCGGCCTCAGTTGGTTCGAGCGATTGGTTAGGTGACGTTAGGTGATTCGCCGCGACCCTCGCACCTCGTAACGAAGCTCCACCATGCCGCTCTGGTAGGCTTTAACCTCCGCCAGATGCAGGGCGATGTCCCGGCCGAGATTGTCGAAGAATGGGATCCCATCACCAATCAGGACCGGTAGGATCGAATAACGAACTTCGTCGGCTAGCCCGAGACGAAGGCATTCGCCGGAGACAGTACCGCCTCCAACAAACCAGATGCCATGGAACGTCGGCCGCAGTCGCCCATTCACGAACTGCGCGAGATCGCCTGAGTAAAACTCCACGGTATCCCGGGTCCGCGGCAGCTCGCGACTAGTGAGGACGAAGGTGGGTTTGTCGCCGTACGACCACCCCAACCCTTTGGCCTCAAAACTCAACGCGGTCTCATATGTTCGCGATCCCATGACGTAGCAGTCGATCGTCTTGAGGAACGCCTCGACGAAGCCTGGAGCCATGGTGTCCCCGCCTACGAATTCGTCTGACGTCTCGAGCCAGTCGACGCTCCCGTCCTTTCGAGCGATGAATCCGTCGAGGCTTGCCGCCATGTGGATTGTTACGCAAGAATCAGTGTTTGCCATCGTTTCGCCTTGGCGTTGAGTGCGACGCTTGAGTCCACCTAACGAGACAGAGATAAGGCACGGCAGGGTGCTGTAGCAAACACTCTGTCGGTGCTTCGCAATGGGGCCAGCCTGCTCGCGAAAGCTTTCGGAGTTGGCTTCATCGATTGGTTAGGCGCATGACCTCGCCACAGACTGCGTGTCATGGAATGTTCTCCCAACCTCGCTCCTGCGCATCGCGTCGCAATTTCCTCCAACTTCGCGTCTAACGCGGCTTAGAATTTTGAGGTCGCGTAGGTGGGAGCTGATCCTCACTTCGAGCTGTCGATGATCTGCTGCGCGTTCTTAATCGCGGATTCGTCCGGCGATTTGTCTTTCTTCAGAATGTCGATCGCCTTTTGCGCCGAGGCAGTGGCTTCTTTCTTGTTGCCAAGCTTCGCCTGAATCTGCGCCTTCTTGTAGTGCATGAAGTAGGCGTCTGGGTTTTTCTCCAACGCCTGGTCGATCCATTTCGCCGCCTGCTTCATGTCCTTGTTGTTGTCATAGTAAAAGGCCGCGGCCTGATAGGCGGTGCGCGGGTCGAGCGGAGTCGCTGCGCTAACGGCCGCATCGAGTTGTTTGCTTACCTGCTCGACATCGTCCGTGGTCAACTTCACCGGCACACGCGTTTTATCCCAAAGGAAATTAAGCGTTGCGGAAGCGCCTTTCACATCAGCTAGCGCGATGGTGAACGTCTCGATCGTGACCGGAATGGGTTCCGGCTTCGCCGTGAGACGCACGGCATCGTTCTCCTGCTTATAATCGGCCGTGCTCTGCACCTTCGCGTCCTTCGAAACGATGATGGTCCATTCGTTCGCTGTCGGAATCGTGAAGAGTGCGTACTCGCCAGCCGGGACCTCCTTGCCGCCGAGTGTTACCGCGTCGCTAAACTTAATTTTGGTGACCGCGTTGGCGCCCGTGCGCCAGAGCTTACCGTAAGGCACAAGGCCACCGAAAATCTCGCGGTCGTTCTTGTTTGGGCGCGAATAATCCACCTCGACATCGGTCAACCCGACACGCTGTTTTACCACCGAGTGCTGGCTGGCAGCGGGGAACTCTATTTTTTTCTCCTCCGCCGCCCGCAGACTGCCCGGTAGGAGCGGTTGCGCCACGAAGGGAAGTGCGAACAAAGCGGAAAGGAGAAGCGAAGGAAGACGTAAGGATTGGATCATGATGTGCGGGATGTTCAGGATGTGTTGATTTAAGCGGAGAAGATACCGGGGGCCGGCAGGAGTCAAATCGGCTTGGCCCGGCCCTAGCCTCTATTTTTTTGATCGGCTTCCTTATGTCTGTGCGCGATCGTTGCAACACAGCCCAACTCCAACCGGCTTTGCTCAATTTTTCGGCGATGGAGAGGGCGCCAGCGGTGACACTTTGTAGATCTGATCAAGCACCTTCACCCAGAGGGTATTGGCGGTCTGCTGGTCGTCGAGCGATACAGGGAGATTGGTCCACACGATGAGCGTCATGTCGTTGGCCGGGTCGTAGCTGATTTTCGAGTTGTAGCCAGCGGTCTCGCCGCCGTGAAAATAAATGGGGTTCGGTCCCCAGCTAATTTGGGTGATGCCGTAACCGTACCTTTGGCCCTCGGGCTTGCTCGGGTCCTCGGACTTGAGGCTTTCGAGCCAGCGGCGTTGATAGTCGGCGTTGAGCCCCCTGCCGCCGACCAGTGCCTTGATCCAGGTGGCGACATCGTCGGCGGTGGAAATGACACCGCCGGCGGCTGCGGCAAAGGAATGATTCACATCCGTATAGTCCTTTGGCAGGAGGGTGCCGGCTCGTGCCGCAGCCTGAACCTCGGGCGAGTAAGGCGGTTCCCCACTAACGCGACCGAGGAGCTGCCGTACAGGTAGCCGTGCGAGTAAGGTTCGGGGAGGATGTTCACGGTGTTGGCGGGAAGCAGGGTGTGTTGCAATCCCAGCGGGCCGAATAGCCGGTCGTGCATCGACTGCGCCAGCGGCTTGCCGTCGACCTTTTCAGCGACGAGACCGAGAAGCGCATAGTTGGTGTTGACGTATTCGTGCTGTGCACCGGGCGGGAAATCGGGTGGGTGTGCGAATGCAATTGCCAGTAACTCGGCGGGGCTCCAAACCTTCGCTGGGTATGTGTCTATCGTCGCCGAGACTATGGGGTCGTTAGTATAATTGTAGAGACCGCTACGCATTTCCAGCAGCTCGGCGATGGTGATGTTGTCGCCGTTGGGCACGCCCGGGACGTACTTGGACACTGGATCATTGAGCCCCAGCTTGCTCTGCTGAGCCAGCTGCATGATAACTGCTGCCGTCATGGTCTTGGTATTCGAAGCGATGTCCTCGGGTTCGGCGAGAACACGAGCACCGCCTGGAAGAAGCGGCCCCGGCGTGTCCGCCGGGTTTGGCTACGACGATCCCCCCATTGCTGTGCGAGAGCTGACACCGATGGTCGGCGATGCGGAGACGTTCGGTGAATGGCAGGGCCGTTGTGAGCCACTCGACTGCTTTGCGCACGTCGGGGTAGTACAGAACGGGTATTACGGCGGTGTTTGGTGCCGAGCGGTTCTTCTTCAGCATGGGCTGGGAGGTTACCAGTGGATCTGTGGTCGCCTAACGAGAAAGAGGTAAGCCACGGCAGCGGTCGTGGCAATTACTCTGAACTTATTTCGTAATGGGGCCGTTGGCTTCGTCGATTGGTTAGATGACGGAACTCCGAACTACGGGCGCGGCGGGGGCGTCGGTTGACTCTTCGGGGTCGGGGCTATTCTTGGCCTAGGTGCGTTACTCTTTCCGGAAAGGTCTTTCTGTAACTCATCTGTGATTCTTTGTTTGACCATGTTCTGAATGGCATCGGAAAGCGAAGGTGAGGCAGTAGCGGTCGGTTGAGGTGCTGACGCCGCTCTGTTCTTATCAACCGAGCGCATGATCGCCGGCGCGAAAATCACCGACACAATGGCTAGTATGAGGAGCAACGCCGCGATGATAAAGATCGTGCGCGCAACCGGAGAAAGTCCTTTGCGCCTTGTGGCACCAGGCTCGGTGCGTCGTACCCCGGCGATACACGCCGGGGGCGCGGGATTGCCAATCGTCTCGGCATAAAGGTTGACCAACGAAACAACAACTCCGTGTTTCACTTCCACATCGCCTAGTTCATGCAGGTAACGCTGCCAGCGACGATGCTGCGCCAGGTCATCCGCAAAGCGTTTGCTCACCAGAATGTGACCTGCGTCGCCGCAATCCATCACCCGTTGCGCGATATTGATTCCTACTCCGGAAATGTTTTCGCGCGCGTTAGCATCCCTGACGTGATGGACCGGCCCGCTGTGGATTCCCATCCTTACCGGCAGGCTCGGTTGCGCGCGCAGAGCCTGGCTAACTTCTAAAGCGCACTCGGCAGGCCTCTCCACTGAACCGGTGAAGACGAGGGCCATTCCGTCGCCGGTCGGCAAGATGATCAGGTGCCGCGCTGCTTCTGCTTCACGCACTGCTTCGGTATTGCGGACAATCTGATTCAACTCCTGAAGCGCTTCTGATTGTTCGTCGGTCAGCAGCTTGGAATACCCGACGATATCGATGAACAGGACATGCGCGATCTCAAGGCGCGGCATGGTTTTCTCGTCGTCCTGCATTTCGGAAACATTAAGTGCACTCCGCCGACCGCTCTAGACGATTTTTTCGCCCGCCAACTCGCCGACGGCACGTTTTGCGACAGCACACTCGTGTCCGCTGCGATCACATCATCAAATCGCCGCCATTGATGTCGAGGGATGCGCCGGTGATGTAACCGGCGGCCTCGGAGGCGGCGAAGCAAATTAAATCGGCGACTTCGGGCGCAGTGCCGAGGCGCGGCACGGGATAACTC
>DASXSR010000147.1:0-4889 GCA_036505875.1 Blastocatellia bacterium | reverse complement strand
AATTGTCTGGCCAGGTGCAACAAGGTCTTCCCCAAGCGTTGTTCGCTATCAACCGTGACCAGATTAGCGATGACTTCCTGTTGGTCTGCGACGCGCACGGCTAGATACTTGACGAAACCTTCAAGCAGCGAGTCGGCGGCCAAACGCTTAAGGAACTTTGCACACGGAACTTTTTTCAAGCGCGTGTCTTCCATTGCAGTCGCAGTTTCCAGCCGGCCCGCCACTCCAGAAAGGCACAACTCGCCGAAGACGTCTCCTGCGGCGTGGATGGCAAGCATACATTCTTTCCCTTCAGAAGAGAGCATAAGCAGCTTTACCTGGCCGCTCTCGATGAAGTAGACCATCTCGTCTTGCTCACCAAGGGTGTAGACGTTTGCGTGTTTCGCGATCTTGATGGCGCGCGAGTTCTTAATCTCGCGTTGCAACGACTCGCCCATCTGTTTTTTGAACAGATCGGTCTCAGGATAATCTTGAATCATACTTCACCGCTCCGTTGGGGCGTTTACCGGGTGATGACTGTTAATTACCCTTTCGCCGAATAATGTATCCAATCACCTTGGAAGTTTTCAAGACTGGACAGTCGAAAAATATGTCTCACCATTCTTTTGGCTGTTGTTCAATACTGAACTGCATTGGATCCGGAATTGGAACATTATAGATCCACGTAGTTTTGAGTGATTCGAGCAAGCCTTTTAAGGATTCAAGGCATTCCTAACTTGAGGAGGTTGAGATGACAGCAAATACCACCACCGGGTCAGCAGCGACAAGAGCGCCGCAGGGCATCACTTGGAGTCTCTTAAAGAAACTCGCGATAGGTGTGGGCGTATTGATTATAGCTTTCCTGCTAGGCTACGTCCCTTCCTCGATGAGCTCCCGCAGCACACAGCAGCAAAACGCTGAGTTGGAACATAAGCTGAGGGTTGCAGAATTGGGAAGCCAGCTTGCAATGGCGAGTTATGAGGCGAATAGAAACAATTACGCTAATGCGACGGAGTTCTCAAGCCGGTTTTTCAACGGCTTGCCGGGGATAATCACTGACAGTAACGACCAGGCGCTAAAACAGAAACTGCAGGCGACGCTCTTACACAGAGACGAGATTACATCTAATCTGGCGCAAGTTGATCAGACGGTGAAGGAGAAGCTGGCGCAAATGTATGCGGAGTACTTCCAGGCTACACAGGCAAGCAAGAAATCGGGACAATGACACGGCGTGACTAACGACAGATGTGTTGTTCCATACTTAGAGAGGAGACAAGTATGTAATCGCCTACCTTCTTGCCGCCCTGCTTCCCGTCGAAAATTTATTTCTGCATGTTGTCCAAAATTGGACTGCGGCGGAGTGGCAATTGGCGCATTCTTGTTGGAAAGGAGGTTCGGTAATCATGGATAAAACAACAATCATCGTTGTCGCTGCCGCGTTGGTCGCCGTCGCGGCAATCGCAGTGGCGGTTTGGATGTATCTGCAGAAGAATCAGACCAAGAGGTTGCAATCCAGGTTTGGACCTGAGTATGACAGGCTCGCCGCAGTCGAAGGCGACCGAGGGCGAGCTGAAAAGACTCTTCACGAACGCGAAAAGCGGGTTGAGAAATTCAACCTGTTCCCTCTGTCTCCCGAAAATCGCGATCTATTCGCGCGGGCGTGGCAACAGGCGCAGGCGGGATTCGTTGACGATCCGCGATCCGCGGTCGTTAATGCCGACAAACTTGTTAATGAGGTCATGAAAGCGCGCGGCTACCCGATGGGCGACTTCGAGCAGCGGGCAGCTGACATCTCAGTGGATCACTCATCAGTCGTTACGAACTATCGTGTCGCTCACGAAATCGCGCTCCGCGATTCAGGTGGCGAGACAAGCACGGATGAGTTGAGAACGGCTTTGCTTCACTATCGCATGCTCTTTGAAGACTTGCTCGAAGTGCAGGTAGCAGAACCTGAAGAGCAACATGCGGCGGCCGTAGGGGCTTGAAGCAGGAGCGAACTCTATCCGGCGGTAATCGGACGTCTCTTGAAGAAGGCGCCCAGATGGGAAGGGAAATTTAAAATGGGAACAGATAAGCTGATTCAGCCAGTAATAAATGATACCCAGCCACTGACAACCGCGGATATGGCTGGTGTTGCGACCGCGGCCGCGAGAAGAGAGCCAATCTCCGATCGAACCGAGATTGATCGCGCGCTCGGCGCTGTTGATTATCAATCCGCCGCCGGCGGCCTGCCGGAAGAGGACTCCCCACCGTTGTTTGAGCAAGACGCACTCGAGAAATTCCGTTCCAGCTGGGGAGCAATCCAGACCGGGTTCGTCGATAACCCGGGAGGAGCGGTAAAGCAAGCGGACGAACTTGTAGCTGCGGTGATGAAACGCCTCGCGGAGGTCTTCGCAGATGAGCGCGAAAATCTGGAACAAGCATGGGGCAAGGGTGATGATGTTTCGACTGAAGATCTACGTGTAGCACTACGTCGTTACCGCTCATTCTTTGACCGCCTGCTTTCCGTCTAATAAACACCGTTAAAGGAGGGCACACATGTCATTCGGGATATACATCGCTGGCTACATCATATTGATTATCGGTCTGGCGATCGGCGCCCACTTGCTGCACGTGCCACAGAAGTGGATCGGAGTAGGCGTTCTCTGTCTGATCGGTATAGCGATTATCCACGGCGTGACGGCGACTCGACAAAAGGATCCGACGTCCTAGTAGCATAGACTTTATCCTCGAGCGGTTCATTTAAGGCTACGAAACCCCCGAAACCTCCGGGGCGGTCGTCATCGCTCTGGCTTTGACGGCGCGTCGATGACAATAACAAAGAAGAAGAAAAAGAGCACGCTTCAGGGCGTCGCTCCCAGCGTTCATCGGTTCTTTGGTGAATTGGGTCCCGGTTTGATTACCGGCGCGGCCGACGACGATCCTTCCGGCATTTCGACCTATTCAGTGACGGGTGCTTCGTTTGGATACGCGCCGCTCTGGACCGCGCTGTTCTCGTTTCCTTTGATGGCAGCGGTGCAGGTGATGTGTGCCCGGCTCGGACTCGTCACCGGCCGAGGTCTCGCGTCAAACTTGCGGCGCAACTATCCGCGCGGCGTGGTGTGGGGAGCGTGCGCTTTGTTGGTGATCGCGAACGTCGTCAACATCGGAGCCGATCTTGGCGGGATGGCCGAAGCCACCAGCATGGTCACCGGCATCAGTCATTTCGTCTGGACGCCGATCTACGCAGCGCTGGTCGTCTCGCTCCTTTTCTGGACCTCCTATAGTCGCATTGCCAGAGTTTTCAAGTGGCTCACGCTGATCTTGTTCGCTTACATCATCGCCGCGTTTCTCGCGCATCCTGACTGGCAAGCCGTATTGTTCTCGACGTTCGTTCCTCAAATCGAGTGGTCAAGCAACTATCTGGCGGCGTTCGTCGGGATTCTGGGAACTACCATATCTCCGTACCTTTTCTTCTGGCAGGCCTCACAGGAGGTGGAAGAAGAGAGGGAGATGGGACACACCACCGTTCGCGAGCGTGAAGGCGCGACCAATGCAGATCTTCGCAAATCGAGAACCGACGTGCTCACGGGAATGTTCTTCTCGAACCTCGTGATGTATTTCATCATTCTGACCACCGCTGCGACTCTACATGCAAACGGTCAAACCGGCATCGAGACGGCGCAGCAGGCGGCGGAGGCGCTCAAGCCCGTGGCCGGCAACTTCGCCTACCTGCTTTTCACTTTGGGATTGATCGGCACGGGGATGCTCGGCGTGCCGATACTCACGGGGGCGGCGGCCTACGCCATTGCCGAAGCGCGCGTGTGGCGCGGGACGCTCGAAGATCAGCCACGGATGGCAAAGAAGTTTTACGCAGTCGTGGCTGTGTCGATGCTGCTGGGGTTATCACTTAACTATGCCGGCATCCATGCGGTGAAGATGCTGTTCCTGGCGGCGGTTTTGAATGGAGTCCTCGCGCCTCCGTTGATTGTCCTAGTCGTGCTCTTGACTAGCAACAAAAAGGTGATGGGTAAGCGAGTAAATCCTCCTGTGCTCAAGTGGCTAGGCTGGGCGACGTCGGCGATCATGGCGGCGGCGGCGATAGGGATGTTCGCAACGATGTGATGTCGGATGACGCGAGCGACCTTTCATTTCGGACAAACTTAGCGACCTAGAAGACCCAATACTCACCAGAGTCGATTGATGGGTTCCAGTCAGCTCTGAAGGGTTGAAGTTATAGGCCCAATCATCCCGGTTGGTGTTCACGCCCTGTGAACGCAAATGAGGCCAAAAAACCGAAGTGGACAATCGGAGCAGAAATGCGGCTGACCCGTCATTTGCGCATGGTATTCCCAAGGTCCTTCACGGCATCGCCAACTTTGCGTCTCGCCTTGCCTAGAGTCTCTTGGACACTCCCTTTGCGGCGGTCGGCGGCACCGTGATTTTCCATACTTCGATTGCCCAAGGCGCGCCCAATATTCTTCTTTGCTGTGCCTTTTGCCTTATTGATCTTGCCTCTAATCTCAGCTTTGTTTGGTAGTCCCATCGCTAAGCTCTCCTTTTCTTAATGTAATACCGGCCGGTCCAACCAGCCATCGATCTTTTCAAGCTCTCCAACGACGATAGCTATAGCCTCCGCCACCAAAGAGCAGGACCAGAACTACGATAACAATCAGTATTGTCATGTCAGTCACTCCTTTCAGCCCGCGTGTCGCATTACGCTACCTAATCCAGCTCATCTCAACTTCGGATGCTCTTGCACAATTAAGCTAGCGCGGGACGCCTGGCTTTGCTGCTACATACTTGTACCACTCAATGCTACAGATCGGGTTCTGTGAAGTCTGTTCAATACTAGACAAATCAAAAACAGTTCTGATCTCCGCCAATTATTTTCGTGGATGTCCAATACTGCACAGATACTCACCACGAGT
>DASXSR010000146.1:0-14482 GCA_036505875.1 Blastocatellia bacterium | reverse complement strand
GTCCCCACGGGTTCGCGGACTCACCCGTGGCTTCATGCCTTCACCCTTTCAGGGTTGCCACCGACTGGGGGCCACCGCCAAAACGTCACCTTGGTCCGCGTTCCTTCTACCTCGAGCTAGCGTACAGTTTGTTTCGTGGCTTGGAGCCGACCGCCGCGGAAACATGCTCATGAATCTGCTGGCGCTCGTTGTTGTCTTCCGGATGAAGCTGACGGTAAGGACCCGTGATGAATTGAGCTGACTCGTCAGCCTTGAATCGCTTGTAAAGAGCCTGCTCACGAGCTGCTAACTCCGAATTGCCGAGACCTTGATAACACAGCATCAAGTTGTAATGCGCCTGCAAGTCTTCGGCGTCGATCTTGAGAACTCTCTGAAGCTCTACGATGGCGGGACTGTACTCTCGTTTCAAAAAGAGTATCCGCCCGATTTGGTTCACCACCACGCGATCGCGCGGATAGAGCGCCGCCGCCCGGCGTGACTCTTCGAGCGCTTCATCGTAGCGGCCCAAACTCTTGAGCGCCGAACCGAGGAAGAAATGAGTCTTCGCCAGATTCGGATCCACCTCCAAGGCTTTGCGGAGAAACTTCTCGGCCTCTTCCATGTTGCCTTCTTGAATCTGCGCTCTAGCGACGTTCACCCAACCGTCCGCGTAATCCGGGTCCATCTCGGTAACTTTCAAGAAGGCCGCTTCGGCGCCTTTCAAGTCTCCCTGCAACAGCAAGCCTATGCCGTAATCGTTCCAGCGCTCGCGCACTGATTTGTCGAGGAATGATTTTGTCTCAGGAAGCGAAGCGTCCCGAGGAATCACCTTCAACGACGTTTCCTGATACGCCATAACCGTGATCGGAATGTCGGGAATTGATTTGATCTGTCCCGAGACGCTTGAAGTGTCGCCGCTGAACACCCATCGCCCGTCGTCGTGAGCGGGCGTCAGAGAAAAGTTTTTGTCGCCGGCGTCGCGCACGCCGGCGAACGCCCATTGCGTGTTCCACCAGGCGAACTTCCGATAGTTAACTTTGGCCCGCAGGTAAATTCTCTCGCCGCAGTTTTCCGGAATGTTCAAACGATAATGAATCGTGTCGGCCGCGCCCGGGGGAACCAAACGCACGTAAGCCACGGACCGAGTCATCCACGCGTTGCGCTTGTTGATCGGGTTGCCGTGCTCGACGAGCTGAAGACTGCGATAGAAGTGCGCGCCCGGTTCGACAGGCCCTCTGCCACTGTCCCCGACCTCGCCGCTGTGAAAGATCTTCTGACCTCTGTCGTCGACCGCTTCGAGCTCGACCCATACGTCGAATGCGTCTACAGTCCCGCCGGGAAAGAAGTGCCCCACCTTTCGCGTTCGCAAAACTACTTCGACGCGAACGGACTCGCCGCGTCGAACCGCAGCGTCGACTTTATCAAGCGGCGCGATGACTTCGACCGGTTGCGCGATGAAAGCTTGCCCCGCGCCGAAGTTCGCCGATTCTTCTCCGATCGCAAACGTGCTCGAAAGACGCGGCTCTTCCTGAGCAGTGTTCTTCTTTTCCGTTTGAGGTGCCTGCGCGGCAGTGCGAGCGATGCCGAAGATATCGATCGAAACTTGCCCGTCGCGCAGAAAGTCTTGAGTCACCTTCAACTGCTCGTCGTCGTGATTCACGAACGGTAGAGCGGTGTTGGCGCCGGGAAAACGATGCGAATGGATCTTACCGTCTCGCGCTCCCGGGTCTTGTGATGCGATAAGCGGCATGTGGCAGTCGGCGCACTTTTGAGGCTTCGGCGGATAGTAAAACGACCGCGCGCCTTCGCCCGAGACTCCCGAGGCTTGCCAGTTGTCATACTCATTGAAGCCCCGGAACCAGCGATAGTTGTTCACCGGCACATCAAGGTGAACCTTGTGACAGGATGAGCAAAACTCGGGCGTCTGCGTCGTGTGAAAGCTCTTCAAGAAAGTCTCACGATGCGGTTGCGGATCGATCTTCAGCAAGTAGTCGTGCGCCCACTTGAGCAGCTTGTTATCGCTGGTCGCCAGGTCGTGCAGCGGCGGATACTCGATGGTGAAGTCGCCCTGCCCCATCGTGCTCTTGACGTGCACTATCGAGTGGCAAGAGGTGCAGCCCAATCCGTTTTGGGCTTCGGGAGTATCGATCTGTTCTTTGATGGGCCGATCAAAGCGGCCGTTGAAGAACACCGCGTGATCGTGACAACCCGCGCACCACTTTGACGGGCGTGTGCCGATGACGTCTTGCATGTACTCGATCGACTTTCGGTACCACTGATTGTTGAAAGATCCGAAGTGATGCGCCGACGAGTTCCACTGATCGTAGATCTCTTTGTGGCAGCGAGCGCACTCCTTGCTGGTCATGAAAAAGGTCGAGGGAATCGTGCCGCCGACATTGGTCTCAGCCGAGGAAGGGAAGAAGGGGCTATCCGGCCCAGCGCCTTCGCCCTCCATTGCCAGAGGAACGTTGTCCGGATTAACAATCCGGGTTCGCTCCTCTTTCGCATATCGGTTAAAAGCGGTCGAAGCTACCGGAAGGATAAACACCAAACAGGCAATCGCTGCATAGACGACCTGCCTTCGTCGGGAAGCCGAATAGTTTCGCGCTGCTTTCAAGAGAACGAGAAGAACCGGAATCGATCCGGCCACGGCAAACGCGATGTGAGTATAAAGCGCCCAGCGGTAAGGACGAGTCGCTCCGAACCACATCATGAAGAAGCCGAACGTCGCACCCACGGCAAGCAACAGCACGCCGGACTTCAGCATCGTCGAGAACTGCTTGAATCGCTTGAATGCATACGGCGCGAATGCAATCGACAGAACGACACCAAGCAGCAGATGCAGTCCAACATTGCCAAAGTAGAAGCGCGTCGGATCGGCGTAGGAAGCCAGGTACGAGCTGTTGATCAGCAAGCCCAGGTAACCAACTACCAGAAGTCTTACCACAGTCATCCGAGCTTGTTGCTTGCTCATACTGATCCTCGTCATCGCGCGGCCGCTCGCACATGTTACTTAGCGGCGATCACAACGTAGCTGCGTTCCGCATAGAGGCGAAGCGCGCCGCCCTCGACCGACATCATCAACGGACGAGGCCGCCGGATCGCTGAATCCTTCGTTGCGCTTGCTGACATCAATTGCTTGCCGCCCACGTCAAAGACATTGAACTTGCCGTCATCGGTGAAACCGAAGCCGTACGCTCCAGCGCCGAGCTCCTTGCCGCCGACGTTCACCTTCGAGTCGGTGATGAAAAAGCCCTGGTACTTCGCGCGCACTTCGGTTGAGTAGCCCGAAGTGTCAACCAGCGCGGCAATGACATATCGATTCGAGCCGAACCGCGCGGCTGCCGAGTTGCGCATCTGAGTCGGCGCGCTCTGGCCTTCAAAGTAAAAGCTGGTCGGAACGACGCGGTTGTGCTCCGCCCCGCTCAAGACTACCGCTGTCTCTTGCGCGGTAACGATCGGTGCGAAAGCCGTAACCAGGACGGTCACAAATGCGATCGGAAGCTTCCTCGATTTCATAGCCCTCCTCTTGAGCGGTGATGACGCGCTCACATCGGCGCGACTGTCTTCCTTGAACCTTTGGTTTATGAAGAATACATCAACGACGCGAGAAGGGGAAACGTTGCTTCGCTTCTTCGATCAACCGGTTATTTCCCTCGTACGACAGATGTTCCGGGTCATCATTATCCAGCGGAGGGGGATAAATGTGAGTCGAATACACCGGATAAGCCTCAGTTCGCAAGTGCGCGAGCATATGATGCCCGCGTCGAGTCTCTCGCTCGTGACGAAGCGCGGTGATATCAATCGGCGCAACTACGATTCGCTCGCCGGGACCCGGAGAAGCTTGCGCCAGCAAGCGGCCGTCGTAATCAACAACCTGACTGCCGCCCGGCCACGAGTACGGGGGATACATCCTCAAGCTAGCGCCCTGATTGGCTGCAACGACATAAGCGATGTTTTCAATAGCCCGACAGCGATTAACAACAGTCCACCAATCCATGGGCTCGGTTGCGCCCCACGGATCCATATAAGCTGACACACGTACCAGCACCTCGGCGCCATTCACTGCAAGCTGGCGAATTGCTTCGGGAAACAGCCAGTCGTAGCAAATCGCGCAACCGATTCGGCCGATCGACGTGTCGGCCACCGGAAACAACGGCTCGTCGTAGCCTTTAAGATCGTGCGGGCTTGTGTGGACTTCGTACGGAATCCACGTGTTCACCTTGCGATACTTGTAGAGCACGCCTTCGGGGCCGATCAAACAAGTGGTGTTGAAGACTCCGCCCGGCCACTTTGAATCGACCTCCAGAATCGATCCGGTCTGAATGTAGATTCGGTGCTCGCGAGCTTTCTGTTCCAGGCGTTCGGTGTGTTCGTTCGGGATGGGGATCGCCAGCTTGTCGATCAATTCTTTGACTGTTTCAAACACCGGAGCGGCGTGAGCGAATTCAGGAAAGACGACCAGCCTCACCGGCAAGAAAGGGGCGCTTCCCTGAACCGCGGAGTCGATCATCGAGAGCATACGATCGGTGTTCGCGCGCATCTGGCGACGCTCAGTGGGATTGGGGAGATCGGTCTGACAGGCCGCGACTGAATAACGAATGTGTTCCATTTCAACCTCTCGCCACTCGAAGCTGCACAAAGTTTATTGGCTTGGTGCTGCTTTGTGGCTTTGTGACTTCGTGGCGAAATCCCATTCCGTCGTCTCGATCAACGGAATCGGTGATCGCACAATGCGCGTGTTGTATCGCTCGATGTACTCTCGACGCGCGCGAGTCATCGGGTAAGCTGCCCTAAACGTATACGGATAGCTCTTCATTGCATGAAACGGGAGCGGCGCCACTTGATCAGGGCTCGCTGAGTTGATGTCCATCTCTTTGCTGAAGCCGTCGGCGTAGAGTAAGAACGTCCGCTTCCAGCCCGTGCTAAGGGGACGCGGCTTCGTCGCGTCGAACGAGAGCGACATCTCGTCGCCTGGTTTCGAGATCACAAACATATCGTCGCTGCGCGCCAGCAACTCTCGCACGTCGCCTTCCCGGGTGTACCGGCCCGCCATTACTTTCCACGGCGACGTGTATGACACGCGGTCGTGGTCGTAGATGAAAGGTTCGCGGCCGTCGGGCGCCACTTCCGCCGAGTATCCTCGCCAATGAAGATCAGCAGTTAACGGATCGAGTCGCGTCATCCGAACAGGCAGATTGCCGCTGGATGTGTCGATTAAGATCTGATCCCAATAGATTCGCATGTTGGTCACGATGCGGACCTCGCGATTCGCGGTTGGAAACTTGCCGGTAAGATCGACCACTATCGTCTGCGGCCTCCCAACTGGAATGCCGATGTCGGCGATCGCCGTATGCCATTTGCCTTGCGCATCTTTCACCTGAAGCTCGGGCGGCCTCAAGCTCGATCCGCTTTGAGAAGCAGCGACGTTGTCGCTTGAAAACGCGTAATCAGTCCAACCGGTCAGCAACAGCACAGTGCGGCCTTTCGACGGCTCGCCTAGATCAAGCGTGAGTGAATGCGACTCGGCATAACCACGAATCTTCATCAACGCGAAATCATCTGGATACCGCCGGTCGAGTTTTGCGATGCGCTCCGTCACCTCGTGTCCGCGATCGTCCACTGCGGACCTGGGCGGACGCGCGTTCCGAGTCGTGAACAGTTTGAATGGGCGCGGCGGGTCAGTCATCCCTTCGTTTGGATAGACGTCAGTGTCGGCCGGGTGGTCGATGGCGATCAGTTGAAGCCGATCGACATAAAGTACTTCCTCGAGTTCATTCGTGACACGAATCTCATAGCGCCCATTGCGCGCCTTGAGCTGATCGTCTCGAATGCGAACATACTCGTCGGGGTCAGGATGGTTGCGGACGCCGGGCGCTTCCCAATAGCCCATCTCACCGCCGCCCATGAAATCAGTCACGAACTCGAATCGCTCGCCATTCCAGGTATAAAGATAAGGACACGACGAAGGCTTGCGATCAAGCTCGGTGATTTTCAACGCAAGCGGGGCTCCTGCCGCCGCGCCAGCGATTTCGGTTTCGGCTTGAACGATTCCCGCGGGCCACAGCACTCGAACAGCATCGACGCCGGCGCGTTTGCCAAGTCCGAAGATAATGTCCGCCGGCGCGGGCGCAGGGCTCGTGGAGTAAGTCTCGAGTTTCTGCCTCAGACTTCCCGAGCGGGCTTCGATCTTTGACCCGACACCGGAGCGATTGCTAACCTTGCCCGTCAGTTGAACTTTCAACGAGCGGTTTCGATTGCCTCCGTCGTTTCTGGAGATCTTCAGATCGCCGGTGGCTACTCTGAAGATCAGATCGGTGTCACCATCTCCGTCGATGTCCGCCGAAGCCAACGCGCGTGGAAACTGTCCTTTAAGAAGGTCCGTCGCTACAGCACGAGCACTGGCATCTTCCCACTTCGATCCGAGATTCCGAAACACGCGAGGTGTCTGGTCGGCGAGCACCACGAGGTCGAGCAATCCGTCGTTGTCGTAATCGATGAACTGAGCCGCGACCGCTTTCTCTGCTGCTGCCGGCGCGGGCACGGTAGAAAAGTGACCCTTTCCGTCGCTCATTGCGAGCAGGCCCGCACCGTCGGCTCTCCCGAAAAAGAAATCAGTGAAGTCATCTTTGTTTACGTCGCCGGCGGCCGCGCAAGTGAATCGGCCTTTGACGTTCAATCCGACTTCGGCGGCGACATCGCGAAACGTGCCGTCGCGTTGGTTGCTGAACAGCGTCGGCGCCGCGCCGTAGTTCAAAACGAGCAGGTCAATATCGCGACGATTGTCGAAGTCTGTGGGCACCACCGCGACCGCGCGACCAAACGATCCTGTTACTTTCGCCGCTGCGGTGATGTCAGTGAATTTGCCGTTCCCGTCGTTGCGAAGCAGCAGATTCGGCGCGCCGGCAAAATCGTCAGGGAACACAAGAGTGCGACTGGCATCGCCCGACGGTGTCTTCGAGAGATCAACAAAGCCGGCGAGGAAGATGTCCAGGTCGCCATCATGATCTACATCGACGAATGCAGCCGACAGCGCAAGATAAGGATAAGCGGAGATACCAGCGGCTGAAGTCACATCTGAGAATTTTCCGTTGCCATCGTTGTGATAAAGGGCGAGACGACCGTGCCCGACCACAAATATATCCGGCCGCCCATCATTATCGTAGTCACCTGCGATTGCAGAGATTGCAGTGAAGCCCGGAATCGCAGTCCGCAAGCCGGATCGGTCTGTCACATCAACGAACTTCCCGCCATCGTTTCGATAGAGCGTCAAACCTCGAGGCCCCACGTCTAGTAGATCAATGTTGCCGTCGCCGTCAAAGTCGAAGAGCACTGCGCCGCCAGAGAGGCTTTCAACGATCTGACGCTTGAACGGCTCATTTATTTCGCTTGCCTTGAAGCTCTGCCCGAGCGGGCTTTTACTCCCCGCTCTTGTCTCGACGTCGGCACGTTTTGCCAGCACACTTGAGGTCGCATCAGTGAAAGTTACGTCCGGTATTGCGGCATCTACTAGATCGGGCTCCGCTCCAGTCGAAGTGATCGCTTCACTGTAACGGCCCTGCTCGAGATAATTCTGCCCGATCGTTGTTCCATAACCTTTCGCGCGCAGCACTTGAAACTTCTGCATCATCGCCTGGCCCTCCTGACGTTCGCCTGAACGTGTGAGCGCGATTGCCAGGTTGTAAGTCGCAGTGATGCTGTAAGGCTCACTCGCGAGCGCTGTGCGAAAGGCCGCGATCGCTTCGGCGTATTTGCGCTGCTGCATGTAGAGCTGGCCGAGGTTGATATTCGCTCCCGGGTCCTGCGGATCGATCTTAAGCACGCGCCCGAATTCCTCTATCGCATCAGTCGTTCGATTCTGCGAACGCGCGATGAGCCCGAGAATGTAGAGCGCCTGAGGTGAGGCCGGGATAACTTCAACGGCTGCCTTCGCTTCACGCAACGCGCCCTCTATGTCAGGTAAGTTGTAAAGCGCAATGGCTAGATTCACGCGAGCGAGCGACAAACCGGGGTCGAGCTTCAACGCGCGGCGGAACTGGTCGGCGCCCTCTTTGTACTTGAATTGCTCGAGCAGCGCGACGCCTATATTGTTTGCGCGATACGCGTCTTCCCGCGCCGATTGAATCGATGTCTCAAGTTCCGCCGATGGCGGACGAATCCCAAACCAAACTCCGGCGAGGGCGACGCCTAACAACAAAAGCCATCCAGGTCTCATAAGCGTGCAACGTTCCAGGGATGATTCGTTTATAATACCAACCGTTCGGGCTGACAAGTTGAACGGCGTCAGCAGACCGCTTATCGTTGGCAAGTTAGAGGGTTTAGGATCTCGGAGGGATTGATGCTCGGTCAACGTTGGATACGCTGGGTGCTTTTGCTTACACTGACACTGGCTGCTCTTGCGGTGGTCGTAATTCCTGCCTGGTTCATACAGCCGTTCAAGCTTCAGACGCCTTCAGGATTGAGAATGTCGTACACGCTGCGACATTGGTCACCGCTTCTGACTGTTGTGGCATTGGTTGCCGCATTGGCGATCGCGGTATCGCTTTGGAAGCAGGCTCGCGGCTGGTGGCGGAAGATGCTTCTCATCTCTCTTTTCCTCCCACTGCTGTTGGCAACCTGGTTTGCTCGACAGAATCATTTCGAATGGATGTTCAAGCCACTTCCGGGCGTCGCGTTCGCCTCAGCTAATGAAGCCGGCTTTGTTTCTGATACCGATATGGTGTTAGCAGTCGAGATGAATGGTGATGCGGTGGCATATCCGGTTCGGCAGGTAGCCTATCACCACGTAGTGCAGGATACGGTCGGAGGCGTGCCGGCTCTCGTGACCTACTGAACGCTCTGCCACACCGGTCTGGTGTGGGAGACTCCTGTTTCAGATCCTAGTCCGAAGTTCCATCTCGCCGGAATTAATAACCAGAACTTCATCATGCAAGACGAAACGACCGGCTCGTGGTGGCAGCAAATCACCGGCGAGGCAATTCTCGGCCCCGCCAAGGGCCGGCGTCTGAACGCGGTTCCTCACGATGAACTCTCCTTTTCGGTTTGGAAGCGGGAGCATCCTGATGGACGAGTGTTGCGACCTGATGACAGCAAACCTTGGAAGCTGTTCTCGGAAGACTGGGAAGAGCACACGGCGCGGTTCCCTGTTCCTGCGCCGCTCGACTCCGATGCCCGATTGAGCCCGCGCACTCAAATCCTCGGGATCAAGCTTGGCGGCGTCGCAAAGGCCTACCCTCTTTCAGCAATTCAACACCAGAGCCCGATAGTCGATTACATCGCCGGCGTGCCGTTGGTGATCGTGATGGCTGAGGACGGTAAATCCGTGCGAGCCTTCGAAAGAACAGTTGACGGACAGACTCTGGAGTTTTTTGCCAAGTCAGATTCTCGACCCCTCCGGCTTATGGACGCGGAGACCGGCAGCGAGTGGGATTTCACCGGTAAGTGCGTGAGTGGGCAACACAGCGGGCGGGAGTTGAAAAAGATATACTTACTTCGCGACTACTGGTTCGACTGGAAGGTCTATCATCCTGACACAGAGGTTTATCACTGACTACCACTCAGTAGCCAGCACCGACTATTGCCGCTTCTGCTCAAGTTCATCAACGCGGACTTCAAGGGGAGTCACTCGCTGGCTTGTCTTAATGCCGAGCCGCGCCACATCCTCAGCCAGCTTCCGCGTGACCTCGTTAGCCACAATCAGGTTATTAAACCCTTCGCGCATTTCTTCAATCACGCTCTCGAGCTGTGATTGAGTACTGGCCACACCGTCCGTCAATTCGAGCACCTTTCCGGTCAGCATTTGAAGATCGTTGGTGGTCTTGGTTTGCGCCACCGCCAGGCGGTCAAGGCGGTCGGTCAGGCGATCAGTATCGGCGCTCACCTTTGCGTGATGGCCAAGCAGAAACTCAATCGCGCGCTCCATCTCTTCATTCGTCATTGCGCTACTCCTCCGAACGAAAACTCTACCATTCTATTGTTTATGCTGAAAACCGTAAGGCGCCCGCCTAAAGGTCTAAAGAGTCTCAATTACAGAACCGGAACTTCCGGCCAAAGATTTTTTATCGTTACCATAAAAACAATTCGTTTTACAACTAACGGACTTACCACTATAAGATATGATTAAGGGTATGAAAGGCTGATAATGGACGAAGAAGACCGGGCCCCGGTCACCCTCACCGAGATTTATCATCAGGCCGACTCTTGTCAGCGCACTGTCGGGCTCGCAGCCGAGCGTAGCCGCGTATTCGAGCAATTTCTACCGCTTGAGAATTACAGCGACGTCATAATTACGGGATGTGGCTCCTCGCATAACCTTGCGATGTGCGCCTCTTTCGCGTGGAGCGAGATGCTAGGAAGGCCGGTCCTCGCGGTTGCCTCGTCGGAGCTTGCGCACTTCCCGGAGCACTACCTCAAAGGGGAATCAAACCCTCTGGTAATCGCGATCACTCGAAGCGGCGCCACGACTGAAGTCAAGCTTGCAGTGGAGAGGTTGAAACGAGAATACGACGCTCGGGCGCTAGCAATCACAAGCGACATCGGAGACGTCGCGAGTATCTGTGACGCTGAGATCAACTTCACTGAATGTCGTGAGCGGTCAGTTGTGATGACTCAGGCGTTCACTTGCATGCTGACAGGTCTGTATCTGATCGCCGACGGCGCGACCGGGTCCGTTCGCGCTGATGAAATCAAACAGCTTCCGGGTTTGATCGACGGAGCGCTCCGTTCCAACGAGCACGATCTTCGAGCACTCGCCGAGGATGAGACGATCGAGAGGTTCTTTTTCCTCGGTTCGGGTCCAATGAAAGGCCTCGCGGATGAGTGCGCGTTGAAGATTACCGAGATGGCTTTGGACACCGCGTTCAGCTATCGAACGCTCGAGTTTCGCCACGGCCCAAAAGCCACACTGAATTCGTCGGATCAGGTGATCATCTTTCCCGTGCCAGCCGAGCGACAACACCTGGAGACGTTGCTTGCGGAAATTGAAGTCACTCAAGCTCGCGCAATGGTGATCGACGAATCCGCAATCCGAAATTCGCAATCCGAAATCTTTCTTCCCGCGTTGTACGCGCACGTAGGGCAGTTGTTAGGTTACTGGCGGGCCGTCGCCCGCGAATTAAACCCGGATGCGCCGCGTCATCTGGCGCGCACCGTGGTGTTGAATGTGTGAACAATTAACAATATCCAAATAGTAGGTTTTTCGATGTCCAAGATCCTCACAAGCGCAATCGCAGAAACACGGGGCGGACGCGCGACCTCCGGACGCCCGCTCGACCAACAGAGGCCGTCACACGAGAAGCTGTTCCTCGGTATAGACGGGGGCGGCACCAAGACTCACGCCGTCATTACCGACTCGTCGTTCCGCGTGATCGGCCAAGGCTTCAGCGGCGCGGCGAACCCACTGCGCGCCGGACTTGAAGAAGCAGTTTCGCACGTCGAGCAGGCAGTGTCGGACGCCTGCGAGCAAGCTGGTATCGAGCTTGAAGAAATAGACTCCGCATGCGCTGCGATAGCGGGCATCAATCACCCGATTCATTATCACACCATGAAAGACGCTCTAGACGACGCATTACAGATTGCCGGACTCGATCTGGTCACCGACGCGCGAGCTGCGCTTGAAGGCGCGCTCGGCGGCAAGCCTGGAGTGGTTGTAATCGCGGGGACCGGATCGATCGCCATGGGCATCAACCAGACCGGGAGGCAAGCGCGCGCAGGCGGATTTGGGCCCACGTTGAGCGATGAGGGATCAGGATACGACATCGCGCGGAGAGCTTTGCAGGCTGTGGTTTCTGCGTTCGATGACCGCTCGCCAAAGACAAGCTTAACAGAGCTGATATGCAGCAAGCTGGGAGTCGCAAGCCCGAGCGACCTGCCGGGGGTGATTTACAACAGCGACTCGGAGCCTGTTGACATTGCGCACCTGGCAGAACTAGTCGACGAGGCCGCGCGCTCTGGCGACGAAGTAGCGCGAGAGATATTTGCCGCCGCCGGGCGCGACTTGGGTCGTCTCGCGATATCGGTCATAAAGAAGCTTGGTCTCAGCGCGTTGGAGTTTCGCGTCGCTTGCGTGGGGAGCGTTTTCAGATCGGGCGAGTTCGTGCTGGCGCCTTTGCGCGAGGCTGTGCTCGCAGCCGCGCCCCGCGCTCAGATCGGTCCGCCATTGTATTCACCGGCCATCGGCGCGGCGAAACTCGCTAAGGAACTGGCTTAAGCGAACCCATCGCGCTGTCGGGTTGGTTAGTTTCATTCTTCTTGTCTTCATTACATCGGTTTGACGGGGTCTCGTTGTGGGATTCTCTGCAATTGATTATGTCGTGCTGCTGGCCTACCTGGTGGGCATAACTATATTCGGGACGATGTTCCGACGCTCGCAGCGGACCGTCAAAGATTATTTCATCGGCGGGAAGAAAACCTCGTGGGTCGTAATCAGCCTATCGATCGTCGCTACTGAAACCAGCACGCTTACGCTGATCGGCGTACCCGCGCTGGCTTATTCAACGTTCGCGCGCCCCGAGCAGGGCGGCAGCCTGACGTACTTGCAAGTCGTGCTGGGCTACATAGTCGCGCGGATCATCATCAGCGTGCTTTTCATCCCGGCGTATTTTCAAGGGGAACTGCTGACGGCTTATGAGCTATTGAAGCGACGGTTCGGTGTCCAGGCCAAGAACTTCGCCGCGTCGTTGTTCCTGATTATGCGAGCGCTGGCCGAGGGCGTGAGAGTGTTCGCCGCGTCGCTGGTGCTGAGCGCGGTGCTTGGCGCGAGCATTCCCGGCTTGCCTCACTTGTGGCTCTGGTCAATCTTCATCGTAGGCGTGCTTACTTTGATTTACACATTCGAGGGAGGCATCGCGGCCGTCATCTGGACCGATTTGATCCAACTCGTCATTTACATCGGGGGCTCGTTGCTTGCGGCTTACATGCTCTTGCATTTGATTCCGGGAGGCTGGAACGCAGTCGTAAGCGAAGCAGCGCCGGCGAATAAGTTTCAAGTGTTCTCGTTCGCGCGTGACTTCAGAGTGCCGTTCACGTTTTGGGCAGGGTTGCTGGGCGGCACTTGTTTGACGATGGCATCTCACGGCACAGATCAGCTACTGGTTCAAAGACTGCTGACTTGTCGAAACATGCGAGACAGCCAAAAGGCGCTGGTGTTGAGCGGATTCGTGGTGCTGTTTCAGTTTTTGCTGTTTTTGATCATCGGAATAATGCTTTTCGCATACTACAAGTTTTATCCACTTGAAACAAAGCTTGCGAGCAACGATGAAATCTTCCCGGCGTTCATCGTGCATCGCTTGCCGCACGGAGTTGCAGGTCTTGTGATCGCCGCCATATTCGCGGCGGCGATGTCGAATTTGAGCGGCTCGTTGAACTCGCTTGCGTCGACTACTGTCATCGACTTTTACAAGCCGCTGATTGGCCGGCACAAAAGCGATGAAAGTTTGTTGAAGCTGTCGCGGTGGCTGACCGCCGCGTGGGGATTGGTTCTGATTGGCATCGCGGTAATGGCGAGCCGTTGGGGTTCGGTGTTCACGACCGGGTTGACGATCGCGTCTCTGGTCTACGGCCCGATGCTGGGAGCGTTCCTGCTCGGCGTGCTCACGCGTCGAGCGAATCAGCCGGGAGTGATGACCGGCATGGCGATTTCGTTGGCGACGATGTTGGCAGTCTGGTTCTTCACGCCGCTCGCGTGGACGTGGTACGTGCTAACTGGAACGGCGGTGTGTTTGGCGATCGGCTATGTCGTGAGCGTAATCACGAAGCAACAGGTTGAATCGGTGCCGTTCGAAGCGGCAACCTCTGAACTCCGCTAGGAGTGAAATGTTTATAGAACTCGGGGGCTTCAACGATTAACCCCGTAGGGGTGAAATGTGATGGCTAGTAGTCAAAACAGATTCGTGGTGCCCGGCACATTTCGCTCCTACGGAGCTAGCCCGCGCGATGCACTCGCTTTCTATAAACATTTCACCCCTACGGGGTTCGATTATTTGCACCGCGGCTTAAATAAACATTTCATCCTTGCGGGATTGAGGGTCGCCGCATTGTTGCTCGTCGTTGCTTCAATGGGAAGCGAATCAATCTTAGCGCAACGAAGCGCCGCGCCGACGCGTCAACCTTCCGGGAAACTGGTTGAAGCCAAACCCGAGTCGGTTGGCGTTTCGAGCGAGCGTCTCGCTAAGATCGATGAAGCGGTGCTCGAATCGATCTCGCGCAAAGAGACCCCCGGCGCCGTAGTGCTGCTCGCTCGCAAAGGCCGCGTCGTCTATCGCAAAGCTTTCGGCGATCGAGCTATTGAACCCAAACGCGAGCCGATGACCGTCGATACGATCTTCGATCTGGCATCGCTGACGAAGATCGTCGCGACCGCTACGTCGATGATGATCCTGGTCGAGCGCGGCAAGGTCTCGCTCGCTGATCCGGTCGCGCTCTACATTCCCGAGTTCGGCGAGTTTGGAAAAGAACGAGTCACGGTCGAGCAGTTGATGACACACCGCGCGGGGCTCCCGCCGGA
>DASXSR010000145.1:0-2935 GCA_036505875.1 Blastocatellia bacterium | reverse complement strand
TTCGGTGTGTTCTGCCAAAGCTTTGCATCTGGAGGACCGCGGACCATGCGAGTTCCAACACTATCTGGCAGCGCCTTTGTTGGTTGATGGCATTGAGTGACGAGTGCAGTGAAATTCCGGTAGAGCCTGCGGCCGTTATGACCGCGATGCGCTTCGCGCCGTTTTGGAATTGTTCGTTTTCGTGGACATTGATTTTGTTCATTGGCACGCCTTTCGGCGCGCGAGAGACATAGCGTACTTCGCCGTTTCGAGTGTCGCGTACGAGGCGCTTGCGGCGTCCGGAGATCTCCGCTACCTGGTCTGGTCCGAAGTAATTGACGATTTGGTCGAGCGGATTTTCGGGAAGAACCAGGTCGGATAGCTTTTCAAGCAGTTCGTCGCGCATGCGGAGCGCTTCCTGGCTTTGTACGGCGTTGCCTTGTTCATCTGTGACACGGACGGTGACTATGCTGTGACTAACCGGGTCTTCGACTTGTTGGTAGAGATCGACTGGAAAGGCTCTTTCGACGAGTGCGCACAGGGTCGCGCGTGGTGAAAAGTCAAGGTCTTCGAGACGTTCGGCTTGTGCGGCGGCGCGGGCGACGAGGACTTTGCTTTTGGCCTCGGCGGTGCCGATGATTGAAACAACGGCGCTCTCATCTCGCTTCAGCGCAGCTTCGATCTGCTTGATGCATTCGGGAACTTTGAACGCGGTAATGACTTGGCGGAAGAAAGCCTGGTGCTGGGCCCAGAAGTGGGAAAGGGCAAAGGCGCGTTTGCGAGTGCCGGCGTCGGTTATCTCAAGTGCGGCTTCGATGTTTTGGAGGACGATTTGCCAAGCGGCTGCCGCGTTGTTGTAGATCTCACGTTGTTCGGTAGTCAGTTCGTGGAACACTTCGGCGTATTCGACGGCCAGGCCTGAGACCGGATCGCGTCCATAACTCAGGGTGCTGCAATGCGACATGCCGAAGGCCTTCATGGATCTGGTGACCATCTCGAGCGCGCCCAGACCGCCAGCGTCAATTTCGCTCATGAATTCCTCGAAGCCGTTGGGGAAGCTGGTTTGGGGTCCCCAGAGTCCGAGGCGACTCATGTAGCAGATGTGGCTTACTTCTACGACCGACGTGGCTGATGAATAGACAAAGCGGAGGTCCGGGCGTTCGTCGTGATCTTGTAGTTCCAGGACTGCCTTCCCGGTTTGTGTAGCTTCGCCCTGGGCGGTGGCCAGAGCGTGTTGTGCTCTTTGGCATTCATCGAAGATGACTACTCCTTCGTCGCCGAGCCATTCAATGAGCTGTTGCATGCGGGTCTTTTCGCTGATCTTGCTCTTGGCGATCAGGGTGTTGTAGCTGCAAAAGATCACGCCGTCACCGAAATTGATTGTTTCGTTTACGTCCCATTCGTTCAATTGGTGCAGGGCGATGTGTGATGCATTCAGGTCGTTCAGGTCGCGGCGAGTTGATTCAAGCAGTTGGTTGCTGATGCTGAGCCACAGGGTCCTGGTGCGTCCTTGGTTGTAGTTGTCGATTATCACACCGGCGAGGCAGCGTCCTTTACCAAATCCAGTTCCATCACCGAGGAGATAAGCAGCGCGCGCTCCGGTTGAAAGACGCTGGGAATGTCTTTGGCCGGCGTAGCAGATTCTTTCGAGCTGGACGGTGGAGAGTGCTCCATCTACAACCAGTTGCGGATCGAGGTGTGGACGGTAGGTTATTGGCGGCGGTACCACGGCAGCCATCGCGGCAGTTTCGACGAGTGGGGCTGGGTGATCGATGCCGCCAGTTAGTCTGGTCGAGATGTAAGGTACAAAGCCGTCGTCGGAGGGGTCAGATTCATTTTCCTGGTTTGCGACGGCGACGGCGGGGTCTGAGAGTTCGTGCGTCTGGCTAGTAAGGACGACAGGTGTTTCGCCCGTTATTGTTTCGGGCGCAGACGCAGCCACAGGCGGATCGATCAGCAATTTGTTTTCTCTGGCGAGTGTCAGTATTTCGAGAAGTGTGGCTGAGCCGTGGCGGATGTTCTTGACTTGTTCGGTCCAGTTAGCGCCGGCAGTGGGGCCGGTTTTGTCGATCACGATTAGTTGCGTTTCCCAGGCGGTCCCGGACTTGGTGAAGGTGGAAGCTGGGAGCGAAAGGTTAACTCGCACTGAGTAGTGTGAGGCCACGCGTTTCCAGAATTCCGTCATTTTCTGTCTGTCGAGAGCCATGCCGCAGCCGGTAATGGCTACTAGGCGTCCTGCTTGATTAAGTCGATAGAGAGCGGATTCGATGTGCTGAGCGCCGTGTTGATTATCGTTTCGGGAAAGTCTTCCCGCAGTTGAGCTGAAGGGAGGATTCATCAAAACGATATCCGGTCTGAGTTCGTGGGGGAGCAGGTCGTTGATGTTTTCGGCGTCGACGCTGTGCACCGGGAATTTCAGATAGTGAAGAAATCCGCGGCGGGCGGGTGAAAGATCGTTGGTGTGGACCTGTGATCCAAAGGCGCGGGCGATGCAAGCGAGTGCGCCGGTGCCGGCCGATGGTTCCAGTAGAATCTTTGCGGCTGTGTTTTCTTCCGGGAGGGCAAGGTAGGCGGCGACGAATGCGAGTGGGGCCGGGCTTGAGAATTGCTGGAAGAGGCTTTGTTCGCTGGTGCGAATTCGTTGGGTGGGAAGTAAGGCGATGAGGTTTTCGAGATGATCGATGGCGTCTCCAGGTTCAAGCACGCGGAGTGTTGCGACACGGTCTTCGATTATTTGATGGAGGGCCACTTCGAGAGCGTCATACAGGTAACGGAAGTCGTAGCGTCCCTCGCTGATTGGAGAGCCGAGATAGTGTTTGGCTCTGGCCAGCAGGCTTTTGGTTGAGAGCGAAGTTCCGGAAGTTAAGGTTGCGCGAAGATTTTCTATAAGGTCGCCGGTTCCGGATAGAAGTTGCGGGATGCTGCGCTGGTTGCAACAATCGGGGCTGTCGTTCAT
>DASXSR010000144.1:0-4203 GCA_036505875.1 Blastocatellia bacterium | reverse complement strand
CTGGCAGTGATCTTGGACGCTTTCTCTCGACGGGTGATCGGCTGGGCTTTGGGCAGAACGCTCGAGGCGGATCTGACTGTTGAGGCGTTGAGCAAGGCGATCGGCCGCGGGCGGGTCGAGCCAGGGCTTGTGCATCATTCGGATCGCGGGATTCAATATGCGTCCAAGGCTTACACTGAGATGCTCAGCGCGCACGGCATTCGGATCAGCATGAGCCGCCGTGGGAATCCATACGACAACGCCAAGGCCGAGTCGTTTATGAAGACGCTCAAGCACGAAGAGGTGTATCGCACGGAGTATCGCGACTTCCGAGACGCACAGCGACGGATTGGGCAGTTCATTGAAAGCGTCTACAATCGGAAGCGCTTGCACTCGGCGCTGGGGTATCTTCCTCCGGCCGAGTTCGAGCAGAGTCTCCGGTTGCAGATGAAGTCTTTGGTGGCGGAAGCATGAGTTTTCTTAGCCATCGGAAGCCTCATCAAACCGATGAGCGGTTGTGCAAAAGGGCGCGACCTCGCGGCCACGCCCTCGCTCATCGTGCTGATTAGTCTCCGGTTGGTTATTCCTGGCGAGTTGCTCTTCAGCATTGCTCGCTTCCGCTTCACCAACCGCGGCTGATTGTGGGAAAGAGATCAGTCGAAGGCAAGAACTTTTTTCGACCAGGGACCGGATGGTCTTAACTTTTTGTCTCACTCAAGGGGTGCACCCCAAGGAAGGACCTACTTGGTCGAGTACTGCTCGCCATGATTTTTTCGCGAACGATGTTTCTACTTTAATTTCACGGCCTTTTTTTCTTCTGCTCTGTTGCAAAAGGAGCCGCATCCCTTAGCGGAACGGCTGGAGGTCGCGAATCCTTTTGCACACCATCTTCCTCTTGCTGATAATGCTTCAGCAGTTGAGGTTCGGTAATATCTTTCGTAAGCGTATACTCAAAGTCATTAACTCGCACGGAGTATGGGCTTATAGGCCCGGTTGCGGAGACCGGTATTACCGAAAAAATAAAATCGTGGCGGACGCTCTCTTCATAAACGTCCGGAGGGAGTGGTGGCGGTACACGATTGAAGGTGAAGTGTTCAACTACATGTTCAATTCCATGCAGAATCACCGTACCATCGCGCTCTTCGATTCCTTGCGCATCCAGAGTTACTTCAATGCTTGTATACCCCTTGCCGTGTTCGAGAGAAGTTCTCCTGCTCTTCAATAGCGCTGCGATGCGGTCCCCTCCTGAGAATTCGAGTCGCGCCATACCAACGAGGCGTGGAACCAATCCTTCCCCCGGGGGAGTTCCAGTCACCAGGATTTCGGATTCGTTTCTTAGCATTGTGAGTGCTTTCTGAGCAAGGGCATCCTTTAGCTCGACCGACAAACGATGTTGGGTAGAAGAACGTTGGGCAGAAGAAGAAAACGCAGCGATTAGAACTGCAGCAGAGAAAGAAACAACGAGAACTAACCCGAGTCTCCGCGTCATTTCGAAACTCTCCTAACTAGGAAGAATGAGACTCGCGAGCGACACCCTTTAGTGCCAAAATCAGCTGTAACGGACAGCGACATTTGTAGCACGGTGTGGAAGAGAAGTCAACAATTGCGATTGCCACAAAATTGCCGCAATTGTCAGTGACGAGCGGATCGGCGAATCGCTAAGTCATTGATAACTTTGGTGGCCCCTGGAGGATTCGAACCTCCAACCAAAGGATTATGAGTCCTCTGCTCTGCCGTTGAGCTAAGGGGCCGTCACCTCAGTTGTCAACAACTTACACCTGTGCTTTCGAATATGAACCGACTGCCGCTTCGGCAAATGCGTCAGAACATGTGACGGATAAGTGTAGTACAAAGGCGTCGTCCGGGCCAAGCTTTGCTCTAAAACGTTCCTTGCCGACGATTCAAGCTCGTCCCACGCAAGTGACCTAACGAGCCGGCGATTTCACGTGCGACCCGATCCGCCTCCTTGATGCAATCGCCCGTTGAGACTCCGTGCAAGTAGTTGCCGATGATTCGAAAGCGCGGAAGCCCGGCAAGCAAAGCTTCTATCTTCAGCACCCGCTCGAAGTGTCCGAGATTGTATTGAGGAATAGATCGCTCATATCGAGTGATCGTCACGACTTGAGGAGCACTCGAAATGCCGAGCACTCTCTCAAGCTCTCGATGCGCGATTGAACCCAAGTCATCGTCAGCCAGCCTTGCCGCATCAGCGTTGCGAGCGCCTCCGATGAACGCCGTGACCAGAGCTTTGCCTTTAGGCGCGCGGCCCTCGAAAAGGCTGGAGTTCCAAACGCATCCGAGGATGTTCATCTGCTCGCTCGGCGGAACCAGGAACCCAAAGCCATCGAGCTCTGTCATTACCGTCGATTCATCGTAAGCAAGGCTGATTATCGCCAGTGGCGGATAATCGATCTCGTCGAGCAAGCCGCTCAGCTCAGCTGAGATCGGCGCGATAAAGCTGGAAGCCGCGCGAGCTGGAGTAGCGATAACCAAAAGCTCACACGTGTACTGGTGCTGACTGCCGGCGCGATCGAATTCGATTCCCGATCCTCCAGCCTCGAGCCTAACTTTTTCACATCCCGTGATCAGGTCTTCACCCATCCGTGACGCAAGCGTCTTGGGCAGAAACGACATGCCGTTTCGAAATGAACAGAGCCGCCGTCGCGTCGGCGCCGCCTTGTCAAGCGCTGCGGTCGCAGCTTTGCGAGCGCGACGCGCCTCGCGTGCCTTGGCCAACATGCCGCGAAAGAGGCTTCCATAGCCGGTTTCAAGGTTTGCCAATCTCGGAAACGCGGCCTGGACGCTGAGTTTTTCGGCGTCGCCCGCGTAGATGCCTGACACGAACGGTGCGACCAATCGCTCGGCCGCTTCCCTCCCGATGCGACGGCGGGCGAATGAAGCTACGCTTTCCTCGGAATCCGAGCGGCGGACTGGCACGAAGGGTTCTTTGAGTATTCGCAACTTGCCACCCAGGCTCAGCAGGCTGCTCCTGAGGAATGCGCCGGGGCCGGAAGGAACCGCGTGCAGTTCACCTCGAAGGTAAACATATGCCGGCGCTTTTGGATCACCTTCGACCAACTCATCCGTGATTCCCAGCTCATCCACAAGGGCGATCAATTCTTCGCTTCCTTGAGAGCTGTTCGGGCCGCGTTCGATCAAGAAACCGTCTATTCGTTCGCTCTGAATGACGCCGCCCGCGCGATCGGACCTTTCGATCAGTGTCACGTCGAAGCCGAGCGTCTTCAAACGATAGGCGCAAACCAGGCCCGATATGCCTGCGCCGATGACTATGACCTCTCTGTGATTTGTCCGCGTCATTCGATGACTCGCTTTTCGACTCGCACTAACCCGTTCATAGTGCCGACATAGACAAACCTATCGTCGTTTGTGATTGCGGTCACGCTCTGTGAGGCGAGCCCGGCGCTGAAGCGAGTCCAGCGGCGATCACGCGGGTGATAAATCAACAGTCCTCGGTCGCTAGTGCCGACGTACAATCGCTCACCGTCGTAATGCATGGCGTTTTGATTGACTTCGAACTTGCCAAGCTCGTCGGCGAAGTTGACCAACTCGCCGGTCACCAAGAGCGCATCTACTCCGCCGCCGTTCGTCCCAACATAAAGCGTGCCGTCGGCCTCGGCCAGCGCGGTCACCCAATCGTGCGACAGCCGCGAGTTCGAAGTCTTGTAGGTGCGCACGACTCTCAAGCCTTCTAGCTCCACAAGCCCGGCTAGGCTACCGACGAACAGACGGGATCCAACTGCCGCCGCGGTGTAAAGATGATTGCTAGCCAGTCCGTGAAAGGCCGTAATCGACCGCGCGCGTCCGCCGATTATCTCAGTGAGACCTCCCGCAGTCGCCAGGACCGTCACGTGCTGGCCGAGCGCCGGCGTTGTGCTGGTAGAAGCCAGCATCTGAGAACCGAGATCAGCAAGGAAGACGTGCGCGACCGAATCGTTGATCAACCCACCTTCCGCTTGCGTGACAACCGTCTGCTTCAAGTCGCCGCCGAGCGAGACCAGCCCTCGCGATGTGGCCACCAACATCCGGTTCGATCCCGTGTCGAGAGTCAGGTAGTTGACCTCACGCACGCGTTCGTCCTCGATGTGTGTCAATCGCTCGCTTGTGCTAGGGTCGACAACATCGGCTCCGCGATCGAAATAACCGACCCACAAGTGGCCAACGCCATCAATTGCGAGCGCGGTTACGTGACCGGCGGTCAACACG